>NZ_JABAIG010000007.1:0-391532 GCF_012641385.1 Rhizobium sp. P28RR-XV
GACCAACAAGCCGCACCTGCAATTTAGGAGCATCTTCATCCATGATTTGGTGTCCACCTATTTTTTGGTGGACACTTCATGCCTCAGAGCGCTGCGCCTCAAAAGGCGCACCGAAATTCGCGCTTACGTCTGACTAATAAACGTCGACACTGAAAAGGCGCCTTCCGACGCAAAAGCCATAACTGATTTTCCTCCGTGCTGGCGTATTTCGCCAAGCGGATAAAGCGCTCCTTCCAAAATCCATCCTGTCTCCTCGGCAAACTCTCGCCTGGCGGCAACATCGGCTTCTTCGTTATCGAAGAGTTCTCCCTTCGGAATTTGCCACGCGCCGATATCACGCTTCTGCCAGTAGGGACCGCCCGGATGAACTAACAGAACCTCGAGCTCGCTCCGATCGACACGATAGGCTAAGATGCCTGCGCTCTTCTGTACCATCGGGGACTTCCCTTGCCGCTCGTGGTTCCTGCGTTCTTGAAACGACTTTCCGACGGAATCGCTAAGTCATGATCGAGAAATTGACCTTCATCCAAGTTCGTCTTCGGCGCGAGATCTAGCCTCCCGGAAGAGGCTACACCGCGGACACGCCGCTCATGCGCCGCAGCGCTGCATCGTAATGTCGCTATCCTTGCCCTTATAAGGGCGAAATCCTTGGCGCACGGGATCGTCTGCGATGAGCGCTTCGAATGAGCTAACTCCTGGTTTATCGAAGGCGACAGCTTTGATGATGGACGAGTCGATAACCATCAGGTTGGCAGTCCCGTCGTAGGCACGAATCTCATCGGCGCTCCGTGTGTCGAGAATGGGCAGACATCTCCAGCGACGACGGCTTGCCGCAAGGTCCTCGAGCAGCGCTGCCCTTTGGACTTCCAAGTTAACGCGATGCAAGCGTTCAATGAGCGTCATGCGCGTTGCAACGGTAATACTTCCTGCGCGGCGGCAATCACGGTGAGATTCGTCTCATCCTAATCGCCGCGCTATAACTTCCGCCGTACCGCGCCGAGAGCGCGCACCAACCGTTCCGTTTCTGGGTCTTTGATGCTCGAAGCCATGTTGGTTCCTTTTTACCTCAATAGGTGTTTCTATCAATACAGCTGCTCAAGGACAGGCTGCTACTTCTTTTAGCGGTCTCCTGGAGCGCTATAGCGCAGTTTCTGAAGCTCCCCTCCTCCAAACATGGAAGCAGTGTTGAGCTCTCGCCGAACAAGGTGATGTCTTGCGACCTTTGACCTTCAACCGGATTACCACCTACCAATTTTGTACGGATATTGTCGATTTCCAATTCTTGGTAAATCCTCGGATGACATGAGGTGACGAAGATCGTTCCGTCTTGAATGATGACTTCTTTGAATTGATGGCTCCGCATGAAAATCGACCGCCTGTCCAAATTCGATGATAATTCGACAATGACTGCAGATCTGGTCATTGTCGGAGGCGGACCGGCAGGACTGACAATTGCAACGCAATGCGCGAAGGCGGGCAGAAAGGTACTCGTCGTCGAAAGTGGCCTCGAGTTCGAAGATGCCGAGCATTCGGCACTCAATGAAGTCGAGAATGTCTGCGAGCTCCAATCGGAAGCGCAAATCCGCCGGCGGGTGGAATTTCATGGCCCACAAGCAGAGTTTTGGTCGAGCGAGGTCCAACCGTTCGGCGTCCGCTGCCGAGCGCTTGGGGGATCGACGCACGCATGGGCCGGTAAATCAGCACCCTTCGATGTTATGGATTTCAGGGCTCGTTCATGGGTTCCCTGTTCCGGCTGGCCGATGGATCGCAGCCAAATAGAACCCTACCTCCTGCGGGCAATGGAGGTGCTCAATCTCAGTCCAAGGGAGCCGCCGAGGCGCTTTGATACAGCGGAGGTTCATTCCTTTTATTGGCAGTTTGCACGCTCCCGCGTAGAACGGCTCGACATCATGCGCTTCGGAAGGGAGCTCATGACGAAACGGTCGGATCAGATACATGTTCTTCTGGATGCGACCGTGACGCGTATCGGGCTGAGCGCGGACGGATCACATTTTTCACACCTTGAGCTCGCGAACATGGCGGGAAAGCGTGCACGCATCACGGCCAGATTGTGTGTATTGGCCGCAGGCGGAATTGAAAATGCTAGATTACTGCTGACATCCAACGATGTGCACTCGAAGGGAATTGGCAACCATCGTGACCTGGTCGGGCGATATCTGATGGATCATCCCGGCGCTCGAATAGGCCGCATAGACGCCAGCCAAATGGCTCCACTGGCCAAGCTCTTCGGGTTCTTCGGGGCTCATCACAAAGGACGTGCACACATGTTCATGCACGGCCTGGCATTAACGCCACAGATACAGGAGCGCGAGCAATTACTGAATGCCGGGATCTACTTCGCCACGGAGCGCGCTCCGGATGACCCCTGGGACGCGCTGAAACGGTTGCTGCGCCGTGATGCGGATGTTCGTCGTGACCTATGCTCGGTTGCAAAAGGCTCCGGACTTATAGTCAAGGGGATCGGAATGAAGATTCTTTCAGACCATCGAACCCCGAAAATGCTCAAGGAGTTTATGATCAACTCTGCAATAAGACTGTCTCCAAACTTGGTGGCAGATGAATTTCAATGTCGGGGGCTTCCCCACAAGCTTACAGGTCTCCGGATCGAGGCAATCTGCGAACAAATTCCGAATGCCGACAGCCGCATCAGCCTCAGTACCAGGAGGGACCCTTTCGGAATGCCGCTTGCCAAAGTCGATTGGCGCATCAATGATATCGAGCGCCAGACGCTCCTCAGGATTGCGGAAATATCCGCTGCATCCCTTTTGAGCGCCGGTCTGCCCGTACCCAAGCTCGAAGATTGGGCAGTCGAGCGGCGACCACAAGACATCGTCATCATCGACATGGCACATACGCTCGGTACGACACGCATGTCTGTCGACGCAAAGACAGGCGTCGTCGACGAGAATTGCAGGCTCCACGACGTGCACAATCTTTATGTCGCCGGCGGATCGGTGTTTCCCACCAGCGGCCATGCGAATCCTACATTGATGATCCTTGCTCTCGCGACCCGGTTGGCTGATCACCTGAACCAGAAGCTGGCTGCCGGCTAAGCGACTATGCCTATGCGGTAATCACCATACCAATCGCTCCCCACGCCCATGATGGCTGTCGTGATCCAGCTCAGAATTATGATCCATCCCTGGGGGCGGTCAAAGGTTGCGCCATTTATCCTCAAGCCAACCTCGCCCTATGGAACACGCATCGTAAACAAGACTGCAGCGCAAACAAGCGGTGATAATGTCAACCATTTCAGGAACACAACGTAACGATGAAAGGGGACGAAAACCTGGAGCAGCAAGGCCGCGATCATTATGAAGATCGTCATCTTATGGCGGTTGACGCCAATAACCAGTTCCGCGACTTCGCGCATGGCCGCGACGTCGGAGCCAATGTTCAGAATATTCACGGGATGCCATACGCTTTCTTCTCTGTCCGGCCGAGCGATTTTCGTTCTTTCGATCGATCCGCAGCTGGGGCAGTGCGAGTCGGTCTCATAATGTTCCAAATGTGGATCATCGTCGTCCTCGCCCAATATTCGGCTTTGCGTTGGATCAACAAGCGTCAGAGGGCTTGTGTGCCGTTCGGGCGGTCCTTAGCTTTCTTATAGGCACGTCAAGCGAATTTACGCTTCTTTGATGGCGATCAATGCCCAGACGGACGACGCGATCCATCCTTGCGAGTAGTCTCAGCCTGTCATGCATTCTGGAAAAAATACAGGGTGCTATATCGGAGGAAGAGCAAATGCCCAATAATCCTTTCGCCAAACGAAACGAGGAAGCGCTCCTCGCTGCCGCGGGTTATGCGCCGATGCACAGCGACCATTGCGATTTGCGCCTTACGCGCCTGGACGAGGCGCGATGGCAGATCAACGTAATTTCTCCCCGAGCTGAGGCATGGATACGCGAGACCTTACTATCTCCCCTGGCTCAATGCTTCGCCGGCAATATCGTCGTTGACCTGATGAGTGCCGATCGGCTTCTCAAGGAAGCGCATTCCAGGGGGCTGCGGACAGAATTCACCTGCCGCTCGGGCACCGACATATTTTAAGGAGATCGCAATGTACGCACGGATTATCTGCGCAATCGGACTTGGATCGCGCGAGCGCGCCGAGCATCTTCTGCGAACGTCGTAATCATTATTGGCGCCAGAAGGCGAATTGACGGTTATATTGTCGAGCGCTTCCCCGCTGAGCAGAAATGTCCCGACAGCTGGGCAATTTCGGTGATTGGCGAGGCGGAGGAAAGGCTCAGCACACTTTGCAAAAATCTCGGCATACCGGCTTTCGTTCATGTACGATCCGGTTCCGCGTCGCGAACGCTATTGAAGATCGCCGAGGAAAGAGAGGCGGATTTGATCGTCGTCGCTGCCCACGCCTCGGATATATTCGACCACATCTTCGGCTCGACCGTCGACCATATCGTACGCCACGCCCGATCTTCCGTGCTAATCGACCGAATCGGCGTAAGTCACATCGCTTCAGGCCAGCGCAACGAGAAGAATTGAAAGCCAAGTCAGGAAAAACTGCCAAGAGCGACCAAATCCGCTGCACCATTCTGTTGATCGTGATCAGGGCAACACTAACCAGGCCAGATATGCTTTCGCCAATCACCTGCCAGATATCCGCGGAATGTGGCGTCGACAAAAGTGAGGAGTAAACGATGCTTATCCATGCGGTCATGACATCGCCTGTAATATCCGTTTGCTTGAAACGCCGATCGCTGAAACCGCGATGATAGTGCTCGACAATCGTATCAGCTGCCTTCCGATCATCAACGACATCCGCGATCTGGTTGGCATTTATCAGTTAGGGTGACTTCGTCAGGAGCGCCGAACTGCAAACACAACGCAAGCACTCATGGCTAGCCGATCTCCTCACCGGCTCCGGAATGTTGGCGGATGAATATGCCCAGACGCACGGCTGCACGGTCGGAACGGTTGTGAGCTGCGATGTCTTAATGGTCGCGCCGACGACAATGCTCGACGAAGCGGTCGATCTCATGGAAGATGGCACGTTAAAAGTCTCCCGTACTGTCACGAGCTATACTGGTGGGGATTGCATCTCGCTCCGATCTTCTGAAGACACTCATCGGTAAGCACCCATTCATACGGGCATCGGATAGCGTAGATGGGGAATATCGAAGCAGCAATCACAAGTGAATTGGCTGCGCAGAACTGGGGGCGGAGTAGCCCTATACATGTAAACGTTGTAGACGGGAAGTCGAGCTTTCCGACGGAATACTCGATGAGCGAGAACGACTCGCGGCAAGGCTCGCCGCCGAAAACACTCGCGGCGTGCGCGCCGTCTCAGATCTGCTCATCCATATCGATCCTCTTACTGGCGTCGGCATGATTTAAGTCTGTAGCACGCCGCCTCGCCATGCTAGCGGAGGCTATCCGACTGATCGCGTCTCAACTGCGATCAGATCGGCGGCCACATCGGCTCCTTGCTGTGCGAGATATATGGCAATATCGGCGCCGGTTCCCCGCGCAGGCCAGACAGGGCCACTGGGTCGATCATGGCGACACGGCCGACACCAGCTCTGTATCGAAGATGAAGAGCTCATGACCGAGCTTTTCGATCATGTCAGCCCACAGGACCTGCGCTTCTGTTTTCTATCAGCCCTCAAACATGTTTGCCGAAAGCAGATTACCGACCTGATCGGTGCAGACGCCGTAGAAAGCTATCTCGCATTCGCCGGCGATAGCATCAGCTCGTTGCGGCCGTCGTGTTGGCATGTGATCATTAAAGAAGCACGGCGAAGTCACCGTGCGCTGCGATTTCAAGGGTCATGACCTTGGTTGGGAACCTCCGGACCTGATGGTGAAGCAAGACAGACAGCAGGGCTTAGAAAAAAGGCGAGTCGAGCGAAGACAGAAGTAACTATGACGCCATCGAATTGGAGGAGAACATGGGCTTCAGAGCTGAAGCATGCCGGGATGATCCCTCTTGTCGAAAGAGCTGACCGCATGATTTGCAAACGGAAAGCGGATATGTCCGCATCGGATTTTTTGAACCCGCATTTCCCAACCCGCTTGAGTGTTAAGAGGCATTGCGCGTGTCGGAGAATTGCGGCGGTCGAATAGCGAGCGGTGAGGGAATCTTCAATCTAGCTACGGCGCCACGCGACCCGTGGATTTGATAGTTAAGACGATCCTTGTTGCTGCGACAATGGGACGTCTCACAAGAACTGTCCCGATCGAACTTGGAGCGCCAAGCTATCACATTCATTGCGACACAACTGCGCCCCACTTTACCGGACAGCCAACGCAATGCTAGTGATGGCGATTGGCTATTACAGTCCTGCTGTCATCTGCGTCGTTATCGTCTTCATATTCTCCCGCCTGGTACGCAAGACCGGTCCTGTTGAGGATCTTGATACCGTGACGGCCGTATACGCTGATGATTCCCTTGCTGGACAATTTCGTCACCGTTCGGGACACTGTTTCGATCGTCAGTCCCAGATAATCGGCAATATCCAACCGCGTCATGGGCAGCATGACCACGCCACGCAAACCACCGTGAGCTTCATCGGATCGTAATTGGTGCAGAAGAAAACTAGCAAGTCGTTCTTCAGCGCTTTTGCAAGATAACAGCACCATTTGATCTTGCGCCGCGGCAACCTCGTCACAAACCCGCGAAAATACCAGGGGGCGAAGCTGCGGGGACGCGACGAGTTCCTCCTCGAACGACCGCTTGGTCACCCGTCGGAAAGCCACTTCATCGATCGCCTCGGCGCTGTAGAGATATCGGTTCTTGAATGAAACGCCCACGGCATCACCGCTTCTCAGGAAACCGGTGATGACGCGACGGCCGTCCGATAGCAACCGACAAATCCGAAGGTGTCCTTCAACAAGCGAAAAGACGTGTTTCGCAGGATCACGTTCAAAGAATAGAATTTGCCCCGAGTGCGCGTGCTCCAGAGGTTGTTTGCAAAATATGCCGTTGAAATCAGCTAGTTCCGTCGCGACGGACGCGTCGGCTCTTGCGTCACGAACCAGATGCAGATTGCTCGTCAGCATGCCCGTTACTCCTCTGTATCGATGAAGAGCAATTGACGATTTTCGCGTGACAGGAAAACGCCAGACATGTGCTATTTGGTGCGACTTTGTAACTGAGTGTAACAGCATCAGATCAGTCGTCCAGCGATTGAACAAGGGCCGGCTTGAGGAAATGCATTACGCCGTGATCCCAGCGATCGCAGTAGGAAAGGTCATCAAGCCGATCGAGCGCATCGGATGACCAGGTCCAGATGCGCAGGGAATCGCAACGCTGAACGATCGCGCGGCGTTTAATTTCCAGGAAAAGCAATTCCGCTATCGCTTTTTCATCCGTGACACTGCCGACAATCAAGATCGGAACATCGAGCAGCTTTTGCGCAATCGGATGCATACGCACAGACGAAAACGTCAATCCACGAATGTAACCGGCCCCATCGCTCACCACCATCGTCGTATAGCCACGCCCGACGATGGCTTGCCAGCGTTCGGCGCTGAACTCCGGGCCAAAGACCCGGATAAAGGCTAAAGCTTGGTCAACCTGAACTCCCCTCAATGGATTGAGTGCGTAGCCATCTTTCATCGGCCTCACCTCATGATTGCTCCACCAGTGAATAATGGAAGCCACTAACTGCGACTTGCGTCATTGCGTCAGATCAATGTTGGGCCCGCTCATTACGGCAGACTTGAAATGTAACGTCAGTTTGATCTGGGATGGAGATTTCGATGGATAAATTCATGCGGGCAGCGATCGCAAGGGAATTCGGTGGACCGTTGACGATCGAACAAGTGCCGGTGCCACAGCCGGGCGCTGGCGAGATTCTCGTCAAGGTTAAAGCCTGCGGCGTCTGTCACACGGATCTGCACGCCGCCGATGGTGATTGGCCGGTACGCCCCGAGTTGCCCTTTATACCGGGACACGAGGTCGCCGGCGTGGTTGCCGCGATTGGACCAGGTGTCAGAAATTTAAAGGAAGGCGACCGTGTCGGTGTCGCATGGCTGCACGACGCTTGTCTCCAATGCGAATATTGCGAAACGGGATGGGAAACACTGTGCGGCCATCAGCACAACACCGGCTATAGCTGCGATGGCGGGTTTGCCGATTATGTCATTGCCAACGCGTCCTTTGCGGCCCAACTTCCCGGTCACATCGACTTCACCGAAATAGCGCCCATTTTGTGCGCCGGCGTCACAACCTATAAGGGATTGAAGGAGACGGAAGCAAAACCCGGCGAATGGGTCGCCATCTCTGGCGTCGGTGGTCTCGGGCATGTCGCAATCCAGTATGCCAAGGCAATGGGATTGAAAGTCATTGCTCTCGATATCGTACCGTCGAAGCTCAATCTCGCGCGCATGGCCGGAGCCGATATCGCCATCAACGCCGCCGTGCCGGATGTGGTCTCGGAGGTGATGAAGGTTACCAATGGCGGCGCCCACGGCGTCCTTGTAACGGCAGTCTCTCCAATGGCGTTTTCTCAGGCCTTATCGTTGGTTCGCAAGAAAGGGACCATCAGCCTGGTCGGCCTGCCACCTGGCCAGTTCGCCGCGCCGATCTTCGACGTGGTCCTTAAACGCATCACGGTCCGCGGGTCGATCGTTGGAACACGTCGAGATCTCGATGAGGCGATAGCTTTTGCCGCCGATCGCAAAGTCAAGGTCGCCGTGCACCGTGTCCCGCTCGAGGACATCAATCAGGTGTTCAGCGATCTGAAACATGGGCGCATCGATGGGCGAGTCGTCCTGGATATGACCATGGAGGCAGCAACGCAAAAGATCCCAATTGAACCGCTCTATGCTTGACGAGCAGAAGTCTTCTTTGGCGCATCGGTAGCAATATCGTGTCCTAGCCTCGCTAAAGGAGCGCTCCAGGCGCAATCCTTCCTGCATCGGCGAGGCGCTGGCTTAGCGCGGCCACCCAATTGAACGATTTCATGGTTATCGCCACGGTCGACGGCTTTTGTGCTGGCGGGAATGATTATCCTTTTTCTGGAACGTATACTGATCACTTAGCCCGACCCAGGAAAAATCGAGCTCAACCTGCGTCGCGACGTTTGCGGCTTTCCGGCCTGGCAATATCTGCCGGCGGCCGCAGTCGCGATCACGTTCGCGACGCCGGCTTCCTGGGAATGTCGTGGAAAAAGACATCGCCGCGTTCTGGCAAACTGCGCTGGCTCTGCCTTTTTGCAGGCCTTGACCAAGGTCAAGGCATCGCGGCGGCAGCGATCCGATCATGGTAGTTGATTAACCGCTTTCATCTTGATCCAAAAATGATACGGCTCATGACATTCAAATCTATTCTGGTTCGTTTGGATATCGAGGCACGCGCAGAAGGACGTATAGGCTTCGCACTTCAGCTGGCGGGCAGAATCGATGCCGAACTGACCTGTCCCTGCTTTGCCGATCCCACATTCGCACTCGCTATGGGGCGCAGCGCAGCTTTAGTTGTCAATATCATGCGCCGGGACGCGGCCGCCATTGAAGCTCGACAGCGGGATTTGCATGAACAGATCATACAAAATGCTCCATTCCGAACGCACGTCGAATGGTTCGCTGAATCACCGACCCGACAACGACGATCATCAAGCGAGCCCGCTGTGCCGATTTCGTGGTGCTTTTTCGCCTCGACAAGGGGCATGCATGCGACAGTCACCGAACCACAGATCAGGGTGCCGTCTTGCTATCCGCCGGCCGCCCTTTGCTGATTCCCTCTCCGACAATGAATGCTTTGGTGCCACGTACGGTCGTGGTTGCCTGGAAAGATACCAGGGAAACGAGACGGTCGATAGCTGACGCGATACCTTCGCCTCAGCAAGCCGAAGATGTCGTACTGTTGACCGTTCGGGAGACAGATTACGACAATGATCCTGCCGAGGATATCATGCACTATCTCATTCGGTATAATGTTCGAGCGCGACGCCTGATTGAACCACTGCGGCTAGGAAGCACCGGCGAAGCGATCATCGATATTGCAACAGAACTTCAAGCTGATCTGATCGTTGCCGGCGGTTACGGGCATAGTCGCTTCAGGGAGTGGATATTCGGCGGTGCCACGCAGCATCTGCTTCAGCATTGCCCGCAGCATCTGCTTCTGTCGAATTGATACAATAGCTCCGTGCAAAGAGTTCGAAGCTGACCGCGATATTCGACGATGTGACCTCATCGTAATGACAAGTAGCGATTGATCGACACCAAATCGCTGAATCGGACCTGCCGAGAAGAGGTGACGCCGCAGCGTATAGGCACCTTCTTGTGCTCTGTTGGCGCGGCGGTGGCCCATGTGCAGCAAACTCCGGACGACCGCTCGCCCTGATTGTCGAAAAGGCTGCGATTTTCGGCATACCTCACGTTAGGTAGCCAGCGCCGATTTCACATCCGGCGGCACGACGACGATTTGGCTTGGTCCGACGGCAACTTTGCTGGCATCGCGGATCAAGGCATATTTGACCTGCGTTGCCTTCAGATCACGATACCAATCCACCAGCGCGCTCCACGGATCGGTCAACTTGGAAAGGCCGGACAAAAAGGCGACGACTGTGCCGATCTCGGTCTTTCCAGTTACGACATAGTAGCCTCCCAGAACGAAAATTCCGACATAACCCAGTTGGATCATCAGATTTATCATGAAATTCATGGTAAACTTCAGTTTATAGATGCTCATATTGGTGGAAAAGAGCGCCTGGATGCGCTGCGTCTGTGCAGCGGAGGCTTCGTCGGTTTCGACATGCTCCATCATGGCCTCGCTGATTTCACGCATTGCGCTAACCTTTGATCCAATCCGGCGATTGATTGCCGACTGCGTGAGGGGAACAAAGCCAAACTGTGGACAATAGACAACAGCGATGGCAAGTCCATCAATGGCTGGAGGAAAATGAGATAGCCGCCGACGGTAAGCAGGATTCCCACCTGCAGAAGAGGCTCGGAAATACTGGTGCCGACAAAGCCGCCCACAGGCTCTGCCTCGGCTAGGACGATTGAAAGCTGGATGCTTTCGGCGACGACCTCGACCGATGATCCGTTCTGATGCGCTGACGTCGCCAAGGTCCGCCCGCGCAGCCATCGAATTGCAGTCTCGGCGATCCAACCGCGATAAATATTGAGTATGAGTTTTATGGTACCCTCTGCAGCAACAAGACCGAGTTAGCCAAGCGCAAGCAGCAGAATGACACGATAAGCAGCGCCAGCCGTCGCGGCATTCACAATGCGCCTTTGCAGTTCCAGAGGTACGGCCTCGACAACGAAAAGCACAATGGAAATCACCGCGAGCGCAAATTGATGGCGTCGCCCCATTATCAAAATAAAGCCAAATAGGCTTTTGGGGCACTTTAGGCTCCTTGATCCGCTGATTGGCGCGACAGAGGGATATCAAACCAACTGCGATGCGCCAGCACTGGTTCCGTATTCGGGAGATCTATCAAGTGGCGATCAGCATTCCAAGGTAAGCTTACCAGCGGTTCGGCAGTCGCGAACGAAGGAGCGCTTCAAATATCAGCTTGACGCTGCAAGTGAGCCTCGATTTCATAGACAGGCAACTTTGTAAGATCCTTATTGACGACCGCCTTCATCGCGTTCATCGCGGCCACACTCATATATTTGCGCAGGAAGCCCAGGGTCCTTGGCGGTGCAACCAGCACGAAATTAGCAATGGCGCCGCCACTTACATACTCGTCAAGACGATCGGCGATTTTCGTGACGAATTCCTCCTCCGCCTTGCCATGAAGATCCGTGGACTCGACGGAGCTGCGCGCCCCACCTTCGGATGCATGAATCCGGCCCGGTCGATCAGTGCCTAAATCGTGCGTAGCCTTAGACGCCTCGTGGTAGACGTCGACCTCAACCAGGTTGAGGAACTGTCCATCACCGTCGTTGCGTAGGAAAAGCGCCCTGGCTCCGTCACAGACGATGACCCAGCATTTCTGGCCAATTTTGAATTCGCTCATACTCGATCTCCTTTACATGTGTCTTTTTTTGCCTGGATCGTATGTGGGAAACGAGCCAAGTGCCTTTGCTTTGCCGAGGCCCCATGGCTGCGAGACAAATGATGCGGCGGGAAAGAACACCAGGGTAGCGCAGATAAGGCTGATCCAAGCCACTCCATCCACCGTAGAAACGCCGATCATCCAAGGCGATAGGGCAAGCCATGCCGCCAACACGATCCGCTCCCATTCCAATGCAGCTCTATCCCGTACGGTAGCGCTGCAAAGCAACAACAGTCCCGTCAGTGCAAGATTGACGGTTGAAATCCCTAAGCCAGGCAGGTCTGGATAGAGAAAAATTAGCGCGAAGGATGCAACGACAAGTACAATGCCGATCATGTTTGTCATGTGGTCGCTTAGAGCGTGACTTGGCATGGCTGTCTCCGACGATTTGCGATAGCATATGAGGTACGCGAATTTGCGCATTGCGGCCGGTCGGTTCGGCGGCACGACGAGTAGCGGGATCGTTCAAGGCATCGACATGGCGACGCCGATGTAGGGGTCGATCCAGGTCAAGCAATCCTTGACAGCCTTTACTCCCGGGATATTTTCGGCAAGAACCTTAGCAGCTAGGCGCTCGCGCTCGTCAAAAATGGAACCTGAGAGTTCAGCTGTCCCGTCCTTGACATTCACATGGATGAAGCCGTTCTGGCTCCAGCTTCGCTTTCCAAGTTCAGCAATGATGAGCGCTTCAATCTCGGCATCGCTGTACGGCTTCGCTTTATCGGCAAGAATGTCGGCAAGAGCGCGCAGCAGGTCGGAACGCGTAACGATGCCGACGAGCTTTTCCCCATCGACGACCGGCAGCCGATTGATGCCGTCGCGTTCCATCATCTCGACGGCGTCACTGACCAGCGCTCGTGGCGAAATCGTCTTTGCCGGCGACGTCATCACTTCTCCGACCAGCCTGCCATGGGCATGCACATATTCATCCGCGAGCCGCCCCGGACTAACAAAAAACTCAAGAAAGGCCGAGCGTTGCCGTTCGGTATCGAGTTCGCCTCGCCGCAAGAAATCCCCTTCGCTGACAATGCCGACAATCGCGCTATTGTCGTCGACGACTGGAAGCCCGCTTATGTGATTGTCCAACAGCGCTTTCGCAGCCTGTGCGATCGATGAGGATGATCTCACCGTTATGGGTGTCCGTGTCATGATATCCTGAATGAGCATGTGTCTTCTCCATTTGAATTGAAGATGGACGTGAGGCCGGTCCGTATCATGCCATTTCCGCTTGAAACCCCACCGGTCGCTGTGGCTTGGACTGACATTCACCGAGCAACGCGTTCGAAGCCTGGTTAACCAATAATGCGGACATCCCGTTTGCGGGTTGATCGAGGTCAAACTCTTAAAGCAAATCTGGTCTCAATCGCTCTCGAGCGCACTTGAATAAGGGCGATGGCGACAAGGCGTCACGACCCACTGCGACCAAGCATCTCCACCTGGGCAAGCCATCGCGCTCTTCTTCGCTTGCTAGCTTGCTCGACCATCCCAAAATACGTTTGGCGGACGGGACGAATTCCTGCGAAATTCAGAATGCTTCGACGCAGGACATTTATACCATGCGCGCCAAACCAGAAGCGATAGACCGTCGCTGGCATCCCCATGGTGACGATAATTCGCGCCGTGCAGCCACCAAGCAGTTCTTTGGCTCCGCCATCTTGATATTGAAAGGCAAGGCCGGGTCGAAACAGCTGTTCCAGAAACGCCTTGAGAAGAGCCGGCATGGTGCCGAGCCATAGCGGAAAGACGAAAACAATGTGCTCTGCCCATTGGAGCGCCTCACCAGCAGGAATAAGAGATTGAGGCAAGGTGCCATTCTCAAACGCCTCGCGTGAACGCAGCAACGGAAAATCCAACTGTGAGATGTCCAACCGGCGCGGCATAAAACCCGCTTCGGCGGCTCCCGCCGCATAGGAATCGGCAAGAGCGCCGCAAAGATGCTTATCATGGCCGTTCGGATGCGCTTCAATGATCAGTATGTGTCGTGACAAGATCGCATCTCCTGCTTCCAAGCAAGAACGGTCGTGAAGGGAATGTCCATGCGCAGCAACCGCGTGCCCACACCTGGTCTAATCACCGTAGACTGATCTTTCGATCGACATTTATCATCTTCAGTTTTGCCGATCCGACCTTGATCTATCGCAATCCGCAAACTGCCCTCGTGTTCATAATTTTTGAGCGGCATCAATGCGCATTCATCTCCTTCTGTCGCATGGTTACATCACGAAGGAGCAACGCACATGGACAATCCGGTTGAGGCGCCAGCGCGACGAGACGTCATCTCCACGCTTTCAGGCAACAAAATCAAGAAGGGAAAGTCGGGATGGTTCTGGCTGGCGATAGCGGCCGTCTTCCTCGGTGGAGTTGCTCTCTTTTCGATATGGGAGCGCGCTCGACAGCCGCAACTGCCTTTATATGAGACGGTTATGCCCGATAGAGGCGATATCGCACGGCAGGTGATGGCAACGGGCACGGTCAATCCACAGCTGACGATCATCGTCGGTAGCTATGTGTCCGGACCGATTACGGAGATCCGCTGCGACTACAATACGATGGTCAAAGCCGGCCAGGTTTGCGCCACTATTGACGCCCGCCCCTACCAAACCATCGTCGATCAGGATAATGCCGATCTATTTGTGGCCATGGCCCAACTCAGAAAGGATCAGGCCAATGTGACTTACACTCAATTGAGCTATCAGCGTAACCTGCGGCTGAAGGATACGGATGCGGTCTCCCAAGACACGGTGGATGTTGCTAGAAACCTCGTGGATCAAGCAGCGGCGCAGGTCGGCGTCGACCAGGCCACGATCGAGCAGCGCAAGGCGGCGCTTTCAGCCGCCCGGATCAATCTTGATTATACAAATATCAAATCTCCGGTCGATGGCGTCGTGGTTTCGCGCAACGTGACGCAGGGGCAGACAGTGGCGGCAAGCTTCCAGACGCCGACGCTTTTCCTCATTGCCACTGATCTTACCAGAATGCAGGTTGATACCAACATCAGCGAAAGTGACATCGGCGGGCTCAAGAATGGCCAGGCGGCCACGTTTACGGTCGACGCGTTTCCAGATCGCGTCCTCAACGGCATCGTCACGCAAATCCGGCAATCACCGCAGACCGTTCAGAATGTCGTAACCTTTGACGCCGTGGTCACGATCGACAATGCGGATCTCCGCCTCAAACCTGGGATGACCGCCTCCCTCAATATTGTGACCGATCGGCAAAAGAATACATTGCGCGTTCCGAGCCAAGCCCTGCGCTTTGAACCAAAGGCATCTGTTCCACATCCCGCCGACGGCAAGTTCGATCATGTCTGGGTGGAACACGACGGCACCCTGAGGATGGTTCCGGTGAAAGCCGGGATCAGTGATGAATCCTACACAGCAATTGCCGATGGCGACCTGCACGCGGGGGATAAGGTTGTTGTCGGACAGCTTACTCCTGTGAATGCGTCGACAAGCTTTCGCTTCTTCAGATTCTAGGTACACCGTCATGAATTGCTCAGCCAATCCACCAATCATAGTCTTGAAGGATATTGCCAGGACGTTCACGGTTGGCGACGTGCAGATTTCGGCCGTTCAGGGCGTTACGCTGACGATAAACCGGGGCGAGTTTGTTGCGATCATAGGCTCTTCAGGCTCCGGAAAGTCGACGTTGATGTCGATTCTCGGCTGCCTTGACCAGCCTAGCGCTGGTCATTATTTGTTTGAGGGCCTAGATGTTGCCGAGCTCAGCGAGCCGGATCTGGCCACAATACGCAGCGACCGTCTCGGATTCGTTTTTCAAAGCTTCAACCTCTTGCCGCGCACGGGCGCCTTGGAGAACGTCTGTCTGCCACTTTATTATGCCGGCACAGGTTCTCTCACCAATACAGCCATGGTCGATCGCGCTCGCTTAGCGCTCGAAAGAATGGGCCTTGGCGATCGACAGTACAACACGCCCGGGCAATTGTCTGGCGGCCAGCAACAGCGGGTCGCCATCGCGCGCGCGTTGATCAATGCGCCGGGCCTGCTACTTGCAGATGAACCAACGGGCAATCTGGATACGAAGACCTCGCGGGAAATCATGGACATAATGGTGACCCTCAATCGTCGGGATGGCGTAACGATTGTGCTAGTTACCCATGAACAGGACATGGCCGCTTATGCCGATCGCATCATCACCATGCGTGATGGCAGGATCATTTCCGACGAGCGCAAACCGATGCCGCGGGCCGTTGAAGCCCTTGACATGCGGCATTTTCATCCGCCAGGCCAACCGGAAACCCGCTCCGGCTTCAAGACCGCCTTCTCCTTCGGCGTCATGGCGTTGGGTGCCGCTGCGCAGGCAATCATGCGCAACAAGATGCGCTCGCTACTGACAATGCTCGGTGTCTTCATAGGAGTGGCGGCGCTCATCGTGATGGTGGCGGTGGGTCAAGGAGCAAATATCGCGGTCATGAAACAGATCGAGAGCCTTGGAACGAACGTAGTCGTGGTAATACCGGGAGCGGTAACCGGTGGCGGTTTGCGAAGTGGTTTTGGCAGCGCCAGCACATTGACCGTTGCGGATGCGAGGTCACTCTCCAAAGAAGCGCCCATTGCAGATATCGGTTATCTCATTCGCCAACAGGGGCAGATCACCTATAACGGCAACAATTGGACCACCAGCATTCAAGGTGTCAGCGAATCCTACGCTACCATCACCAACTGGCATATCTCTGCGGGAGCCACGATCAACAAGGGAAACGAGCAGAATGAAGCTCTAGTCGCCGTCATCGGTCAAACGGTCGTTCATCAATTATTTGGAGCCGGCGAGAATCCCATAGGGGCGACGATCAGGATCAGAAACGTACCCATGCGCGTCATTGGGCTCTTGGCGCCGAAAGGCCAGTCGGCCATGGGTCAGGATCAGGATGATATCGTATTGATTCCATTTACCACAGCCGAGCGTCGCGTCCTGGGGGCAGCGGCGCCGCTCCAGGCGCAGACGCAGAGCAATTGGGCTTATTTGTCGGCGCCTAATCCCTATGGCTTGCAACCGCGCCTGACGGGCTTCGCCAATCTTCTGTTCGTGCAGGCGAGAAGCCCCGATCAGGTGAGCGAGGTCATAGCCGTCATCAATGCGGTCCTCATGCGGCGCCACAACATCAGGACGATCGAAGGCAAGGATTTCGACGTTCGCAATCTCAGCCAGTTTGCCGAAACCGCTAAGAGCAGCAGCCGCATAATGGCACTGCTTCTTGCAGCCGTCGCCTCGATTTCTCTGCTTGTGGGCGGCATAGGCATCATGAATATTCTCCTGGTGTCCGTAACCGAGCGCACCCGGGAAATCGGGCTTCGAATGGCGATTGGAGCCAGGCGTCTACATATCCTGCTGCAGTTTCTGGCCGAGGCGATCTTTCTCAGTGTTACGGGTGGCCTTGCGGGAATCGGCATGGGGATCGGCATATCGTTGGTCATCTCACAGGTTTCGAATTGGCCAGCATCCTTGTCGGTTGTCGCAATTGCCGGCGGGTTTCTCTTCTCGGTGGTGGTTGGCGTCTTTTTCGGCTATTATCCCGCCCACAAGGCCGCCAACCTCAATCCCATTGAGGCCCTCAGATATGAATAGCGGTTAAAGTCCCTGTGCGTTGCAAGTTCAAGCAAAAACGAAATGCAATAGGCGGCGGACCAGCGACCAGTTTTTAGGCAGGATCTAAACACCGAGGAGAGGGAAATGCAAAGTCGGCGTTGGCAAGATCACACAATATTCGTTCTCGGCCTATGGTTGATCGTAACACCCTGGAGCCTTGGAGCATATGGCTCCGATTCCCTTCCTGCGGGAGCCGCAGCATGGAGTTTCTTTTTCTGCGGCTTATTCGTTGCCACCTTCGGAGGACTTGCATATGCGTCCCATTATGTCTGGGAAGATAGGCTGGATGTTCTGCTCGGTCTCTGGCTTATCGTTTCTCCATGGATCTTGCAATTTACTGATCGCGTATTGCTAACCTGGAATGCGCTGCTTGCGGGGTTGCTACTGACGATCCTGGCAATTTGGGTTCTTTGGAGAAAACATCTGACGGATATCTCAGGACAGAAATGAAATGTCTGACTTCGGATTTTCTCATTAAATGACAGAAAACTTGCCAATTCATCGGTAGCGGACGAGAGACAAGCATTGTTGCCAGAACATTCGAGTTATTGGTTAAAGGTTTTGGTACCGCGCCTTGGCTTTTTATAAAACATATATAGTGCCAGTACCGAATGATGGAGCATTTTTTGCTCGAACACGATTGTATTGAATATGTTTCCTAACAGATTTCGTTTTCTCATGGTTCATGAAACTCCAATTCGTTGCTTACCTATCAACGAACTAGGCAATGTCGAATTCCATTGATAGAGTTCAGCAAGTCCATCTTTTCTTGAAAAAGATCGCTTTTAGGCTGGATAAATGGCACTGCTATTACCGTAGCTATCATGATAACGGGAATGATCATTAAAAAATGATAGAGCACAAACCAGCGCAAACTGTCATGTAAGCACATCATATTCTTAGCCTTGAGATCTTCATTTTTATTGCCCAAACATCCGCATTTCACGGTCTTCGAAGAATTTCCATATACTTGACTACCGATTTCATACGACGACAAATATAATTTCTGTCGTCTACGATCACATTGCTCAGCATCAATTGCATCAGTTCCTGCGCGAAATTGACGACTTCATCCGCTAGAACTCGCGGCGCATAATCGGAAACGGTGGCTTCTGCCAGGCCAATGGTCTCGTTCTTGAGAAATCGAGAGGAGCGGTTTGACGACGATCAATGCCGAAAAGGTGCTTATCTATTTCACTATCAATGCCGGCAAGACGCACGATGTCCGTTGCCGGCAATCGTGGCGACTAGGCTGATCGCCACCTCACTTTTTTCACCAAGAGGAGAATAGAAATGGCCGATACCGCAACTAAGCTGCCTATAAAAGCCGATGAAAAGACTCTCACGGCCCAGGACCAGGGATGGTTCCCCTTCGAAAATCTGAGAAGGGAGGTTGATCGCCTGTTCGATGACTTTACGCCGACATCTTGGCATCGCCCTTTCGGGCGCCTGTCTCAAGCCAAGTCGTTTTCGATCATCACAGCACCGGCCGTCGATGTGATCGAGAAGGAAAATGCCTATGAAATAACGGCGGAATTGCCGGGTATCGACGCCAAGAACGTCGATGTAAAGCTTTCCAACAGTACTCTTTCCATCAAAGGCGAAAAAGAGGAAACGAAGGAAGAAAAGGAAAAGGAATATTTCCTGTCGGAGCGCCGCTTCGGCTCGTTTCAGCGAAATTTCCAGCTTCCGGAAGGTATTGACGCCGCAAAAATCGAAGCATCCTTTGCTAACGGCGTATTGACCATCGTACTGCCCAAAACTGCAGAGGCACGCAAAGGCGAGCGCAAGATTGCCATCAAGGCTTCCTGATTGAATCGGCCGCGGCAACACTTACAGCAGGCAAGATGATCGGTCTTGCCTGTTTATTTTTCGGATTGTTCGGTTCGTTTGAAGATTAATCGTCTCGTTGAATCGCTCAGACGGGTAGACTTCCCGATCCGGCTTGACCGATCAAAAGCGAATGGCGCCTGCAGAAGCTCAAGACCCGCAGGCGCTCAACGGTGAAGCGTGAGCTTGGAAAATCAACCGATTGTCAGGTGGTTTTCGACGGCAATCACCCCAGGCACCGACCAGACCGCCCGCTCGGCTGCGCTGCGTTCGCTCCATGCATGCACGGCACCTTCCAAGGCAACTCGCCCCTCTATGATATCGACCCGAATGCGGTCAGCCTCTACCTCCGCGTTGCGTCGCAAGGCGCCTTCAATTCGGCCTTTGATATCCGCAATCATTGAGCTGGGCCGAATGCTAAGGAGATTTGAGACACCTGTTACGCCGCCTAGCTTCTTGACCGCGTTCTCCGCCGCCAGACGCTGGAAATGCCAAGGCACCTCACCCGAAAGCGTCACCCAGCCGCGCTGAACCTTGACATCGATAAGACCGTCTGGCAACGCCGTGTCCCATTCGATAATGTCGAGCGCTCTCGATGCGATCTCATCATCGGCGTGCAGTTTTCGTCCCGCATAGCGCACCTCGATTTCCTCGGCGATGGCGCGCACACCGCGCACGCGCTTGGCGGCGCTTTCCGCCGCCGACTTTTCCGCATAGCTGCCAACGTGGCCAGAAAGGGTGACCACGCTGTTCGTGACCGCGACACCGATATTGGCGGCATCTATGCTGGGCTCAAATTGCAGTTCGTCCATAACGTCCTGTCGCAAGGAAAGATCGTTCATTGCACTTCTCCGATTGGCTGGAAACAACTTGAGGCGGACCTCAAAGGTATGATTGCTTTTTCGTGGATCGTGTCATTGCGCTCAATCAATCAAACGGCATGCGCCTGTGGGACGGGAACATAGTCGCCATCCGGCAGCGACAGCTGAACCTGCCGGAGACCTACGTTCCCAGATGAGGCCGTTATCGCAAAACCTACTTTGCGACAGAAATTCAGCATCTTGAAATCGTCGGACAGGACCAACCACGGATCTATCGGCTGTGTCGACAATATCTCGACCACATCCATACCCTTGATGACCAGGGTCTTGCAGAGGACCCCTTTTATCGGACGCCTTGGCCTTCTGCCGTGCCAACATCGCACCGCATCCCGAAGCAGCCGCTTTTTCATGTCGCTGCTGCTGGTCCAGATACTCATTGCTGTCAATCAATAGCATATGGAACGGTTCGGTCACGGCCAGCAACGTGACTTCGGCGTTCATTTCGTCGGCAAGCGATGTTGCCTGTGTGGCCGCATGCGACGCCATCTTGGAGCCATCGGTTGGAACCAATATATGCTTGAAGGTCGGCATCGCCCGCTGGATTGGCGCAAAGCCTTTTGGCGAGTGATGGAGGTCTTCTAATGACCCCAGAATATGGGCAGCTTTGCCGTTTCAAGCATCGATCGCGTGACGCCGCCGAAAATGAATTCGCGGAGGCGGGAATGACCGTAAGCTCCCATGACCATCAGATCGGCACCTACATCGGTTGCATGTTGGTGAAGCATCGTCGCGACACCTCGACCTTCACTTGGAAGGGCGTCCACCACGACCGAAACTCCATGCCGCGCAAGATAGGCAGCAATATCGGCTCCGGGTTCTTCCCCGCTAGAAATCGCAGTCCCGACAGGATCGATCATGGTCACGTGGACTTCTCTTGCGGCCCGCAGCAGAGGCAAGGCCTGCTGGACAGCATGAGCGGCCTCCATCCGGGAATTCCACGCTATCAATACAGATTGAGGTGCCAAAGTCGCAGCTCGATCGGCTGGGTTGACAAGCAGCGGTGCTGGAGACTGGAACAGCGCACCATCCATGATGCGCTTTGCAAATTGCGGATCCGCAGCCGCTTTCGGGCCGATCAACACGAGATCGGCATAGAGTGCGCGCTGAGCGATATCCTCCCCTGCCCAGGCATATTCCGCATAGACATCCTGAACATCGTAAGACAAGCCTGATCGTTTGAGGCTATCCTTGGCGACCTCCGCCTGGCCAACCAGCTTTGAGATGTCGCCTTCACGCTCCTCCAACCAGGCGGCCGAGACAACCTCGCCAAAGCCACCGATCGGAGGTGGCGCAGCCATCGCCACTACCAGAATCGAAAGATGTGCTTCCACGGTTTCACTCAGAGCAATTGCTTGTCTGAGGTCTTCTTCCAGATGATTTACCCCGACCGGGGCGAGGATGGTTTTGTAGCGCATTGCCATATCTCCACATTCGAGCATCCATATTGGCTGTCGATCATGCAGTCCCTGCTGAATTTCGCCTTGATCGATATCAATTTTGCAGTTCGCCGATGCCACCGGGCATATGGCCATTGCGACAGATTGATCCAAGGCAATGCAAACAGCTGCGGGCAGATGGAATCTCTTTTCGGACATCAATATTAACTGGAAGGAAACCATGATGTTTCGAGCAATAATCGTTTCTCTGGCCGCATTCACAATCGTTTGTGCCAATCCCAATGCAGGGTCGAACGCGGGAGGCGATCAGCAGAAGGAAAGCCCAAGGAAGACGGGAAAGAAGCCGCGGCTCGGATATGACGACCCCTATATCCCCCCGACCAAAGGCCACGGATTTTGATTTCGCGGCAGGGATGAGGCTCCGACAGCTATCTTGAAGGATTGAACCGTCCTCGATCTTGATGACGGTCAGGAGACTCGGGCCTCCCGGCGCAACAGCCAGATACCAGGCACCATCGGCAGCCAGAAAGTGAGGCCGCGTAGCACCAATGTGGCGGCGAGGGCTGCCTCGATCTGGACACCAAAAAGATGCAACAGGGCTACGCATGTACCCTCGAATGAGCCTAATCCAAGCGGCAAGGGCGCAAGCGTCGCAACGACCGATGCAAGAATAAAGCTGACAAAGGCATCGGTTGGAGCGACCTCGACTGCAATTGCGCGCAGTGCCAGCCAAAGTGTCATGGCGTCAAGCATGAAGATAAACGTCTGGAGGCTCACCGCGCGCAGAATAACCATGCTGTCACCGACAACATCTCGTCTTATCGACTGCATCACATCTGCAAGCCGTTTTACCGAGGGCCAGCCCCGTATTGATTTGGGAATGAAGTTGCCACGTGACCGAACGAGAAAAAGCAGCAGCGCAGCGATAAGGATAATAACCAGGACGAATATTGCGCCGAGGTAAACCCAGCCATTGCTTAACCCAACTTGCCACCACAACAATGCGAAGCCCAAAAGTGCCACAAGCAGGTAGGCAACATAATATGAAAGCGCGGCGGTCAGAAGCGCCGTGGCCGCAATCGCGTCCGGAACAGCTCGCCGACGCAGGCCATGCATGACGACGACGCTGCCGCTAATTCCGCCCGTCGGCATGGCCTGATTTGCGAAGAGTTCCATGAGTGCTAGACCGAAAAGGTCACGCATTCTCCTTTGAACACCCACGCGTCCCAACACATTTGCCCAGATAGCAGCGGCGCATGCATAAGTTCCAATTTGTGACAGGAACGCTGCCATAAGCCAAACCGGATCGGCCGAAACCAGGACCGAAATAAAGAGCTCGATATCACCGCGACGCAGCACTAGAACGACAAGAGCCGCAAGCAGTAGGATGCCTGTAAGCCAGCTGGCCGCGATAGCGAATTTGCTTCGTTGACCATCCAACGATACCAGCTCATAGACCAGTTTTCCGGGCGACCCGTCTTCCGGCTGATCCGTCATTGCGCACTCCTATGGCAGTTGGACCAGAGCGCCTTCAAACGCGGCAGCACCGTGCCTTTCGTCGCTCTTTCGCCGCAGAGGCTTGAAATCGGCAGGCGTAATCGTTTCGCGTTCGAGAAGAAGCCTTGCTCCGGCGCGCAGATCATCGACATGTGCCGACAAGATGCCTTTGGCGGCCGCATAGGCTGTGTCGATCATGGTACGTACTTCGAGATCAACTTCGCGAGCGGTCGCCTCGGAATAATCCCGCTCGTGCGTTTCCGCACGATCCTGGGCCAACCATTCTAAGCGCTGTGGCTCGAGCACTGCCTGACCAACGGGACTCATTCCGAAACGAGTGATGCACTGCCGGGCGATGTCAGTCGCCTTTGCAAGGTCGTCGGCAGCGCCGGTCGAAACTTCGGCAAAAACTATCTCTTCTGCGGCCCGGCCAGCTAGTAGTGCAACCATTCGCTCATTCAGTTCGCTCGCGGTGATCAGAAAGCGATCCTCTGTTGGGCGCTGCAGAGTATAGCCCAAGGCGCCGATCGAACGCGGAATGATAGAAACCTTCTGAACAGGATCCGTCTTTTCCAGCAATGTCGCGGCCAAAGCATGTCCCATTTCGTGATAGGCGATACGTTCCCGTTCCTTGGGGTTCAAAAGACGGCTACGCCGTTCGGAGCCTGCGATGATGCGCTCCACAGCTTGTATAAAGTCCACCAGGGTCACGCCGCGGCCAGAGGGTCGACACGATTGCTGATAAATTCCGATTTGCCGGCCCGGGGCTGTTTAAAGACGCCTTCAATCATCGTTTCGGTTAACGTGACCGACTGTATCTTGCCCTCAGCAACCATCCGCATAAGATCGCTATAGGCGATTTCCTCGACATTGCGCGCGGCAAGCCAAAACTGCAGAAGGCCTATCAACAAGAAGGCCATCAAAACATATTCAATATTGAATTTGTGCTTGCGTTCCATCTCGTTCTCCGCCGGCGACAACTCATTGTCAATCTTCACTGTGGCGAACAAGATCATCTTCTGGGGACGATCACGCCGGTCAAGCACTCTTAAGCTTGAGAAAGCCCGGATGTGAAATGGGGCTGTCCATAGTGTCAGGTATGATTCACGTCGAGTGTGATCTCAAATATCTTCGGCGATGCAGGAAAGGGCGGGCTCGTCGCTCGCCATGCGACGCAGAATTTCATCCACGAGCTCGGTTGGCCGACGGGCTGCATTCAGCTTGATCCAGTCGATCGGAATCAGCTTCCTCGAAAGCTGGTCGGCCAATATGTCGACCGTCGCATCCGATACACTATCCCCTCGCGCCTCGATGCGTTGCCATAGCAGCGCCGGGTCGGCTTCCAACCAGAAACCCGAAAATGCGCAGCCCTTCTCTTTCGCCGCCCACTCGAGCAGCTTGCGATTCTCGACCTTGTCGAATACGGCGTCGGCGACGACTGCGCCGTCCTGGGCGAGAATGAGCCGGCTACGCCATGATATTTCGCGATATACCCGAACGGACACCTCCGGATGATAGGCGCTCTGGGGCAATCGGGTTTCCGGCGGCACATCGTACAGCGACTTGCGAATGCGATCGCTCTCGATGATGCGTGCTCCAGGCGGAAGGCCGATGCGTGGTGCCAACGTTTCAGCAAGCGTCGACTTTCCCGATCCACTAAGTCCGCCGATGGCAACAAGGCTAGACTGAGGCGACTGAAGAAGACTTCCCGCGAGCGCAAAGTAGGATCGCGCCTCCGATGCGAGTTCCGACGCGTGGATGCCGCCCCCCTCCGCTTGCGTGGCAACCACATGGGCCCGTACGGCTGCCCGCATGCCCATAAAGAACGGAAGCGTGGCAAAACCGTTGTCGTCTCCGGTTTCGTCCAGGTATCGATTCATGACAAGATTGGCAAATTCGGCATCGCCACGATGCCAGAGATCCATCAGGAGAAACGCCAGGTCATACAGCACATCGCTAGTGGCGATCTCTTCGCTGAACTCGATGCAATCGAACAAGCATGGGCGACCATCGCGCAGAAAAATATTGCGCAAGTGCAGATCGCCGTGGCAGCGTCTAACTCTTCCCGCCATTGCCCGCTTGTCCAATGATCCGCCAAGGGCGGCGAGCCGCTTGTTGAAGGAAGCGGTCAGTTCGGCAACCTCCGTCGGCGTGAAAACGTGACTGGTGGCAAAGCCGGCTTCATTGATCTTGAGAACAGCTTGCACATATTCAGTTCCGCCACGATCTCGGATAATCGGCGCCTGACGGTGAAATTCTACGATTGCGCCGGCAAGTGCCGTCATCATCTGAGGAGTCAATCCGCCGGATTGGGCGACATAATCAAGCAGGAGCGATTGATCGAAGCGCTTCATCTCGACGACGGTCTCGATCGTCGGTCCCGCGCCACCAATTGCGAACGTACCGTCTGCGGCCTGCGTAATCGCGCGCACACCGAGGTAGAGGCCAGGCGCTGTCGGACCATTGAGCTCAACCTCTTTCACACAGGCCGCCCGTCTTTTGTCGCTGGTGGAAAAATCGACGTAAGGCAATTTGACAGCCCGCTTCATCTTATAGGCGCGGTCTCCCGATAGGAAAATGCGGGATATATGCGTTTCCATCGTCTGCACAGGCTGACCGTCCCGGGAAAGAATGCTTTCCAGAAAGGATATGACCTTGGCTTGGTCTTCGGCGATCATCGGTCTGTCCTGAGTGTCGTTTCGGTCAACCATATCTGGCGCCAACTGGTGTCACCGACATTGATGCGTATCAATGAAAAGGTCTTCATATCGGATAGCTGTTCTTCCAATAGTAATAACCGGAGTATGAGGAATGGAACTCGACTCCCGACGACGGCTCGCTGAGGCCCCTTATCCCGATCGCTCGTCGGGCGGGAGATGTGATTTGCTCGCTTCAAAAAATCCCGCAATCATCACGCAGCAAACGCGATGGCTCTCCTGTTACAACAGCCGATCTCGCGAGCCATGATATTCTCTACGCCAGTTGCAGAGCCTTGACGACGACCATTCCTGTGGTCAGCGAAGAGGATGAAAACTCAGCGACAAAAGCCCTAAATGCGATCGCCTTCGTCATCGATCCGCTCGACGGAACAAAGGAATTCATCTCCGGCCGCGACGAATTTACGATCAACGTGGCATTGGTCGAAGATGGGAGACCCACTATCGGCTTGATCTATGCGCTGGCTCGAGGGCGGCTTTTCTTCTCATAGGGAGACGGCTATGCGTTCGAGGAGAAAAGAGACGAGCAGCGCAGGAGTCTCGCCGATCGCTCCATCCCATCGAGAAAGTTCATCGCACTTACGAGCAGGTCCCACCTCGATCATCATACACGCGACGTGCTGTTTGCATCCCGACCATGTGTTGTGCACAAACTGGGATCCGCGCTGAAATTCGCCCTTATCGCGGCTGCTGAGGCCGACGCCTACGTGAGGCTTTCACCAACGATGATATGGGATTGCGCCGTCGGCCAGGCGCTTGTGGAGGCCACCGTGGCGTCATCCTTCGGACGGATGGGTCTCCTCTGCTGGCAGCGGTCTGCTCATCAATGAGGATCGACGGTTTCATTGCGGCACCCACCCCGCAGCTTGCCGCGCGGCTTATCAAAACGATGCAAGAAATCTCTCCTTCACACATCGCGGGACCTGGCAATTCAGCCAAATCAATGTGACCGCGAAACATCATCCTAATGTTTCCGTGTTCGAGATATCAACAGAGGAGATTGTCTCATGGACGATATCACACTTCGTCAATTAGTTCTCGATGAACTCGAGTTTGAACCAAGCATCGATGCAGCCAACATCGGCGTTGCCGCCGATAATGGTGTTGTTACCCTTTCGGGCCACGTTGCGACGTATACCGAAAGAGAAGCCGCGGAACGGGCAACACGACGCATCAAAGGTGTTAAGGCGATCGCGCAAGGCATTGAGGTTAGACCCACCGGAACAAACATGACGGCAGACGACGAAATTGCCAAACGCGCCGTCAATACTATGGGATGGCATGTGACCATTCCCAAGGACGCGGTTCAGGTCAAAGTCCAGAATGGCTGGGTGACCTTGAACGGTCGTGTTGAATGGCAATATCAGAAGAATGCGGCAGCCGATGCCGTTCGCGACCTTTCCGGCGTTGTCGGCGTGTCAAACATGATTGAAGTGGCTTCGCATGCCAGTTCGATGGACGTCAAGAGACGTATTGAGGACGCGTTCCGGCGTGACGCGGAAATCGAGGCTCATGCAATCCGCGTCAATGTCGCCGACGGCAAGGTAACGCTGCAGGGCAAAGTCAAAACCTGGTCGGAACGGCGGGCCGCAGAACATGCAGCCTGGTCAGCCCCTGGCGTGCGAATCGTCGAAGACCGACTGTCCGTCGGCTAGACGTAAGCGCCGGGTTAGCTAGAGCGGGCGACCCGGCGCCACCCCGATTTTGTACTCGAGAACGGAGTTTGGCTATGACAAAGAAGCTCGACAAGGATCGGCCTGCCTGGCCATTGACCATATCGCCCGAGAAGGTCAGCTTTTTATCTTGAAGGTCCGCCAATTCGACGCGAAAGACGCACCCACCAACGAAGGCTCGGCCTCGAACCCATCGGACGAGTCCATGATCGACGTGCTCGAAGACAGAGCGGATGATCCAGTCCAAGAAGAAATTCGCTCCGCCATATGGGCTCTCAGCGTGGACGAGCAAATTGACCTCGCGACCCTGGTTTGGCTCGGTCGTTGCGACAGTATTGCTTCAGACTGGCGAGACATACGTGAGGCGGTGGCAGACACGCACAATGACCGGACAGCCGCCTACCTTCTTGGCACACCGCTACTCGGCGACGATCTCTAGGAAGCCTTGTCAATGTTCGGCAAATCCTATCAGGCAATGGAAGCCAATCAGCTCCAGCATCGCAAACTCCAACATTCGCATAGGTTCCAGTGAACGTTTATGCAGGTGATGGGACAAAAATGCGCAACCGTGGTCGACACGCTGCCGAAGGCCAAGCGGCAACCTGGAAAGACCTCTTGCGCTACAAACGACAAGATCCGGCATATTCTTGCGGATTGTTTGGAAGATTTGATCCGTGGCATTTCCATCCATCAGATGGGCAAAGACACGCGTAGTGCCACGCGCCTTGACCACGGATTAAGCTCGCGTGAGTTGGGCCGGATCAAAGTCACGTCTTGATCGCGACGGACCAATGGGCCCCTTTCGCCCGCCCAACCGAAAGTCGAGCCGATGTACTGGCCAATTGGACGACTTTGTTCCTGGTCAATGCGAACTTGATCCCAATCGATAACTTGTGAACCTTCGAAGGAAGGATGCAATTATGTCGAGAGGCTTAATTTTTGCGAAATCTGAGACGGATGTCAGGGCAAGGCATTGGCGCTATATGTGTAGGCGACACGTGCGCGCCATCGTGCTGACTATGGGATTGACCGTCATCGGAGGCTGGAATCCGGCGCAAACGGCGTCCTTGCCTCTGCCCTCATTGGCGCCAATATTGGAAAAAGTTATTCCGAGCGTTGTCAGCATCTCTGTTCGTTCGACTGGGGCTGGTGATACGAACGGCGCAACATTGCCTCAAGCAGGCGGATCGCTGGCCACGGTGGAGAATGTTGGTCCCCTGCTTGAGATTTCTCAGACCGTCGGTGCAGGTGTCATTGTCGATGCATCCAATGGTTATATTTTGACGAACAATCATGTCATCGAAAACGCCGACGACATCCGGATCGCGACCTCCGACGGTTCTAGTTACCAAGGCAAAGTTGTTGGCGCAGATGCTGAAACGGACATTGCCGTCATAAAGATCAGGGCTGCGGGATTAACAGCTGCCCATATTGGTGATTCGAGCAAGCTGCGCGTCGGAGATTATGTCACCGCGATAGGCAATCCGTTTGGCCTTGGTCAAACAGCCACATTCGGTATCGTCAGTGCGCTTGGCCGCGCCGAGTTCGGCGTTGAAGGCTATCAGGATATCATTCAAACCGATGCTTCTCTTAATCCTGGTGATTCCGGAGGTGCCCTAATTAATCTCGAAGGCGAGCTTGTTGGCATCAACAGCGCCATTATCGGTCCTTCAGGAAGCAATATCGGCATAGGCTTTGCCATTCCGATCAACACGGCACGATCCGTCATGCAACAACTTGTCGCTCATGGCGAGATTCGCCGTGGGCAGCTTGGGGTGATCGTGCAGAACAACAATGCCGACTTCAGAAGAGCTCTTCGCATCGACACGGCGACCGGAGCGCTGGTCAGCGATGTTATTTCCGGATCCGGCGGTGCGATCGCCGGAATAAAAGCGGGCGACGTCATCATCGCCGTTAACGACGTTCCGATCAAGAGCGCCAACGAACTCCGTGCACGGATATCTGCCTTCCCGCCCAATGTCTCCGTACGGATCTCACTGGCACGCCCGACCGGAAGGGTAGACCTCAATGCGACATTGATCGCGGCACTTCCTCAGGGCGAGCCTTCGACCACTGCGGAAGTCAAAGGCCACGGATTGCTAGACAGCGTGACAGTCGAAAAGCTCGGCTCGGATTCCGATGCTTATGGCAAAGTTGAAGGGGCATTTGTGTCATCGCTGATCGACAGTAGTAAGGCGGCAGCTGCCGGCTTATTGCCGGGTGATGTGATTGTGAGCGTCAACCAGCACCCGGCATCAACGCCGCAGATGGTTGCTGATCTCACGCAAAAGCAAGATGAAGTCTTGCTTCTAGGCATCTTCCGCGACGGCCGCAAGCTTTTCCTTGTCATTAAATGACCACTCGCCATGCGCTGACATAACAAGGATGATATTCCTCGATCAACCAATGTCGATGGGAAAAACGATGCGATCCGCATGATTGAAGTCGAATAATTGATAGAAGGCGCTGAAGTCATCCGCGCCAAGAAGGGCAAAATTCGCCTTTCTACGAGCCACCAAGACGCAAATATAGTCCGATGTTTGGCCTCTTGAAGCGATATTACCCACGCAAGGCAGCAAGCTCTCGCTTATTGTCCGCGGGCTGCTAGCGCGGCTGCTCGGCACACGTTTTCATAGCAATTACGGGCAGATGCAATCGCAACTAAAAGAGTTGCATATCAGCTTGAACCGCCTGCTTCCATGCAGAGACCTAGGCACCGGCGAGCGCCTCGCGGAGCATTGAACGGACAGTTTGCGCCAACGTTTGCAGCACTTCATTGTCGATCGGCTGCGTGGCAATTGTTGGATCGATTGCGCTCACCATGACATCGCTGTTATTGATCGACCGAACGATCACATTGCAAGGCAGCATGGCACCGATCTTGGGCTCGAGTTTTATAGCTTCAAATGCCATGCCTGGGTTGCAGGCTCCAAGTATTACGTAGTCACTGATATCGACGCCAATCTTCCTTTTCATCGTCGCCTTGACATCAATCTCGGTCAAAATGCCGAACCCATGCTTGGAGAGCGTAGCTTTGGTACGGTCAAGAGCATCCCCAAAACTGGTTCTTTTGAAGGTGCGGTCAAGCGTGTAGGTCATCATGGATCTCCCTTCTTCACTTCGCCATCGATGATAGGCGGACAACCGACGACGTCGATGACGCAGATCAAGGCAAAAGAATCTCACAGGAATTTCCGAGCGTTGGCCTGGATGAGAATGCCGCCCGATCCAACGGAAAGGCGCTCAACACGGCGCGGGATATGCCACCGACGGCTGATCTCAATCGCGTTTACGTTATTCGGTGGTAAGTAAGATGATGACCGTGTGACGAGTGATTTGATGCGCCTTCAAATCGTGGGGATGAGGAAACGCCGTGTCTCAATTGGGAGGCCACTCCACTACGGCAAGGGTTTCAACGTCGCCACCAACAAAACACGGATGCCAATATTTGCCCTTTGACGCACATCAAGGCGAAGTGCGCTTAATCAGTCTTCATGGACCCAATATTGCGGAAAATGCGTGTTTTGTTCCGAGGAGGATCAACTGCATGAAATTTGCAAGGCGAAATCGAATAGAAACCGTCCTTCTACTGATATCCTTGGCAAGCCTATTGTTAGGGCTTGCGTTCTATTTTTTGGTTCGCAGTGAAGCTGCTAAAGTGGTTTGGTCCGCGGGCGCCCTGACGATACTTGCGGCGCTTCTAGCGGAGATCTTTGGCGATTTACGGCGTGGAGAAATCGGACTCGATATCGTTGCAGCGCTATCAATGTCAGCAGCACTCACCTTCGGCGAGACGCTTGCTGCCGCCGTGGTGGCGGTAATGTATTCCGGCGGAGCTTTCCTGGAAAGCTTCGCCGAAGGCCGGGCGCGGCGCGAAATGCAAGACCTCCTTTCACGCGTCCCACGCGCTGCGACACGGCATCGCGATGGCGAACTCGAGGACGTTCCACTAGAGGAGATCATACCGGGCGATAGGCTGCTGGTACGACAAGGTGATGTCGTTCCGGTGGACGGGACGATAGCTTCGGCACTTGCCTTCCTCGATACATCGGCACTAACCGGAGAATCCATGCCTGCTCGCCTGACAATGGGTTCTGAAGCTATGAGCGGCTCGACCAATGCGGCGGAGGCATTCTATCTGACCGCCACGCGACGCGCCGAAGAGAGCACATATGCGGGAATTATTCGTCTAGTAGACCAAGCACAGCGGTCCAAGGCACCGATGTCGAGGCTTGCCGATCGCTGGTCATTAGGCTTTCTCGCCATTACGGTGGCACTCGCTCTTGCGGCCTGGTGGTTCACCGAAGACCCGATTCGAGCTGTCGCCGTTTTGGTGGTCGCCACGCCCTGCCCGTTGATTTTAGCAGTACCGGTTGCGTTGGTCGCAGGTGTGTCGCGCGCGGCACATTTTGGTGTATTGATAAAAGGCGCCAAGCCTCTGGAAATGATGGCACGCATCCGGACGCTCGTTCTTGACAAAACAGGCACCCTAACGGACGGGCGCCCGCGCATCATATCGATCGACAGCTATTCCGACATGCCGAAGGATGAAATACTTCGTCTCGCCGCCGCGCTCGATCAGGCCTCCAAGCATCCAGTGGCGCAAACCATTGTCACTGCCGCAAAGCAACGAGGGTTGACGCTGCCGATACCATCTGATGTGGAAGAGATTCCAGGCGACGGAATCGTTGGAACCATTGACGGCCGTAGCGTCATCGTGGGTGACGACGATTTCGTGATGCAACGTTTGAGGCAAAAGACTAATGGCCATTCCAACCTCGCGGCCGGCTCCACGCTCGTGGCTGTCGCAGTGGACGGTCGCTTGACAGGCTGCCTTATCATGGCCGACCCCCTGCGCGAGGGAGCCGCGGTAGTGCTCAACGCACTACGTTGTGAGGGTATCACACGCATTGTTCTGGCGACCGGCGACCGCATCGAGGTTGCCGAGCGTATCACGCAAGGACTTGGTTTCGACGGGCTTTACGCTGGACTGACGCCTGATCAGAAGGTCTTGACGGTCTTAACCGAGCGGAAGAACGGCCCAGTAATGATGGTGGGTGATGGGATCAACGATGCACCCGCGCTCGCCGCGGCGGACGTGGGAGTTGCCATGGGTGTTCGAGGAGCGGCTGCCGCAGCCGAGGCGGCCGATGTCATTCTTCTCGTTGACCGCATCGACCAACTCGGCGCGGGGCTCGAGATTGCCAGACGTTCCCGCCGTATCGCTCTTGAGAGCGTGGGGGCTGGAATTGGTTTTTCCGTCCTCGGCATGCTGGCTGCCGCATTTGGCTATCTTACACCGGTAGAAGGAGCAGGGCTCCAGGAAGCGATCGATGTTGCCGTCATTTTGAACGCTCTGCGAGCACTTCATATTCAGCCATATATGGCTGCCACCGCCGGGCAGGGATCTTCTCACGGCCTCAGCCAACAAACCGCCGCTTAAGCCCAAGCTTGTGATATTTGCGATGGTCCACATGCTGCTTGCTACCGGCATCAAACAATGACCGGACGAATTGACCGAAAGCAAAGATGATGACGTCGAGGCCGTGTATTTTAGATCTGCTTTCTTTGCTCACGACTATTATGGCGTGGAATTGTTATTCCGGACCGACGAGTTCCGGACAACGGCCTGGATGATGGAGGTCGATGCTCAAATTGCGGCGAAGATGACAAGCGTCTTCGTCGAAACGATGAAAATCACTACCGACAAATGCGCAGAGGTTTAAAAGTTCAGGGGAGTCGATTGATGAACAAGACACGCGGTTTGAAAGGTGTGGTCGTCGCCTCTTTCGTTCTTGCATTGTTTGACGAAGGTGACGCCGCAGACCTTATACACGGACGCGACATTGCACTGCGTTGGTGCAGCCAGTGCCATGTCGTTACTTCCAGCCAGATCATCGGTTCCGATTCCGTACCAACATTTGCTCAGATCAGTGAATCTAAGCGCGTGGATGAGACGCAATTATCAAACTTTTTGGCGGATCCTCAGCACTCGCGGATGCCAAATCTCGCGCTAACCCGGGCGGAGATCGCAGACCTAACCGCCTACATTAAAGCCCAGCATCGCTAGTCGGGCTTTGTCGCGTTGCTGCCTCTGCTGGTGCTGGGCAAGATCTCCGCCCGCCATCAAGTTGCGGCAGCGCTTCTTCCATCAAAGATATTGGCCTTTTGGCGCGCTGATTTCAGCGATATCGCCTAACTCGGTCCGAGTGCAATCGGAGCGATCTTGAAAAGACGAAGCCATACCCACGGACAGCGGGAGACGCTACATAAGCGGCCATAAGCGCGGTAGCGCTTGAGCCTCACACACCGAAGAGAGGATCCAATTTAGATCCTACCATGCAGTTTTCGCCGCTTAAGATCATTCTCAGGCCATTCTTCTGTAGGTATGCCGTAATGCCAGCACGTAGACTTCGCAGTTTAATCAAAAGGACGGAACGAAAACGCAATGTTCGGAACATGAATACTCGTGCGGCAAGATGAAAGACGGTCTTCTGCCGAAACACCCGCTGCCGTGTGGCATCCGTAGACTGGTGGTTAGCGCGACCAAACGCTGACACTAGCGAAGAAACTAGGTCAGCCGCGGCTGCTTCCCTAAATTTCCAATACGTAGCGAATCCGCCGATAATATTCGGCAAGACGTAAGAGATGCGTGGGCAGGCGTTTCGCGCCGGAGAACTTCACGTGATTATAATCTGCTCGCTTTCCAATCAGGCTTATGCGGCTAGAGCTCGTTAAGTTCACCACGTTTTCGCGAACGCTCATGACATTTAGGCCATGGTGCCATCCTCGCTCCAGCGCAACATCGAAGGGGAAGCTCATAATTTGCAGAAATGGAAGTGCGATCTGCGCGCCGCGCCTAGTGATTACATAACAGGCTGCGGAGCCTTGCGGCCCATGCACGCAACGACCGACTTCATCGCCGAAATCACTTATCGCGATGCCGAGAAATCCGTGACTTCTGTGATTGAACAATTTCACGAGATCCGCGCTTGGAACGACATCAAGAATGGCCGTCGTCCTGTCAAGCAGGTCGCCGGAGACATCGATGTCATCCTCCATGACCAATGCTGCATCGAAATCGCTTTCGAGAAAGCTGGCAAGGCATCTGAGATGGCTGCGATAGCAACCATATTCTCCCGCAAGAATTGCGCGTCCGCCGTGCCTGGCGAAACCCTTCCAATCGACATCGCGAAATTCCTTCTGCGACAGATTGCGCCCGTCGGTAGCACTCACCCTGACGATGTCGATGCCATGTTTTGCTGCCCTGGAACATATGATATTCCATCGCTCCACCGACCTATCCAGATTGATGACGTAAACACCCAACCTCATCGCATCTAGCCGATCCGCCTTGCCGAGCTGTCTGGAGCGGATATCTTTTCGGTCTGGCTTGTCTGCCCGCTGAATGTTTCTTCTGTCATTCGCGCACATGTCAGATGGCCGACGAGGCACATAAGCCGCGCCGGCAATCGTATGGTCTCAATGAAGATTCGATAGGGCATCACCGTCAAGTAATGTCCTCGCGATCTATGATAGCGCCGGCGCCTTCCCTGGATTTGCGAGGGCAGGTCCAATTGCTGATCCACGGGGACGGGTACGACAAAAGCTGACTTCAATCCGCCAAAGAATTCAAGGTCGAATGCCAAGTCGAAGGGCAATTGCATAGGCACGAGCTTTTCGACAAACCAATGTGCCGCGCGTCGATTGATGATATAGGCGCCTGAGCCTTTTTCGCGTGTCAATGCGACCGCCAGACTTCGAGTTTTGGTCAGCCTGGAAAAACGAAACTTTCGTCCGTCGCTGACCGTCGAAAGGCGCAAGATGTCCCATTTCTCGTTCTGTTGGAGCGTCGCATCCAGAAGTTCCGCAAAGTCGTCCGGAAACTCGAGATCATCCTCAAGCACCAGAGCGAACTCGCTATTCGAGGCAAGAAGGCGCCGAGCACATTCTATATGGCTCAGATAGCAACCGACTTCGGCGGGATTGCGCCGGCGGCCATGCTTGAAACGGAACGCAACCTCGTTGAAGTCCCTGATCGGAAAGTCGAGGGCAGCACCATCGACCGCCGATACTCGTTGAGCGTGCAGGCCGATGCACCCAAGTTTCTGTTGCATGGCAACCAGCCGGTCGACCGCGCGATCAAGATTGATCAAAAAGACCGTCAGCGACGCTTCGCCTTGCCTTGTGCTTACCATGTCGCATCCACTCCGAGGCGGCGACATCACCGTCTCATCCGAGCGAACATGTTGAGTTCGGCTTACCGCACGCTTACAAAATCTCGGCGAAAAGAGGGAATTTGTTCCGATCCCTCGTCTTCTGGTACCCAATTCGCGCCTATTGAAGGCTCCTGCTAGGGACATCTGCTCCAGAAGTATGACGCCATCATTTTCAGGCTGTTGACAGTAACGCACACTAAGTTGGGCCGCGGTTCGAACGATCCGTCCCGTGTTCAACGGACGTGATTGTGGATTAAAGCCGTACTCATACGGAGAACCCCATATGAAGGCGCTTGATCGTTTGAAACACTACGTACGAACTTATGATTCCATTGATGACGCCTTATGCACGCACGTCCTTTGCTGAGGTTGGCATTCTTCTGCTGGCTAGCGCAGTCGTTGCCCGTCGCGGGTTCCAGGTCGCAAGTGCCCGCAAGCAACGCACCCCCCAATGGGTAGGCGGCATCATCCAAAAGATTGCGATGCGACGAGTGTGGAAGATCCAAATGCTAGTGCCCGCTTTCGTTCCATCAAACTAGACTGGTCATTTCATGCGTGTGTTATTAGTAGAAGACAACGTAAAATTGGCTGCGGTAACGCATGATGCCATGCGTTCACACGGCTTTACGGTCGATCACGTCTCCAACGCACATGATGCCGAAGAGGCTGCGGCGACGGTCGACTATGATTCCATCATACTAGACCTCGGCTTGCCGGACCGTGACGGCCTCACACTAATCGAACCATTGCGAAAAGCGGCGCCATCGACTCCACTTCTCATCCTGACCGCGCGCGATGCGTCGAGTTCGATTATCGATGCTCTCGATAGCGGTGCCGACGACTATCTTTGCAAGCCCTTCGTCATGGGTGTGCTCATCTCCCGTTTGCGCGCAATCATGCGTCGTGGTCAACCTCGTCACGGCACGATCCTACAGCAGGGTGACGTCATTTTCGATCCCAGCCAATATTCAGCCTCCGTCGGCGAAACGCCCCTTGCCCTCAGTCGTCGTGAGTTCGCCGCTCTGCATCTCTTCTTACGGCGTCCCAACCACGTATTGTCGAAGGCGGAGGTCGAAGAGGCAATCTATGGCTTCGGCGACGAGCTTAGCTCCAATGCCATCGAGGTTTTGCTGCACCGGTTGCGCAAGAAGCTTCAGGGGGCCGGATCGGCCCTGTATATTCACAATATGCGCGGCATTGGCTATATGCTTATGGAAAAGCGGTCGTGAAGGGGCGACGATTGACGCTCCTGCAGCGATTGGTGCTGGCGATGTCTATCGTCGCCCTCGTTGCGATTTGCGCAAGCATCGTGTTTTTATATATCCGCTTCCAAGCCTCCAATGACACCTTCCGGGAAGAAACGCTTTCGACGTTTGCGGCAGATCTGCGGCAGGTTTTATCTACGGATCCGCCACTTTCAAGTCCCCATGCAAGCGCCGTCAAGGCGCGCATTCGCGAACTTCGTGGTCAGTATGCGATCTTGGGACGTGATGGACGGATTATCGAATCTTCCGGTCCGCAGGAACCGCTAATTCCTTATGCCAGCGAGAGAACTCAATATTTCGAGCTTCCATCTCATGAGGGACACGAGGCACTTTTCGGTATTTCCATCCCAATCGCCGCGCCAAGCCCCGCGCAGGCCATACAAGTTGCCTTTCCCAAAGCGCATGTGATCTTCGACAGCGTCCTCGAGGAGTTCGTCAGGGATATCGCCTGGATCTGGATCCCGTTTGTCCTTGCGCTGCTCGCGACGAACATTGCTGTCCTTGGTCTTGCACTGAAGCCTCTGCGCACGGCAGCCCAAGAAGCAGCTCGAATTGGCCCGTCGAGCATTGCGACACGCTTAACCGAGAGTGGGATGCCCGATGACGTTCTGGCCTTGATCAGATCGGTTAACGCCGCCCTTGACCGCCTGCAAAGCGGCTTCCTTTCGTTGGAGCGCTTCTCCGGGCAACTGGCTCATGAACTGCGCACACCTCTTGCCATCGCCAAGACACGGCTGTCCCTATCCCAAGACCAGATCGCACGTGCGGTCGAAAGAGATTTCGAGGACATCGAACGTGTCATAACGCAACTCATCGATCGCGTGCGCGTAGGCACGCTCCACTATGAGGCGGCCGACTTGGTCGATCTCGGAGGCGTGGCCACCGAAGTCGCCCGCTATCTGGCACCCATAATCATTGAAGCCGGTCGCAATATCGAGCTAAAGATCGAGAACGGCCCCGTTTGCATCAGTGGCGCCAAGGATTTCATATTTCGAGCGCTGCGCAACTTGGTTGAAAACGCACTGCATCATAGTCCGGAGAACGGCGTGATTACGATCGCTGTATTCAACGCGCGTATCAGCGTTGCCGATCAAGGTCCCGGTTTCACCAACAGGCGCTTGAGCGAGGGCGGCGAATTGTTGGGAAAGACGGACCGCGCCGACGGCTTAGGTCTCGGTCTCTCCATTGTCTTGGAAACGATGGTTGCGCACAATGGACGACTCGTATTGGCGAACTTGCCTTCTGGCGGAGCGCTAGCCACCATGGTCTTCTAGGACGGCAGGCAGGACACAAGAAGCGTGCGTATTGTGCGGAACGCGATGACGCGCAGCGCGGATCGCTGCTCGCAGCGGCAAGTTGCCTGATCGTCGCAGCCGCCCTTGTCTTTGGGACAATTTCTCCGTTTGGAGGACCTTTCTACAATGCGACTCAGAAGGCCGTCCGTTCCAATTCCCATTTGTGTCCGGCAGGCGTCCCCGTTCGCAGTCGTGATGGTTGTCCCGCCTGAGGGCTTCCACGCAGGACTTGCCGATCGATGAGCGCAAATCGAACAGCGCAATCGTCATAGCGACACCACGCTTTGACATCGCTCAAAGTACTAGGCTGGGTATGGCGCATACTGATCTCTCCGACATCATGAAGCAAAGTTTGGAGGAATCAATGCCACTTAAGCTGGTAACGGGAATGATGAAGTCATCCGGCAACGAAGCCCTGCTGGTCATGAATACGGGGTCCATGAACAAGCTCGTTCTTGTGACGAAACAAGCGCTTCTCGACCTGGCATTTCCGCCGCGTTGCGATGAAAGCCGTCTGCAGGAATATATGGGCGTGCTCAGCGATATTGCCAGCACGAAATATGATCGCGGCGAGATCAAACCAGATGGTCGCGTCCTGATCACCTCCAACGACGTGACAAAATGGAGAGAGCTTCAATAGGGCCACCGACATGCTTTCCTGCGCCGGAAACTCAGTTGCGCGCAAGGATTGATTTGAACTATTGGCCCAAGTCACTAATTGGAATGAGGAAAATCATGGCTGATCCCCTTTTGTGCTTTCATGGCGCTGCTGGTTCCGTGACGGGATCTTGTTTCCTGCTCGAACACGCGGGCACGCGAACGTTGATCGACTGCGGGATGTTTCAAGGCTCGAAAACGGAAAAGGAGCTGAATTATCGCCCCTTCCCTTTCGAAGCCTCATCGATACATTCAATCATCCTGACCCACGCCCATATCGATCATTCAGGCTTGCTTCCAAAGCTGGTGAAGGCGGGTTTCCAGGGACCGATCTATTGCACGGCCGCGACATCCGATCTGTGTACAATTATGCTGCAGGATTCTGGGCATATACAGGAAATGGAAGTCGAGCAGTTGAATCGGCGAAACAAATCTCGATTCCGGCAAATGATTGAGCCGATCTATACGGCCGCCGATGCGCAAGCTGCGATGACACAGTTTCGTTCGATTAGATATAAGGAATGGCACGAAACAGAAGGCGGTCTTAGATTTCGCTTTTGGGATGCGGGCCATCTACTTGGTTCGGTATCCGTCGAACTTGAGCTCGTTTCCAACGACGGGACGATCCGCATGCTGTTTTCCGGTGACATCGGGCCGCAACACAAGTTGTTCGAGGCTGTTCCCGAAGCTCCAAAGGACTTCGATTACCTCATTTGCGAAAGCACTTACGGCGACCGGGAAAGGGACGACCAGTCGCCGGAAGCGCGACGCAGCCAGCTTCGCCAGATCGTGAGCCAGGCTTACCATCCGAATGGTGCGCTGCTTATTCCTTCCTTTGCTGTCGAACGCACACAGGAACTGCTGGCCGACCTGAATACATTGATGGATGCCAACGAGCTGCAGCGCATCCCCATCATTATAGATTCCCCGCTCGCATCGCGAGCAACCTCCGTCTTCAAACGACACGCTCGCTCATTGTCGAATGGTGATCTTCTTCTTCGAGCACTAAATGCGAAGAACGTTCGCTTCACCGAGACCGCTGAGCAATCGAAAGCAATCGATCTCATTCATGGATTTCATATCATCATTGCAGCAAGCGGAATGTGCGAGGCAGGCCGCATACGACATCGCCTCAAGAATTGGCTTTGGCACGACGAGGCAACAATATTGCTGGTTGGCTTCCAGGCCGCCGGCACCTTGGGGCGCATCCTGCAGGATGGAGCGCATGCAGTGAAGATTCAAGGTGAACAGATTGCCGTGAGGGCAACGATGCGGTCGTTGGATGCCTACAGCGGCCATGCGGATGCGACTGAATTGGAGAATTGGATCCTCGCAAGATTACCGATTCGCAAGGGATTGTTTCTTGTCCATGGCGAACCGGCGGCGACCGGCCAGCTGAGTCGTCGGATATCCGGACATCGACGCGTCCCCATCGTGCTCGAGCCAAAGCTTGACAGTGCATATCGCCTCACAAAGGATGGAGCCGTTGTCAGCGCTGCGACCACTTCACCCCCTAGGTTGCGTGCTGAAGACGTCGGGCACTTTGATTGGCATAACGACTACCAGTCGCTCGTCCTCGATCTTGACGAAGAACTCCGGCAGGCAGCCGATGAAACACGCAGGGCGATTATCTTGAGACGCGTTAGAAAGGCGCTTCAGCATGCTGGGGATTGAAGAGGTATACGCAGCACCGCATCAATGCCAATTGCAAAAACTGTTACGACGAGAAAATCCCTTTCCCGTCATTTTCGCAATCACCACCGTGAATGCCTATCGATAGCTTGGCTGGGTGCCGCCTGCTGACATAGGCAATGAAAGTGCTTTCTTCGGCAACGCTCGAAGTTTTTCGGCGATGAACGGGTTTGCCCGAAGCTCGAGCAGCTTGAATACCTCTGCAACAGGGAGCCGGACTTCAGACTCATTACAATCCAACCGTGCGGCGACGGTTGCAGGAACGTGTTCGATACCGTTGCAAGCGGAGATAGCTGCTGCTGGATGCCAATTCTCGTAAAAGATGCCCCGAAGAAGCGCCGGCAAATAATTGGGAAATTCACTTAAATCATGCACTGTCATTGAATCGGTTTCGGAACGACGGACTTCTGCCTCGGCCCCCGAAAGCTGCGCGTTGAGCTCGGAGGTGTCCATACGCGCGATGATCGCTTCTGCGTCGACAATTTGTCCCTCTTCAACAAGAACATCAGCGACACGACCGGCGAATTTCGCAGAGACCAGAACCTGTTGTGCTTCAATACGGCCGTTGGACATCGCAATACCGGCCGGCTGCTCGTTGCCGCGCAACCTACTCCACAGCTCTTGCACATGATCTCTCAATGTCGTTGCATCACGCGCCGCGGCATCATGGCTTGCCCCATTTAGGGGTCAGCACCGCGGCAACGGCGAAAAGAATGGGGACGTGGCGTTTGTGCAAGAAACCGGCTCCCGGAAAATGGATTGGATGGGTGCTGCCGGCGAACCACGTCGGCGTTGCGTTCATTAACCGCGAGTTAGGTCCTCCATCATTGATGTAGGTCACGTGCGGAACGCAAACGTCGCCATCACTTGAAACATTGTTCGTTGCGATCCGTAAAAGGAAGATTTTCCGCGTATGAGGGAAGCTCATTCGTTGGGGTATGCCCCTCAGCGCATGCGAAAATAGCGATCGACTTGACCAGGATCAAAGTCGACAACCGCCGTTTGATGTCCACTCCATCCAATAGATATTCTCAATATTTGGGAGGAAGTCATGGCTTCAACCGACATCGAACTCGTCTCGACTGCCCCCACCACAACCAGCAACAAGTTGCGCCTTGGGTCACTGACGGCGCTGGTCATCGGCTCGATGATCGGCTCCGGTGTCTTCAGCCTGCCGCAAAACATGGCGACCGGCGCTGGCCCACTGGCGGTCGCGATTGGCTGGGCGATCACCGCGATCGGCATGCTGGCCCTGGTCTTTGTGTATCAGTCGCTCGCCACTCGCAAGCCGAACCTCAATGTCGGCCCTTATGCATACGCAAAGGCCGGCTTTGGGCCATTCATCGGTTTCAACAGCGCCTGGGGTTATTGGATCAGCGCGTGGATCGGCAACGTTTCTTATGCCGTTATCGTCTTCAGCGCGCTGTCCTATTTCTTCCCATCCTTTGGGGACGGCAATACCTGGCAGGCTGTGCTCGGCGCATCGATACTGCTGTGGTCGATCCATGCGCTTATCCTCGCTGGTATCCGCGAGGCCGCGGTCATCAACCTCATTGTCACCCTCGCGAAAATCGCGCCAATTATATTGTTCATCGGCGTAGGGGTGGTCGCCTTTAAGCTGGATGTCTTTTCGCTTGATTTTACCGGTTTGGGAAATGCGAGCCTCGGCTCCGTCACCACCCAGGTCAAAAGCACGATGTTGGTCACGCTCTGGGTCTTCATCGGCATAGAAGGCGCCAGCGTGTTTTCCGCCCGGGCGGAGCGACGACGCGATATCGCCACGGCGACGGTCCTCGGCTTTTTCACCTGCCTTGCTCTCTACGCGCTCGTGTCTCTGCTTTCACTCGGCATTCTGAACCAGCCGGCGCTTGCCTCCTTGAAGAACCCTTCTATGGCTGGAGTGCTCGAAGCCGTCGTCGGTCCATGGGGTGCCATACTTATCAATGTTGCGCTTGTTGTCTCGGTGATCGGCGCCTTTTTGAGCTGGACTCTGCTCGCTGCGGAAATTCCCTTCGCTGCTGCTAAAGATGGCACTATGCCAAAGCTCTTCGACCGGGAAAGCGAGCGTGGGGTGCCGTGGGTATCCTTGTCGATCACCAATCTTCTGGTCCAAGCCTTCCTCATTATCACCCTGTATGCCCACAGTACGTATCAGGCGCTGTTCTCGATCGCCTCGACCGCCATTCTCGTGCCCTACATCTTCTCCGGTGCCTATGCGACGAAGTTGGCTCTGAGCGGCGAAAGCTATGCGCCGGGCGAACGGCGGCTGGCCTCGATGCTCGTCGGGCTTTTGGCAACGGTCTACGGGCTCTGGCTCGTCTATGCCGCCGGCCTATCCTACCTGTTCATGTGCGCGATCCTCTATGCGCCCGGCATCCTGTTCTACGTCCTTGCGCGTCGAGAAACAGGTCAAAGAACCTTCCATCCGCTTGAGGCGCTTCTCGCGGTCACACTTGTCGCAGTGGCGCTCCTCGCCGCTTACGACATGTGGACCGGCATCGTCAGTCCGTTTTGACAGGATCAACAGCATGAATATCTTAGGCGTTAACTCGGAAGTCGGCCGTCTCCGCGAAGTCATGGTCCACCGACCCGATCTAAGTCTCGCACGTTTAACCCCGGATAATTGCAAGGCTCTGCTTTTCGACGACGTTTTATGGGTGAAACGTGCGCGGCAAGAGCACGACGTCTTCGTCGATGCCTTACGGGAACGCGGCGTTGTCGTTCAGTCGCTGGGCAACCTCCTCGCGGAAACGATGGTCGTGCCCGAGGCGCGCCGCTGGCTGCTTGATCGTCGTGTCGAACCGGCTATCGTTGGGCAGGACATGGTCGATGAGTTGCGCGGCTGGCTAAATGAAATGCCGCCCGAGCGACTTGCGACCTTTCTCGTTGGTGGGATCGCGCGTGCCGAACTGCCGTTCGAACCGCTCGGGCTGACCGGGCGAACACTCGCACCGCAAGATTTCGTGCTTCCGCCATTGCCGAACCAGCTCTTTACGCGAGACAGCTCCTGTTGGATCTATGGCAGCGTTTCAGTCAATACCATGTATTGGCAGGCGCGGCGTCCAGAAGCGGCAAATGTCGAGGCGATATATCGCTTTCATCCTCGCTTCGAGGGTGCGAGCTTTACATTCATCTCACCCGAAAACTCGGTTACCGGAACCAGCATTGAGGGTGGCGACGTCATGCCGATCGGTAATGGCGTTGTGCTCATCGGGATGGGTGAGCGGACCACCCCGCAGGCCGTTGGAGCCTTGGCTCGCAATCTTTTTGCAAATGGTATTGCACAGCGCGTTGTCGCCGCCCTGATGCCACGCGACCGAAGTTTCATGCATCTCGATACAGTCTTCACCTTTTGCGATCGCGACCTCGTGACGATGTATCCTCCCGTCATCGATCGTCTGCGCAGCTTCTCGATGCGGCCAGGCGGCGCCGAAGGCTCGATCGACGTGAGAGAGGAAACATCTTCATTCACGGACGTAGTGGCAGAAGCGCTTGGATTGAAGAGCTTACGCGTCGTCGCGACCGGCGGCGATCGCTACGAAGCGGAACGTGAGCAGTGGGATGACGGTAACAACGTAATCGCGGTCGAGCCCGGAATCGTCATCGGCTACGACCGCAATGTCTACACCAACACGCTCCTGCGCCGTGCAGGCGTGGAGGTCATCACCATTGAGGGCGCTGAACTCAGCCGAGGCCGCGGCGGCGGGCACTGCATGACATGCCCTCTTGTCCGCGATTCCCAATAGCAACATGGAGCCCATCATGGCTATCAATCTTCATGGTCGCAGCGTCTTGTCGCTCGATGATCTAAAATCAGACGAAATCCGCTTCCTCCTGCGCCTGGCGGCCGACCTTAAGGCTGCAAAGCTGGGGGGGTACGAAGTGCCCCGCCTCACGCGGAAGAATATCGCCCTTATCTTCGAAAAGGACTCGACACGCACCCGAACCGGTTTTGAAGTGGCCGCCTATGATCAGGGCGCGCATGTCACCTATATGGGTCCTACTGGCAGCCACATCGGCCACAAGGAATCGATGAAGGATACTGCCCGTGTGTTAGGCCGCATCTATGATGCTATTGAATATCGCGGTTTTGCGCAAAGCGCTGTCGAAGACCTTGCGGCCTATGCCGGCGTGCCGGTCTATAATGGCCTGACCGATGTCTCGCACCCGACGCAAATTCTCGCTGACCTTATGACGATGCGCGAATTCACCCATAAACATCTGTCGGATATGGTCGTCGCATTCCTTGGCGATGGACGCGACAATGTGGCGATGTCGCTTGCGATCGGTGCTGCCAAAGTCGGGATCGATTTTCGCCTCGTCTCGCCGATGGCTCTGTGGCCGGAGCAGTCTTTTGTCGATCACGTGAAAGCGGAGGCTTTCAAGAATGGTGGTACGTTCGCGTTGATGGACCACGTTGGTTCAGGGGTGTTGGGCGCCGATTTCGTCTACACCGACGTCTGGCTTTCAATGGGTGAAAATGAATCGGCTTGGGCGGAACGTATCCAGCTTCTTTCTCCTTTCCGCGTCACCGCTGAGGTAATGGCGGCGACAGAAAACCCCTACGCGAAGTTCATGCATTGTCTGCCGGCGTTTCACGACACCAAAACGGAAGTCGGCGCCCGCATCGCCAGGGAATACGGGATCGATTGCATGGAGGTAACCGACGAAGTCTTCGAGTCGCACGCCTCCATTGTCTTTGACGAGGCCGAAAATCGCATGCACACAATCAAGGCGCTGCTCGTCGCGACGATCGGAGGCTGACATGCTGATTGTCACAGCACTCGGTGGGAACGCCCTTTTGCGTCGTGGCGAACCGATGACCGCTGAACATCAGCGCGCGAATGTCCGGCTTGCTGCGAGGGCCTTGGCGGAACTCATCCTCGCCGGTCACTCGCTGGTCATCACCCATGGTAACGGCCCCCAGGTCGGCCTTCTGGCCCTTCAGGCAGCGGCACCCAATGGCGGGAGTTTTCCCTTGGATGTGCTCGGGGCCGAAACCGAGGGCATGATCGGCTATATGATCGAACAGGAACTCGGAAATATCCTGAAGCACAATCCGCTTGCAACCCTCCTCACGCTGGTGCGCGTGGACGAGCACGACCCGGCCTTTTTGCATCCAACCAAGTTCATAGGGCCGATTTACGACGCTGCGACCGCCCGGCAACTGGCTAAAGAACGCGGCTGGCGGGTCGCGCCCGACGGCGAGAGCTGGCGGCGCGTCGTTGCCTCGCCGAGGCCCTTGGCCATCATGGAAGCAAAGGTCATCTCGCTGTTGGTGAGTCATCGCGTGACCGTCATCTGCGCCGGAGGTGGAGGCATCCCGGTGATCGAGCGGCGCGACGGCAGCCTTGCTGGCATCGAGGCCGTGATTGACAAGGACGCCGCGAGCGCACTGCTGGCAGAGCAGCTCAATGCCGACATGCTGCTGCTTTTGACGGATGTGGACGCGGTCTATCTGGATTACGGCACGCCCAAGGCCCGCGCCTTGGGTTGCATCGCCCCGGAGGTGATCTCGGATCAGCAGTTTCCTGCCGGCTCTATGGCACCGAAGGTCGCCGCCGCTGTCCAATTCGCAACGAGGATGGGTAGACCGTCAGGCATTGGCAGGTTGGAGGACGCAGGCGCCATCGCTCGTGCTGAAAAGGGAACATTCTTCGATCCGCAACTGGACAGCAAGAAGCTGTAGACCTGCGAACGTAGGCCGCTGCATTGCGCAAAGGGGAAGCTCAGTTTCCAGCGCGACAACGTTCGGGTCACGCATGTCGGACTGCCGCTTTCCAAAACTTCTCCACCTCCGCGTGGATCGGCCGCAGGCTCGGCCGCGTCGACCACGACTGGCCCCGTCCGAGTAAGGATGCTGGCTTTATAGCTGAAACTGCGTGGTCGTAACGGTAGAGTTCCATCGACCGGATACTCGCGTCTCAGGCCATAAGATACAGGGAGCTATCATTGCTGGTTTCAGAATCTCACCTTCAGATCCGCTCGCAATCCGTGTTCACTGACGTTACGGGCAAGCGAGCCGGAATATGAAAGCCCGAAGCTCGCCGCTTTGGAAAGATTGACATCGAGACCGGTCTCGATGACGACAACATCGCTGGCAATCGGCGCGCCCGCGACAGCGTATGAATTGCTATCGCCGAACGCAAGCGATGCGGTCGGCACTCTGTCGCCAAAGGCGTGCCGCCAGCCAAACATAGCGCGTGCCGTAGCCTTACTGTCGCTCAGCGCGAACTCGGTGACGCCCCTTAGTCCCAGGGTCGAATAAGTGACGTCCTCGTCGCCGCGCAATCCCGTGAGCGCGCCATTGCCGCCCTTCTCGTTAAAGCCGTTGCCATCGTAATTTACGTGGGCAAGACCAGCAAATGGTTCGACCGAAAGCTCGCCAACGTCCAACTGATATCCAGCCTCACCGAAAATTTGACCGGTCCCCGCATGATATGTTGCTCTTTCCGTTTCAGAAAAGCCCGGAAAAACAATCGATCTGGTCGTGTCAATATCATGCCAGCCATAGCTGGCGCCGAAGCGCAAGCCGACACGGCCAATCTCTGCCCCGCCATAAGCACCGATATGAAATGTGTCGATGTCGGCGGAGGAGGAGCGGCTTGAGAGTTCATTGGAGGCTTGATCGTAACCCGTCACGAGCCCAACGCGCCAAGAATCGCCGATGGGCGCGTCAGCGCCAAGCAAAAAGCCGCCGATCGATTGAGTGATCGAAGCCGCATTGCCGTTGCCGTCCCACCGTCCCCAGGAACCGAAGCTGCGTCCCCAAACCGTGATAGCGGATCCAGGCGGGGGGGTTGCCCCCTGGCTGGACGAACCGCCAAGTGGCAGCGCATCCGAGCCTTTCGGATCAGATGAGCCAGCGCGCAACCGATCGATCGCCGCCTCGCGGATGAAGCGGCTATCTTCGAGCATTATGCCGTGGAGCGACGCGTGAATTTCACCCGACAAGGCATCTAACGCCTGCCGAGCACTGCCGACGTCTGAAATGGCTGCCAAGGCCTGATAGACCGGGTCGTCCTGTCCCCTGCTCTCCAATCCATTTCCCACCGTGCATTGATTTTGCGTACGCGCAACATCGCAAAACGCAACGGCATTGCGCGTGACATCGAGATAAACATCCTTGGAATTGTAGGAGAGAGACAAATCAACGAATGGCATATTTTGCTTGAGTTGATCAAAGCTGCCACTTACCCCACCTGCGGCCGAAAGGATGGTCAAGTGGCTACCAGGCTTGAACGTGCCGGCAGATTTCGCCACGTCGACCGTGCCGCCATTGATTGTCGCTGTACCTGTCACATCGATAAGGTCGCCGCTCAGCGTCGGTGTGATGTCCACAGAGTAGGTCGAGCCTCGATCAAATGTGATAGCACCATTGACATGAAGGGCGCCCGGCGAATGACCGGGAGAAATGGTGCCACCTCCAGAGACAATCGTCGTTCCAACAGTGCCAGTACCACCAAGCCTGCCACCTGAAGCGATATCGATCGTGCCGCCGAGCGTGCCATCGACAAATAGCGTACCGGCCGAAATGGCAGCGGTCCCGGTAAAAGCGCTCGAATCACCTGAAAGGGTGGTGCTGCCGGACCCAAGCTGCTCAATCCTGCCGCCACCGCTGATCTTATTGGCAAAGATAAGATTGTCGGCACGGTCGAAGGCGAGGGTTGCATTGTCGACGATGTCGCTGGCAAGCGAACCCGATGTCCCACCATTGCCAAGTTTCAATATACCGCCGCTGATCGTCGTGTCACCGGAATAGGTATTCGTCCCGGTTAGCGTGAGGGTGCCCGCCCCGGTTTTGACGAGATCCCCATTGCCGGTGATGACACCGCTCTGCGTGAGATCTGCATCTGTCTGAAGCGTACCTCCGCCGGCATTCAAGATAATTGGTCGTGCGGTCACAATGGCCGCCGTATTGCTAAGGCTGCCCCCCTGAAGAGTTACTCCACTCGTCAGGGCGCCAAGATTGGAATCCGACGAAATTAGCAATGTTCCGTCACTGATTGTCGTGCCGCCGGCATATGCGTTGGTTCCAGACAGGATCAGCGTGCCCCCGCCGGTTTTGATGAGCGCGCCACTGCCGGTAATGACACCGCTCACCGTCAGATCAGAGTTGGCTTGAAGCGTGCCGCCGCCGCCATTCAGTGTGAGATTGCGCGCGGTACTGAATGCGGTGGTGGTTTCCAGCACGCCCGCGTCAAATGTGATCGCGCCTGTAGCAAGTCCCAGGTTGGAATCGGTGGAAACACGCAGGATACCACCCAAAATACTGGTTCCACCCGCATAGGTATTCACCCCGGATAGAACGAGCGTGCCACCGTCAGTCTTCACCAATCCGCCGCTTCCAGCAATCCCAGCCTCTATAGTAGCCGTGACCGCTGGGTCGGTTCTAATTGTGATCGGGGAGGCGTTGGTGGTCAGCGCGTCGCCATCAATCACATAGCCATCGGTCATGAACTGAATTCCGGTAATGCCAACGGCACCAGCAGAATTGTCGACTGTGACAGTGCCAGCGCCGCCACCGAATACGGCGAAATCCTGGTGCCACAGCCCATTGAGCGCACCGTCGGCTTGTGTCCAGTTGCGGTTCAATATGTCCCAGCTGCCGCTACCGCCCGTCAGGACGCCATTGTCATGGTGATTAGTGTCGCCGCCGTCCCAAAAACGCAGTGTCATACCTACACTTGAGATGAGATTTATCTGACCTGCAATCTTGGTTTGGACGAAGAGATCCGTCGAGCTGACGCCGCTGGGCAGTCCGCCGAGCGTCAGCCCATTGTCCGCAAGTGTTCCGGTATAGTCCATTAACCTGTAGACGCCGGCACCGAAGCCGCCGACGTCGGTGACATTCAAGATGCCGTCGAGCGTGAGGTCGCCATTGATCTCGATCAAGTCGTTGACACCACCGCCAACCACGCCCGTCCGACCGAGTTGATAATTGAGAACAGAACCGCTGTTGAGTGAAAGTGAACCGACCGTAAGCGTGCCAGGACTCGACCCAGGCGCAATGGAGCCGCCATTCTCGACGGTCACAGATCCAACAATCAAACCAGAGCCTGCAAGCGTTGCGCCGCCTTTAACCGTCACAGCCGTATTGGCAAGGGAGCCTTCAACGCTAAGCGTGCCATTATCGACACTCGTCACACCAATGTAGGTACTTGAGCCTGAAAGCGTCAGTTTGCCGCGTCCCGTTTTCGTGAATGCGCCAGAACCGCTGACAACCCCGGTCAGTTCGAGATCAGCGTCCGTCTGGAATATTCCGTTACTATCGAGGATGATATTGCGCCCGGTGGCAAATGAGCTGGTCGACTGCAGTGTGCCCATGTCGAAGGTAACTACACCGGAAAGAGCGCCCAGATTGGCGTCGGCTGAAACTGATAAAATACCGCCGTTGATTGTTGTTCCGCCCGAATAGGTATTTGATCCCGCAAGTCCCAGCGTCCCGCGTCCGGTCTTAACCACGCCACCGGCTCCGGAGATAATACTTGAATCGACAAAATCGGCCGCGAGCGTGTCGAAGCTGATCGTTGAAATGCCATCTTGCAGAGTAATGGCGTTGCTCAGAGTGAGCCCCGTATACTGCGGTGCGACGGTCGCCGCGGCGCCCGGCCCGATGACGATATCGCCGACTAGATTCGAACCGCTCAGCAGACCGAGAACGTTGCCGGTGCCCTCGAAGCGAACAGCCGCCGCGCGGGATAGACCGTCGCTGTTCATCCCACCCACGATGGTGCCACTATTGAAAATGAGGCTGTCGCCGCGGCCAATCACGCCCACACCTGCCGCGGCACCATTTCCCGAACCGCCCGCCACTGTCCCAGCATTTTGAAGAAGACTGTTAAAGCCTCCAAGATTGACGCCTGCACCACTTGCCCCCGCGCTACCGCCGCCGCTCACCGAGCTGGTACCAGGACCTCCTCCGATGCCGCCAGTGATGGTCCCGAAATTAGCAATAAGCGTCCCGCTCCCGAAAACCAGCAGACCGTCGCCGCCGCCGCCGCCGCCGGCACCGAAGCCGCCGCTACCACCCACTCCACCATTTCCCCCAACGATAGCCCCGATGTTATTGACAGTCGCAGCCGCGAACGCCGATATGATGCCAGAACCTCCACCGCCGCCGCCGCCGCCATTGCCGACAGAGCTACTTGCCGTACCTCCATGGCCACCGGCGCCGCCCGCCACGGTAACGCCGCTGGCAATAGTCAGGTCTCCCGCCGTAAAAACGCCAGCTCCGCCGCCACCACCACCGCTTGCAAAATTGAGACCATCATTGCCAGCTGTGCCGTCATCCCCGGCGATGTCCGTAATAATGCCAGCCCCCCCATGAGACGAAATTGAAACGCCTACGGCCCCGCCTTGCCCTGCAAAGCCTTCTCCGGCGACACCATTTCCACCCACACCATTCGCGCTCGGGCTTCCGGCGATCACGTCCGTGGCGCCCGTGCTATTGTTGAAAGCGCTTGCTCCACCGCCGTCGCCATTACCTGCACCGCCATTTCCGGTACGATTTGGAATGCCGGCCCCGCCTTCGGCGCTGCACGAGGCTGTTGCCGTTGGACCGCATGCCGCCTTCGCCCCGTTTAGATCGCCATCCGTAACGCAAAGCGAGGCGACGATTGCCAGGGCTGTCAGGCTTGCCACCGCCCCAGGCCGTCCTTGAGAATTTGAGAAAAGACGGGAACGCTTTTGCCTGATGAGATTTGCCGTGTTAATGTCTGCTCGCATTTCTTCCCCCAATGCCTAATCTCGGGCGACCCGCACGGCTTCACCAAAGTCAGCCCCACGCTGTTGATTTGGTAAGGTCTCTTCGCTGGTCGGCTCGGATTCTCTCTAGCATGAGGAGCAATTGGCAACCAGTGCGTATCGCCGAAATTGCACAAACATGAACCGCGCGCCCCAACGTTTCGAGCACATGCTCAATTGGGAGCCGCCTTGGCCGCCCATAAGTGATGGCACTACGATATCCGGTCGCTCCCGCATAAAGAGTTCAAGACACTAATCAACAACGGCAGGACAATGAAGATCCTGCGCAGCCGAACACAAAACTGAAAGCCAGGAGGCGAAACGTTGTGGCCTCTCCTACATGTTTATTCCAGTCATGGCAGAAACAATCACCGAGGCGGATGAGCGTGCATTCCAGCGCGTAGTCGACGGGTCGGACAGCCCCGTTCTGGCTAATTGCCAGAACGGCAAGCGCTCGCTCAACCTGCATCTCATCGGCGAGGTCCTCGACAGCGAGCGGATCTGCTGCATTCAGCTTTGTTGACGTGGCAGCAGATGCGCCTTTTGGCGACGACCGATCGACATATTCCAATGCGGTATCGTTCCTATCGGCATGGAGAGTTCATGCTGGTTTACATTTTGTCTCTGCAGCCGCGTGCAAGGTTGCAGCATGCTCATCATCGCTCGCTCGTTTCGAACTCGCGCGCACGCAGTTCTCGGTTCAGCCGGCCAAACGCAAGCGCCCAACCGGCCGAATCCGAAGTTTCACACGTTTTTACTTCCCGATCATCTGCTTTGCGTTCTCAGGCGTAATGGCGGTGGTGTCGACGGTGACGGTAGCCGGTACCGACGAAGCGCAGTCCAGCAGGATGGACTTTGCCATATCGACTGCCTCTTTCGCACCTGTCGGATAGGTAAAGGTCGCGGACCAGTCCCCCTTTGCAACCGCCTCGATACCGCCTGCCGGTCCGGGCAGGCCATCGGTACCAATAATCTTGACTGTCTTTCCGGCACCCTTTGCGGCAAGCAGCGCACCGGCTGCCATCATGTCATTGCTTGCGTAGACCATTTTGATATCGGGATGCGCCTGCAGCATGGCGGCGAACGCCGTCTGTGCTTTATCGGGCAGCCAATCGGCCGCTTGTTCTGCGACGATCTGGATTTTCGAATTAGCCTTCACGCCGTCTTTGAAACCATTCAGTCGCTCCACCGCCGGCGTCGAACTGGGTAGGCCTTCCAGCACAGCAGCTTCCCCGCCCTCCGGCAGTAGCGTCTTGCTCGTATATTCACCGGCAGCCAACGCGATCTTGTAGTTATCGCCTCCGATGAAAGCGGTGTAATCCTTGCCGGCTTCGCCGTTCGTCTTACGATCGAGTTCGATGACCGGAATGCCCGCATCCATCGCCCGCTTGACGGCGGGCGTGAGTGGGGCTGCCTCGAAGGGCGAGATCAACAGAAGATCGACCTTCTGCGTAATGAAATTGTCCACCTGCGATGTCTGCATGTTCACGTTGCCCGCGCCATCGGCGATTTGCAGCGTAAATTGCGGGACGGCTTTGGCGGCTGCCTGCAATTCATCGTTGACGTGCTGGCGATAGGGTTCCGCATTATTTGCCTGCGAGAAGCCGATGACGAATTCGCCATTTTTGGCGCAAGCCTTCACGAGCGGATCAGCGGCCTGGGCCGCGCTAGCGATACCAAGACATGAGCCGGCTAGGAGTGCGATGCGCCAGGTATTCGATGATTGAAGTGCATTCCGTGTCATTACTTTCTCCTCCACATTGATCCCGAATCCACCCTCCGGGAAATGCCGCCACTTTACCTGCCCAATCCTTCGCGGCGACGGACGAGGGACTGAAGGACAGCCGCCAGAACGATGATTGCCGCCGTGGCAAGCAATTGCATGGCTGGCGTTATGTTGTTGAGCTGAAGAATATTGGCCAAAGCGCCCAACATGATCGTACCGGCGATTGTGCCGACCATAGAACCCGAGCCACCAAACAAGCTGGTTCCTCCAATAACGACCGCCGCGATCGCTGTCAGTTCGTATCCGGTCCCATCATTGGCGCTTCCGAAGTTGAATTGCCCGGCATGAACGATTCCGGCGAGTGCCGATGCAAACCCAGTGATCGCATAGACAGCGATCTTGATCGCGGCCACTGGAACGCCCGATATGCGGGCTGCGCGTTCATTTCCGCCAACGGCAAAGACGTACCGGCCAAATCTCGTCGTGTTCAGCACAAGCGTGGCGATGCAGGCAAAAAGCAGAAAGACGATCGTAGCAACGGGAACGACGTTGCCGAACAACCGACCGCCCAGAATGGCAAAAACCGGTGGCGCAAGCCCCGGTCCATCGCCGTACGAAATATTGATGTACTGGTTGCCCGAAACGACGAGCGCCAATCCGCGCGCCGCCTGCAAGCCTGCAAGGGTCACGATAAAGGCTTCGAGGCGAAACTTGCTCGAGATCGCGCCTTGGACCAACCCGAAGAATGTGCCCATGAGCAGCACGGCCAAAACCGTTGTAACAAGCCCAAAACCACCGGACACCATCAACGTCGCGGTCACGACGCTCGCGAGACCGAGGGTCGCCCCCACCGATAGATCAATCCCGGCGGTGATGATGACGAACGTCATGCCGATTGCGATAATCCCGGTCTCCGACACCGCGCGAACGATGTTTGCGATGTTGTCGGGCTGAAGGAACAGGATGACGCCGTGTCGCCGTGGGGAAAAAACGATGCCCCCGGCGAAAACCAGCACGAGGCCGATCAGGCTTTGGAAACGGACCATCACCGCAAGCGGATCGATCCGCTTGGCGGGCTGGACCGCTGGACTGGACGCGATCTGCTGTTCGGACATCAGGCCTCTCTCCCGTTTGCGGCCGCAAGGACTTCATGTTCACCGACCCCGCCAGAAAACTCGGCAACGCTGCAGCCGTTTCGCAAAACCACTATTCGATCGCAGAGCCCGATCAGTTCTGGCATTTCGCTTGACGCAACCAAAATCCCCAAACCGTCAGCGGCGAGCTTGCGCAAGCGCGCGTAAATCTCGCCCTTTGCTCCGACATCGACTCCGCGTGTCGGCTCATCGAGAAGAAGAAGGCTCGGATTGCCGAGTACCTCCTTGGCAAGGACGACCTTCTGTTGATTTCCCCCGGAGAGCGCCCCGACCGGAATCGCGGAACTCTTCGGACGGATATCGAATTGGCCGAAAGAGCTCCTGATCGCGTCTTCCTGACGCCGTGAAGACAGCACGCCTTTTGGCGATATTCGACGGATCACCGACATGACCAGATTGAGACCGACCGACATGCGCAGCATAAGCCCAGTCCCGCGCCTATCGTCTGTTACGAACGCAAGACCCGACCTGCGCGCGGCCGCGATCGATTTCAGCTTTGCCGGCCTACCCGCGATTAGGATGTCGCCTTGCCATTTGCCAGGCACTCCCGTTCCGTAGAGGGCGCTTAACAGCTCCGTTCGGCCCGCACCCATGACGCCCGCGAGCCCGACGATTTCTCCGCGGCGGACGTCCAGATCGATTTTTACCGGGGCCTGCCACCCTGGCGATGCCCGATGCGGACGGAATGAAGCCTGCCGCATGTGCAGGAGCACATCACCGAAACTCTGTGCTCGGCGCGGATAAAGTTCGTTCAAAGGACGTCCGACGAGAAGCTGCACCAGTTCGGCCTGCGGTGCATCGGGCTCAGTGACGCCGGCAACCTTGCCATCGCGCATGACCGTTACGCGATGGGCAATCTGCGGAACTTCTTCGAGGCGGTGCGAGATATAGACGATGCCAACGCCCGAAGAAGCCAGACCACGCATGATCTCGAACAATCGATCCACTTCGCCGACGGTCAAGGCCGCGGTCGGCTCATCCATAATGAGCACCTTGGACGCGTAGGAGAGTGCCTTGACGATGGCAACGACCTGACGCTGGCCAATAGACAGCTCACTGACGAGTTGGGCCGGATCGATCGAGCGATCGATCGCTTCCAGTCTTTTGCGCGCTTCGTGCAGCATCGTCTTGCCGTCGAGCATGCCATGCGGATGCACAATCTCTCGCCCAAGAAAGAGGTTGGCGGCGACGCTCAGGCTTGGAACGAGATCCAGCTCCTGGAATATTGTCGCAATCCCTGCCGCTTGTGCATCGCGAGGACTATGAAATCGAACGGATTTGCCGTCGATGAAGATCTCGCCCTCATCCGGCATATGCACACCGGAAACCAGGTTCATCAGCGTAGACTTTCCAGCCCCGTTTTCACCCAGCAGCGCGTGGATTTCGCCAGCCTTAAGCTCGAAGTCCACGCCGCGCAGTGCCTGAACACCGCCGAAACGCTTCACGACACCTTTCACTGAAAGAACGACCTGGTTCATGCCGCTTCTCCGCACGATTCACGAACCCGCAGAACTGACGCCAGGCGGATGGTCTGGAGGGGCCGCCGTTTATTGCCGATACGCTTGATCAGTAGGTCTGCCGCCTTGCGGCCGATCTCATCGCAGGGCTGCGCAATCAGCGTGAGGCGCGGCTCGAAATAATCTGCCCATTCGAAATCATCGATCCCGAGTACTGAAATATCTGCGGGCACGCAAAGCCCCCGTTCCCGGACGGCCCTCATCGCGCCGATCATGGTGAGATTGTTCGACGCAAGGATCGCGGTCGGCGGTTCCTTTAATTCCAGCAGTCGATGCGTCGAGGCAGTGGCATCAGCGGTGTTGTTATTGCTGTCGCTGATCAAGTCGTCCGGTACCTCTATTCCCTTTTCCGTCATTGCAGCCCGAAAGGCATTCATTCGCTCAACGGTCGTTGCGAAGCCTGGCTGACCCAGGATGATCCCGACCCTTCGATGATGCAGCGTCACGAGATGGTCGACTAGTGTGCGAATTGCGGCCGCATTATCGGTCCCGACCTGGTCGAAACGATCATCCGACAACCTATCGACCAGCACACAAGGAAGGTCGGAGGCAATGAGGTAGTCCAGCGACCTTTTGGGCTCGCCCGAGGGCGCGAGTATAATTCCGTCGACACGACGCTGATGCAGATGCTGAATAAGCTCCAGCTCTCGCTCCGGATCGTCCTGCGTATCACACAGGAACACGATCAAGCCGCGCTTGGAACACTCGGCTTCGATCGCACAAATGATGTCACTGAAGTAAGGATTCGAAATTGCGGAAATCGCCAATCCCACTGTGCCGGTCGATGAAAGCTTGAGCGAGCGAGCGACGGCGTTCGGGATGTAGCCGATCGCTTCGACAGTCTCCATCACGAGCTTCACCTTCTCGGGCGAAACAAAGCGTGTCTTGTTGAGAACATGGGAAACCGTGGACACTGAAACCCCGGCCGCTTTGGCAACTTTAGAAATAGTCGTCATGAGCACGCTCCGGCCTTCGCCAGCAGCGCAACAAACGGGCTTTTCAAAGTATCCTCCCCAGCGAAATCCAACCTCCAGGAGGCTCCTCAAGGATCCGCGAATGTTGCCAGGCTAGCGCCATCGAAACGTTTGCGCAATCGTTTTTTCGCCAGCGGGGCGACACGCCTCGAGAGCGCGCACGGTTCGACAAAACTGTCGGTCTGGGGCAACGACCTGACGGAAGGCGGCTTCGCGCGGGAGGGCGACTTACGATGAAAGTTCGAGATCGACGACGGCCTATGGGAAATGCGGCGCGTCATCGGCAAGCTACTCCGGTAAAAGGGCGATCGCCTCGTCTACATCCAGCAGATCGCGCCTGCGATGACGCCATGGGCAGCTTCACCCTTGAATATCCGGCCGCACAGCAGGGCCGCTCGCGAGCGGATGGTGATGAGACCCTGAGGCACCGGGGCACTACGACTGAGATGTGCCGGTGGCTCGAGGTATTGGTCATGTCGGCCGCTGAGCACAGTCATGGGTTCGAATGCGGGCGACGTCCCGTGCCAAGACATCGGCATGATCGTTGCCGGCAGTTCCAGAATGCCCCTTGCACCAGGCCACGACCACATCCGGATGCCGCTCCAGCAGGACGTCCAGCTGCTGCCAGAGGTGCGCGTCCGGGATGGACCGCCGCCTCGCTCGCGGGTTTGGATTGATCCGTTTCCAGCCGTTACTTCGCCAGATGACCCTCCATCGGCGACACCCGTCGACGACATGGTTGGAATCCGTCCAGAGGATGGCCGCCTGTCTCGTCGCGCCGGCTTCGATCCAGGACATGGCTTTCACTGCCGCCAGCACTTCGAACGCATTGTTCGACGAGCCGATATCGGAACCGCTTGCGGAATGTACCTGTCGGTCGCCTTCCAGAACAACGAACGCCCATCCTCCGGAGTTGGAGGCGGCATCGAAGGAGCCGTCGGTGTAGATGTGAAGCGTAGCTTGCATTGCTGAAAGCATGTCCCGCTATTAGGCAGCAACTGCCATCATATTCAGCCCCCGCGAGCGCCCCAGCTTAGGGGCTAGATCTGTCGTCGGGTGCATCAGGTGAATCGATACCAGACGGTTCTATGGCCTCTCGCCGATGCTCGAGCATCGGCGGAGAATCCAAGATGTCGCCAAGATAGTCGATGTCGACCCCTGCGACACCGCATTCTGAAAAAACATCCCGCCATCGTGCGATCCATCCGGCCACTTGGTTCCATTCGTGCCGAGCATCCTCTTTTGACATTCCGAAGTGAGGTGCCGCCGCCACGGCGTGCGCGATGCTGAAGTCGTTTAGAAGCGTGGGATTCGGAGAAATCTGGATCGCCTGTTGCCCGAGACCGTTCATTTGGGTCGGAATGTCGAAAGCCGGCGACAGGATCCATCCGTCCTCGGTATGAAGAAATGCGTGGTTCTTCGTGTGGTCGTCGGTGTTGTCGATCATGATGTTAAACGCCATTCTGCGGAACAGTTCTCGCTGCATCGACTGGATACAGTCGGGGACTGCGTGCCGCCGGATGATCGCAGCGATAGTGGCATAGCTGTCGTCGGTCTCTGAAGCCAGCATCGTGCGCGCTGAAACAGCGTGGACGCGCTGGTCATCGAAACGGTCAAAACGACGGACCATCAGAATATGATCGATACCGCCGTGGATGACACGTGACGATGCGACGTATAGTCCGGCTCGACGGCCCAGCTCCATGCAAGCATGCTCGACAAGCAGTTGATCCACGTTGCTGCCACGCGGAAACTTGGCGATCCACTCTTCCCCATCATCTTCGATCAGCATCTTGGGGTGGGCGCCGCCCATGCTGCCGGCGCTGGCGATGAGCTGCCTTTCTTGTTCGCTAAGGGGTTCGCGCTCGAGGACGCGTGCAATCAGCGTCTCCGCTTCTTGAAGGGAATCCACACTCATGAGCGGCTGCTCGTCGACGGGACGATACTCGTCAAAGCTGGAAGACATCCCAAGCGCACCGAAACGGCGGTCGCCCGCATACCAGAGCTTGTCAAGGGGGCTCAGTCGCGACGGGCGTGAGACGATCCTGATCATGCGCTCGCCCCAGCGATCCGGCATGGCGTCTTCGATCGCGCCAGGAGCCACCATGTCCTTCAAGGGAGCATGCACCTTTTTGTCGTGGGTGAGATCCGGAGAGAGAGGGAATCCTGAACGTCTCCACTCGTCATCCAGTTCAAGAAGGCATCTCCGATTGCTCGCCTCGAGCTTCACTCGCCCAACGAGGCGCGGCGCGATGGGGTTTTCGAGATACCAGACCGCAAGAAAATTTCCGCGGAAGTCACCCATGCTACCCTCTCTTTCGGCTCGCCCGGTTCACGTCCAGCATTGTGGCGTATTCGTCCTCGCCAGGCTTGAGAATTTCCGCTAGCTGTTCGGACTTCCCAAAAACCCAAAGCGCCGCGGCATAAACACCTATCGACACCTTTGCATCTCCCGCCTCCATCCTGCGCAGCGTAGGGATCGAAGTCCCCATCCTCGCGGCCATGGTCTTCAAGCTGTCTCCTCTACGCTCGCGGGCGGTGCGCAGGTGAGAGCCAAGTGTTTCCAGCGCAATCACCGTTGTGTCAGTAAGTATTTCAAGCGACGGGGAACTCTTGGACATAAACGTAAGCTTTCTCATATTCACCATATCGTGAATATATATGTTCTTTCAGGCCAAATTCAAGAGTCACCTGCCCGTCCCGCGAACGTGGAGAGAGCCGTCCAGAGCCGTCTTGAGAAATGCGTCACGATGTGAAGCTGCAAAGGCATTAGAGCCAAGTGTCCCGGGCTCCAAACATGCCACACGGCGTCTACGGCCCTTGCGCAGTGTGGCATTTGTCCGGCCTCCATCTTTCCACGATCGAGTTGTAACAGCGACCATAGCCGATATCTGTGATCGCCCGGTCATTTTCCGCTGGACAGGCCCAGCTTGCTCCCACGGCCTGTATCAACCTATGCCAATTCTATACGTCCTATGCTCTCACAATTGCGAAGCTGGTCGAATGGGATGACGGCGATACGGCCGTCAAAAGTGCCAACGGCCAAAGAACCGTCAACCACATCCATGCAGTAGATGACCGTCGGAAGACCTTCGATCGTTACTTGTCCGGTGATCACCACCACCCCGTCCGCTGCACTCAGCAAGGAGAGCGTGCCGTCCAGAAAAGCGACAAGGATCAACCCTTCTTTTCGAGCGTGTGCGATGGCGCTTGCGCCGGCGGTAGTGGCAAAGCGCCAAATTTCCTGGTCCGCTGTGGCATGCCTCAACCATCTGGAGCGAAGACTGCCGCCTGCGGCATCGCCGCTCGGGATTGGTTTACGGAAGATAAACCCTCTTTTGCCTTTGTTCGGGTCCGGATCGTAATGCCGCCCCGTCATGATTATGCCAGGCCCCAGTTCATCCTCGACGTAACAGCCCAGACACTCCATTGCATGGCTGGCGTGACTGCCGTCTGCTCTCAAGACCGGCCAGAGCGGCTCGACGGCGCCGTCTGGATGGACACGGCAGAGACGCTTGTTCTCATGCGATGTCTCGGGTCTGCCTTGAAGGATGAAGAGATCGGGCGCCGCATCGATTCCCAGGAAGTGGTTGAAACAATCATAGTGGCCGAGATCGGCGAAGCGCGCATCGCTTGTCTCGAGATCGACGATGACGTCGGCTTTTGCCTCTCCCGCCCGATGCCTGTCCAATCGCCCGAGCACCAGCCCGCTCTTTGAGGAAGCGAAATTATAGCAGCCTTCAAAAGTTATGATTTCCGAAAGGCTGTCGTTGAGAAGCGCCAATAACCGTGAACGCTGTATCTGCCAGCCGGAAACGTCATATACCGCGATGACGGGAGGGGACGTCCGCAGGATGTCTGCCCCGTACCGTCCGTCTTCCTTGAAGCTGATGACGCCGCCGCTCGCCAAATCATGGATTTCGAGCAGGCAGTCATTGTGAACCGCCGCTATCCTGGCATCGTCCAGCCAGGCGACGTCCCAGATCGCGCCTCGGCTCGAAAGTTCATCGACGCCAAACCATTCGCTGAGCTGTTTTCCTGTCGTCTCGTGCCCATTGGGATCGGGTGTCGCAAACTCGAGCGTATGCCTGACGATCGCCTGACCGGGGTCAATCACGACGTCTGCCATTTCCGCCCTACCGGGCTGTCGATACGGAAGGCTCAGCGGATAAACCCGGTCAAACGGGTCATCTCCCTCTCCCCATTCTTCATTCCAAGGCCGGACCAGAATATCGAGCCGCTTTCCGTCCTCACTGAAGCTGCAGCGTTCGACTTCCGGCACCGACTTGACCGCAAGCCAGGACCGATCCGCTTGCCAATCCCAAAGAAATAATTCGCCCTCGAACATGTAGCCGCCGTCATAACTACCAGCTGCCACGGCAATGACCGGATCGAAAGGATGAAAGCTCACCTCGTTGATTGGCAGGCGTAAATGGTCGAAGACAGCAAAAGGGCTTGCTTCACCGCGGTGATGAAGCGCCAGACGTTGATGTATCCGCTGCCCCATGTAAGTCGCCCGGCCGGGAGGGTTTGTGAGAAATGGGAGTGTACTTGCGATCGCAAGCATGCTGCCGTCAGGGCTCGTGAACGCCCGAGAAATCGCCCCGCTTCCTCGGATGGTTGGTGAATAGACGATCAAAAACTCAGTCTCCTCGATACCGCGCGGTACTCACTTTCACCTAGTGTTCAGTTGCACTAATCGCGGCCGACCGACCCCTGGCCGGCGCATGCCCAGACGCGAGTCCACATGCTGTTCCCGGACTGTCACCGCCACTATTGCCTAACGGAAAACCAAACTGCCGTTCAAAATTGCATATTTTTCGGGCGTATTTTTCACTTGCCAAATTCCTTCATCAACAAGATTTCACCTTCCGCCAACAAAATCAATTGCTTATAAACTGGCACGGCTCTTGCTTCGAAAACTGCAGAGTTGGTGGCTAGGGTTCCGGCGCTCCTTTTTGGAAGCGTGTCTGGTCCGAGAGCTACCACCGGCTGGGGGAGAAATCCCACCGGATGCACGGCGGGATAAAAGCCCGGGAGACCTCGTAAGCCAAGGGATTGGCGGTGCGATGGTCTTTGCCGATCCCTTTTTGAAAAAAGCAAAAAGGGGAATTTCTATGCAGACTTTTTCGAAAATCCTTTCCGTAACGGCACTTTCGGTGTCGCTGGCTTTCGGGCTCGGCTCCGCTGCAAGCGCCGCTCCGAAAACCGATTTCAAGGTTGCCTGGTCCATCTATGTCGGATGGATGCCTTGGGGCTATGCGAGCGACCACGGCATCGTCAAGAAGTGGGCTGACAAATACGGCATCAAGATCGAAGTCACGCAGTTCAATGATTACGTCGAGTCGATGAACCAGTACACGGCCGGCGCCTTTGATGCCGTAACGCTCACCAACATGGACGGCCTTTCGATCCCGGCCGCCGGCGGCGTCGATACGACCGCCGTCATCGTCGGTGACTTTTCGAACGGCAATGACGCCGTCATCCTGAAGGACAAGGCAAGCCTCGCCGACATCAAGGGCCAGAACGTCAATCTCGTTGAATATTCCGTATCGCACTACTTGCTTGCACGGGCGCTCGACAGCATCAAGCTAACCGAACGCGACGTGAAGGTGGTCAATACCTCCGACGCCGACATGGTCGCGGCCTACAAGACCCCCGACGTCTCCGCTGTCGTCACCTGGAATCCGCTGGTCTCGACCATTCTGGAGGAGGCTTCCGCCAAGAAAGTTTTCGACAGCTCGCAAGTGCCGGGCGAGATCATCGATCTGATGGTCGCCAACAGCAATGTGCTGAAGGACAATCCGAATTTCGGCAAGGCACTCGCCGGCATCTGGTATGAAACGGCGGCGCTGACGAAGGCCGACACGCCAGAAGGCAAGGCGGCCCGCGAGGCGATGGGAGCCGCATCGGGCACGGACCTGAAAGGATTCGAGGCGCAGCTTGCCGCAACCAAGCTCTTCGACAAGCCCGCCGACGCGGTTGCTTTCACCGCCTCGCCGAACCTACCGAAGACGATGGATCTGGTGCGCAGCTTCCTGTTCCAGAAGGGCCTGCTCGGCAATGGTGCGCCGTCTGCCGATGTCATCGGCATCGAAATGCCTGACGGCAAGGTTCTCGGCGACAGCTCGAACGTCAAGCTACGCTTTACGGAAACCTACATGAAGGCCGTCGCCGACGCTTCGCTCTGAGCGAATCTTCACAGGCGGCGCCGGAGCGCCGCCCGTTTCCTTCATCCGTGGAGATTCTCATGCGCTGGATCAATACAAGGCCGGGCCGTGGTGCGCAGCTTGCCTTGACGCTGTTGCCTTTTGCGCTGCTGATCGTCGCCTACGGCGCCGGTTCGGCGGCGCGGCTTGCCGAGAACGCCAACGACAAGTTGCTGCCCAATCTTGCCGCCTTTGCTGATGCCATCAATCGCATGGCCTTTCTCGCCGACCCGCGCACGGGAGAATATCTACTATGGTCGGACAGCTGTGCGAGCCTGATCCGGCTTTTTGCCGGCCTCGGCATCTCCACGATAACGGCGCTGCTGGTCGGCATGCTGATCGGCATGCTGCCTTATCTTAAAGCCCTGCTCTCTCCCTTCGTCGCCGTTATCTCGATGGTGCCTCCGCTCGCGTTATTGCCGATCCTTTTCATCGTCATGGGCCTTGGCGAGACGTCGAAGATCGCGCTCATCGTCATCGGCGTCACGCCGACGATGATCCGCGACCTGGCGCTGAAGGCGCTGGAATTGCCGCGCGAGCAGATCGTCAAAGCCGAGACGCTCGGCGGCTCCTCCTGGCAGATTGCGCTTCGCGTGGTGCTGCCGCAGATCCTGCCGCGATTGATCACCTGTCTTAGGCTGCAGCTCGGCCCAGCCTGGCTGTTCCTGATCGCCGCCGAGGCGATCTCGTCCGATTCCGGCCTCGGCTACCGCATCTTTCTCGTCCGTCGATATCTGTCGATGGATGTGATCTTTCCCTATGTCGTCTGGATCACGCTGCTTGCCGTGCTCATGAACTATCTTCTCGATCGGCTGCGCATCGCCGTCTTTCCCTGGTCCGAACTGGAGAAGCAGGCATGAGCGAACTCAGGATAGACAAGGTCTGGAAGGAATATGGCGACCAGATCGTGCTTGAGGACGTCTCGCTGACGGTCGCCTCTCGCGCCTTCGTCGCCTTGGTCGGCCCGTCCGGCTGCGGCAAGTCGACCTTCCTGCGCATGCTGCTGGGACAGGAGCAGCCGACCAGGGGCACGATCTTTCTCGATGGCGCGGCGCTGCCTTCCGAACCGGGAGCGGACCGCGGCGTGGTCTTCCAGCGCTATTCTGTCTTTCCGCATCTGACCGCCCTCGGCAACGTGCTGCTCGGCAAGGAACTCTCGGCCTCGCGCTACAAGGCCAAACTCTTCGGTGCGGCGCGCCGCGATGCGATCGAGGAGGCGCGTCAGCTCATAGCCGACGTCGGCCTTGCCGGCGCCGAGGACAAATATCCGGCCCAGCTTTCCGGCGGCATGCAGCAGCGACTGGCGCTGGCGCAGGCGCTCATCATGCGGCCCAAGGTGCTGTTGCTCGATGAGCCCTTCGGCGCGCTCGACCCCGGCATCCGTGCCGAGATCCACACGCTGATGAAGCGACTGTGGCATGAAACGCAGATGACCGTCGTCATGGTCACCCATGACATGCGCGAAGCCTTTACGCTCGCCACCCGCGTCGTCGCCTTCGAGCGCCGCCGAGACCGGCCGGAAGAGAAGGAACGCTACGGCGCGACGATTGCCAAGGATATTTCCATCTGGCCGCCGCGCATCGCGGGCACGCCATCGATCTTCAGCCCCGACCGGGACGGCCCGGTCCTTTCCCTGGGGCATCGCCGGGACGACCTGGCTTCGTCGGGAGAAATCCAGCCATGACACATGTCAGACGTTCGCCGGAAGAAATAGCCGCCAACCGCGCGCGCTACGAAGAGCATCAAAGGAGAGGCCTGGAATTCGCGCCCAAGGCTTTGCCCGAAGCAAGCCCGTTGCCTCCGCCCGAAATCGCGCGTGACACGGTCGTGCATCGCGAGGTGATCCCTGGTGGCTGGTACTGGTCGACCCATGTCCGGAAGAATGAAGCGTTACGCGTCAGCCTCGATCACGGCTTCTCGACGCTCTCCCTCGTCGCCTGGAGCGCCGCCGACACCAGCGAGCGGTTGAACCTCCCCGATACGGTGAAGCTGCAGTGGACCACGGCCATCGGCAAAGGCCGGGTGATCTTCTCCGACATGGGCCGGGTGATGTTTTCGGTGACGGAAGACTCCTCGGGTGCCCATGACGGGCTCATGGGCGGCTCGACCTTGTCATCGAACGCGGCAAAATATGGGGAAGGCAAGCGCAACACACGCGACAACCTCGTCCTGCTCGCTACCAAGGCTGGGCTCGACAAACGGGATATCCCCTCGGTGCTGGCGCTCTTCGCCCCCGTCCGCGTCGACCAGGACGGTTCCTTCCTGTGGAGACCGGACCTGCTGCACAGCGGCGATTATGTCGAACTGCGCGCCGAGATGGACATGATCGTCGGCTTTTCCAACTGCCCACATCCGCTCGATCCGAATCCGACCTACCAGCCGAACCCGGTGACCGTCACCCGCATCGCAGCGATGGAGCCACCTGCCGACGATCTTTGCCGGACCGCGACCGCCGAGGCCATGCGCGGTTTTGAAAACAACACGCTGGCGGCGATGTGAGGAGGAGCAAAGACCATGATCGATTTCATCCAGACAGCATCTGGCCGCACGCTCGAAAACGTCGTGCAGGATCATTTCATTGCCGCAGAAGCTCCGTTTTCGACGGTGGTACGGAAAGGCCAGACGTTGCGCATCGAGGATAGCTATGGCCAGCAGGCGATCGACACGCTGTTCTACAATGCCACGGATTTCTCCGAGCGCTATTCCAACCAGGATACGATGCGCGAACAGGGTGCCGCCTATATCTCCACGCATACGAAGATCATCTCGAATGAAGGCCGGGTCATGCTGACCATGACCGCCGACAGCTGCGGCCGTCATGACACGTCGGCCGGCGCCTGCTCCTGCGAAAGCAACACGGTGCGCTTCGGTCACGGCACCAAATATCTCCATGCCTGCCGCGACAATTTCGCTCTGGAGGTTGCAAAGCATGGGATGGGCAAGCGCGATGTCGTTCCGAACATCAACTTCTTCATGAACGTGCCGATCGAGCCCACCGGCAAGATGACAATCGTCGACGGCATTTCCGCGCCGGGCGATTATGTGGAGCTGAAAGCGGAAATGGACGTGCTGCTCGTCATCTCCAATTGCCCGCAGATCAACAATCCCTGCAACGGCTTCGATCCGACACCGATCCGCGTACTCGTATGGGACGGTGAGGTTTGAGATGTTCAAAAAAATACTGATCGCAAACCGGGGCGAGATCGCCGTCCGGATCATCAAGACATTGCGGCGCATGGGCATAGCCTCCGTCGCCGTCTATTCGGATGCCGACCGGTTCTCGAAAGCGGTGCTGATGGCGGACGAAGCGATGAGGCTCGGACCGGCGCCGGCCGCCGAGAGCTATCTCGACATCGATGCCGTCATCGCCGCCTGCAAGGCCACCGGTGCCGAGGGCGTCCATCCGGGTTACGGCTTCCTTTCGGAAAACATTGGTTTTGCAGAACGGCTGACAAAGGAAAGCATCGCATTCATCGGTCCGACACCCGACAACATTGCCGCCTTCGGGCTGAAGCATACGGCCCGCGAGCTCGCCCACGAAAGCGGCGTGCCGCTGCTGCCCGGCAGTGGACTGCTGGAGACAAGCGCCGATGCGCTGAATGCCGCGATCGAGATCGGCTACCCGGTGATGCTGAAATCGACGGCAGGCGGCGGTGGCATCGGCATGCAGCTTTGTGACGACGCGGAAAGCCTGAGCGCGGCCTTCGAGAGCGTGCAGCGTACCGCTCGCGCAAGCTTCGGCGATGCGCGTGTCTATATCGAGCGCTTCGTCGCGAAGGCCCGCCATGTCGAAGTGCAGATCTTCGGCGACGGCAAGGGTCGGGTGATCGCGCTCGGCGAACGCGACTGCTCTCTGCAACGCCGAAACCAGAAGGTGATCGAGGAGACGCCGGCGCCCGGGTTATCCGACGCCGTTCGGACCCGCCTGCATGGTGCTGCTGTCGCGCTCGGTATCTCCGCCCGCTACCGATCGGCGGGAACGGTCGAATTTATCTACGACCCGGCACGCGAGGAGTTCTATTTCCTCGAGGTCAACACCCGCCTGCAGGTCGAGCATCCTGTCACGGAAGCGGTCTTCGGCATCGATCTCGTCGAATGGATGATCCGCCAGGCCGCCGGCGAAGACGTGCTGACCGGCAAGGAAAATCTCGTTCCCGAGGGTGCCGCAATCGAGGCGCGCATCTATGCCGAGATGCCACATGCCGGGTTCAGGCCGAGCGCCGGACTGCTGACCGAGGTTGTCTTTCCAGACAAGATACGTGTCGACGGCTGGATAGAGACCGGCACGGAGGTCAGCCCCTATTATGATCCCATGCTCGCCAAGGTGATCGTAACGGCCGAAGATCGCGGACGTGCGATCGAAGCGCTCGGCAAGGCGCTCGAAGGCAGCGCGATTTCCGGTATCGAAACCAATCTCGATTATCTGAAAGCGATCGCGGCTTCTGATCTTCTGGCGAGCGGCCATGTGGCGACGACGGCGCTCAAGGATTTCGTCTTCGTGCCCGATGTGGTCGAGGTGGTTTCGCCAGGCGCTCAGTCTAGCCTGCAGGACCTGCCGGGACGGCTGGGTCTCTGGCATGTCGGCGTGCCGCCAAGCGGACCGATGGACGAGCGATCCTTCCGCCATGCCAACCGCCTGGTTGGAAACACCGACGAGGCGGCAGCGCTGGAGTTGACCGTCTCCGGGCCGGTGCTGAAATTCTTTTCGGATGTCACGGTCGCGCTTGCCGGCGCACAGATGCCGATGACGCTCGACGGCATGCCGGCTCCGCATGATACGGCGGTCCTCGTCAAGGCGGGCCAGATGCTGGCGATCGGCGTAATCGCAGGGGCCGGCCAGCGCGCCTATCTCGCTGTTGCCGGCGGCTTTGCGGCCCCGGAAGTGCTCGGTTCGCGCGCGACGTTCGGTTTGGGCCAGTTTGGCGGCCATGCGATAGGAACGCTTCGCGCCGGTCATGTACTGCGGCTCGCCCGGACTTCGCAGCCAGAATCGAAGCTGGCCAATGAACCGGCCGAACTCACGCGCGACTGGGAAGTCGGCGTGCTCTACGGCCCGCACGGCGCTCCCGATTTCTTCCTGGAGGAAGATATCGAAACGCTGTTTTCAACCGAATACGAGGTTCATTTCAACAGCGCCCGCACTGGCGTGCGCCTGATCGGTCCCGCACCGAAATGGGCGCGTACGGACGGCGGCGAAGCTGGACTTCATCCCTCCAACCTGCACGACAATGCCTATGCGGTCGGCGCGATCGACTTTACCGGCGACATGCCGATCATTCTCGGTCCTGACGGCCCGAGCCTTGGCGGTTTCGTCTGCCCGGCGGTGATCGCGCGCGACGAGCAGTGGAAGATGGGCCAGTTCAAACCGGGCGACAAAATCCGCTTCCATGCGGTAAAGCGCGTGGATGACCCGATCGCCGGGCCGGTTGTGAAGCGCATCGGCGACGATGCGGGTGCCGCGATCATAGGTCATAGCGAGATGGGGCCGGTCCCTGTGGTCTATCGCCGCCAGGGAGACGACAATCTGCTGGTCGAATACGGGCCAATGCAGCTCGACATCGCGCTCCGCCTGCGGGTGCATCTTCTGATGCAGGCGATCAAGGAGGCGAAGCTTCCGGGGCTCATCGACCTTACGCCCGGCATACGGTCGCTGCAGATCCACTATGACGGAACCGGCCTTACCCGCACGCGCCTTCTCGGCCTCCTGACCGAGATAGAGACCTCCCTGCCTCCGGCGCAAGCAGTGAAAGTTCCGAGCCGGATCGTGCATCTGCCGCTCTCCTGGAGCGATCCGGATGCCGAGCATGCGATGCGCAAGTATCAGGAACTCGTCCGGCCCAACGCGCCTTGGTGCCCGTCGAATATCGAGTTCATCCGCCGCATCAACGGGCTGGCCGACGAACAGGCGGTGCGCGACATCGTCTTTGATGCCAGCTATCTCGCACTCGGGCTCGGCGATGTCTATCTCGGCGCACCAGTTGCCACACCGATGGACCCGCGTCATCGGCTGGTGACGACGAAGTACAATCCTGCCCGGACATGGACGCCGGAAAACGCCGTCGGCATCGGCGGCGCCTATATGTGTATTTACGGCATGGAAGGCCCTGGCGGCTACCAGCTCTTCGGTCGGACGATCCAGGTCTGGAATACCTGGCGCCAGACGCCGGTCTTTTCCAAGGAAAAGCCTTGGCTGCTCGAATTCTTCGACCAGATCCGCTTCTTCCCGGTGAGCCATCGGGAACTGAGCGAAGCGCGTGCTGCCTTCCCACATGGCGGCTATCCGATCCGCATCGAGGAGAGCGAATTCTCCTATGCCGCCTATGAGCGGGAACTTGCCGCCAATGCGCAGGCGATCGGGGCCTTCAAAGCTCGCCAGCAATCGGCCTTCGAGGCCGAGCGGCAGCGTTGGAAAGATCTCGGCCTCGACAGCTTTTCCATCGACGAGAGCAGCGGTCCTGATCTCGGGAGCGACATTCCTGCGGGCTGCTTCGGCGTCGAAAGTGCCGTGCCCGGCAACGTCTGGAAGGTCCTCGTCGAGGAGGGCCAGCCGGTCGTCGCCGGCGAGACACTCGCCATCATCGAATCCATGAAGATGGAAATCAACGTGACCACCCACGCCGCCGGCCGTGTCCGCGATTTGCGCGCAGGCCCCGGCCGCAACGTGAAAGCCGGCGATGTCCTCGTCGTGCTGGAGGAAATCTGATGTTCCCTGCCATTCTCGATCTCGCTTCGCTCAAAGCCGCCTATGCATCCGGATTGTCTCCGCTCGATCTCGTCGAGGAGGTGATCCGCCGCCGCAAGCGTTCCGACGATCCGGCGATCTTCATCACGCCCACTCCGGACGATGACCTGCGCGCCGCCGCCAAGGCACTGACGGCACAAGCGCCCAAGCCGAACAGCCTGCCGCTCTGGGGCATTCCCTTCGCGGTCAAGGACAATATCGATGTGGCGGGTCTTCCGACCACGGCCGCCTGCCCGGCCTTCGCCTATTACCCCGACGAGGATGCGACGGTGGTGGCGCGGCTCAGGGCCGCCGGCGGGCTGGTGATCGGCAAGGCCAATCTCGACCAGTTCGCCACCGGCCTCAACGGCACGCGCTCGCCGCACGGCGCACCGCGCTCGGTCTTCGACAGGGATTATGTATCGGGCGGCTCGAGCTCCGGTTCGGCGGTTGCCGTCGCCTCGGGCCTGGCCAGTTTCGCGCTCGGCACCGACACGGCCGGCTCCGGTCGCGTGCCGGCAGCCTTCAATAATCTTGTCGGCATCAAGCCGACGCCGGGGCTGGTGCCGAATGTCGGCGTGGTGCCGGCCTGCCGCAGCGTCGATGTCGTCACTATTTTCGCTGCGACGGTCGGCGACGGCGTTGCAATCCGCAAGGTGATTGAGGGCCATGACGCCGCCGACCCCTTCTCGCGCAAGGCCGCCCCCGCAAGCCTGCCCGCCTCCGGCCTGCGGATCGGCGTGCTCGACGGAGCAGAACGGGAATTCTTCGGCAACAGAGATGTGGAGGCCCTTTATGACGCTGCGATCGAACGGGCGCGCACCCTCGGAGCGACCATCGTTCCCTTCGATTACGCTCCGTTCCGGCAGGCGGCAGAACTGCTCTATAACGGACCCTGGGTCGCCGAGCGGCTGGCGGCGGTGAAAGATTTTCTCGCCAGCAATGCCGATGATTTCGACCCGACGGTACGCACCATCATCGAAGGCGCGAAAACCTACGACGCCGTTGCCGCCTTCGAAGGCAGATACAAGCTCGAAACGCTGCGCCAGAAGACGAGGTGGGAATGGGAGAAGGCTGATATCTTGATGCTGCCGACCTCGCCGACCACCTACACGGTCGAAGAGATGATAGCCGACCCCATCGTCAAGAACGGCCATTTCGGCCGCTATACCAACTTCGTCAATCTGCTCGATTGCGCGGCGATCGCCGTTCCGGCCGGCTTCGACGCCAATGGCCACCTGCCTGCCGGCGTCACTCTGATCGGCCCGGCCTTCACCGACGAAGCGCTGGCCCCCTTCGCCGATGCCATGCATCGAACCTTGAGCGCGGGAATGGGTCGGGATCGCGCGGCAACAATCCCCGAGGCAAGCCGCGTGCCGCCGGCAGATGATGGTTCAGTGCCGATCGTCGTCGTCGGGGCACATTTGAGCGGCATGCCGCTCAACCACGAACTCACCTCCTCCGGTGGCTATCGGCTGAAAACCTGCCGGACGGCCGGCGACTACCGTCTCTTCGCGCTGCCGGGAACCATTCCACCTAAGCCAGGGCTATTGCGCGAACCCGGCTTTGCAGGCGGCGGCATAGAGGTTGAGGTCTGGGCAGTGTCACCGGAGGCCTTCGGCCGCTTCGTCCAGAAAATCCCAGCGCCGCTCGGCATCGGCAAGGTGACCCTCGATGACGGCACAGCGGTTTCGGGTTTTCTCTGCGAGAGCCACGCCACAACAGGAGCCAAAGACATTACCGAGTTTGGCGGCTGGCGAAATTTCATTTTCGCCACAGATGCCACGGCTTGAATAGTGGAGAGACGAGATGAGAAAGCTCCTCCTACGGACAATACAAATCATTCTCCAGGGCCTGATCGCCAGAACCCATGCGATCGACGGTTGCCGTTTAACGCAATCCTCCCGCCGTTCGCGGACAGGCATCCCGCGGGAGTGATCGATCGTTCTAATCGGAGCTCGGCGAACCGCTGATAATCGCGATCGTGTACACAGCGTGCCCGTCTCCGAGACGCAGGAGAATATTTTTATGAGCGGTGCCCGCAAAACTCGAAGAGGCAACCATGCGCATCCCGCTTTCAGTCGTGGCACGGCCGGCGTAGAATCCGATTACAATTTCGAACCTTCGATGTCGGGCGACGGCCGAACGAGGCCGGCACAAAAAAGCAGCCCGCTTAATTCGCTAGCACCTGGGCAGATCTACGATTCCGATTAGCCGCAGCGCTAAAGGCCACGGCTAATGGATTGTCCCGCTAATGACGATCTTCGAAACGAAAGCTGACAATAGTTTGACGTCGAAGTGTCCCGGCGAATTCATCATCATGTTGATCGCTTCGGCTCGAGTGAAAGCGCGTTTGTAGGGCCGGATCGTCGTCAGCGCCTCGTAGACGTCGCAGATGGCTGCAAGACGCGCGACGTATGGTATCTTCTTGCCGTAAAGCCTGTCCGGATAACCGCTTCCGTCGTACCGTTCATGATGATAGCGGCAGATATCGAGTACCTCCATCGGTGCGGTGCCTGCTCTTGATATCATCTCGTAGCCAAGCTTCGGATGCCCGCGAACAAGTTCCATCTCGCTGGCAGTCAATTTGCCAGTTTTGGTGAGGATTTCTTCGGAAAGCGCCATCTTTCCCAGATCGTGCACGAGCCCACCGAGACCAAGCAAGCGTACGTCGTCTTCTGCGTGGCCAAGGCCACGTGCGAAAGCAATCATCAAAGCGCTGACTGCGAGAGAGTGGAGAAAGGTGACTTCGTCCTTCTCCTTCAACCGGGCGACTGCGATCAACGCACTCAGGTTTGTGAGCGTTCCGGACATGATCCGCTCGACTGCCACGCGAGCCGCATCGTCAGCAAAGCAAGCCTTTACGCGGGCATCGTCGAGCACCCGCTTGAGGTGTGGTTCGACATCCTCAATCGATTGTCTCGCTCGCTCGATCTCCTGCGCCGTGTACACTGTGAGGAGTTTCGCCTCATAGCTCGCCGCATTGTTGCATGGCGGCGAAGCTGTTCGGTCGAGAGACCTGCCTTTGGCGACATTGATGACGACCGTCTTTACGTGGCTCGCCATGATCCGCCTGACGTCGTTGTTTGACATTATCAGAAATGGTTCGGAGCGCGTCACATTACCATGGCCGCCGAGCTCGATGTCCTCCACGAACATTCCAACTCGCAATTGGTTCACCTGGATCCGTCTACGCATTCTCGACCTCTGAACATGCACCGGCGAAATATCGAATTATGGAATGGCGCGCTCTAGGCCGTCGCCTGGAACGTGGATCTCTTACTTGGCCCTTGGTGGGAATCCCACTGAAGCCGTTGACCGCGCTCGCCGAGAAGCGCTGCGGCCTGCACGCGGTCGACCGCTCTTGAGAAAAGATATCCTTGTCCGAGCTTGCAGCCGAGCTTTTCAAGCTGTTCTGCCTGGGTTTCGGATTCTATTCCTTCTGCGATCACTCGAATTCCAAGATTGCTGGCAATGCTGATAAGTCCCTCGACGATGAACATGCCCGCATCTCCAGGTTCCATCCGATCGACAAAGGACTTATCGATTTTGATGATATCCACGGGCATCGTCAGCAAATGAGTGAGGGAGGCAAATCCGGTTCCGAAATCATCCAGCGCCACCTTCAAACCTTCTGCCCGCAGGGCCTTGATCTCGGTCGCGACAACGTGATCCCGCTGTCCGAGATAGACCGACTCCGTCACCTCGAGGATAACGTGGCTAAGGGGAACTCCTGCCTGCCCGAAAGCCCGGCAAATTTTTCCCTTTAGACCCCCACCGCGAAAGTCGGCAGCCGAAAGGTTGATGCCGACATGTTGCAGAGGAAGTCCAGCATCGAGCCAGTCTCGAATGTCTCGAGCCACTCGTGTGATCATCCGCTGTGTCATTTCGGACGCCACGCGAACGTCCTTTGTGGCTTCATGAAAATGCGCCGCGGCTACGACTTCGCCCGAAGGCGTTGTCATCCGGCACAGCGCTTCAAAACCGACAATCTCCCGTGTATCGATGCGCACGATGGGCTGGTAGTGCGGGTCGATACGATCCTCGGAAAGGGCGAGACCGACATCTCGAACCGCTCTAAACCGTCTCGTCAACGCAGTGCCGAGACCGGCGTGAAACCCGACATACCGGCCGCGATAATTTTCCTTTGCGTGATAAAGCGCAACGTCCGCGTTTCGACGGATCTGATCGGGCTTTAAGCTGTCTTCTGGCGACGCCCCGCCGATGGTCGCGGCCGGAAAGACGACATGTCCATCACAGTTGGCGGGTAGTGCCAGCGCCTTCTGGATTTCAGTCGCTGTTTTTTCAAGATTTAGATCCCGCTCTGCAAACACGATCATGGCGAATTCGTCGCCACCGAGCCTGAAGGTAAACTTTTCATCGACCGCGGCTGCGATACGATTAGCCACGACGCGTATCAGCGCGTCGCCAGCAGCATGACCGAACGTGTCATTCACCAGTTTCAGATTATCGATGTCCGCCAGCAAGATCCCCCAGGAACGATCGGACGGATCTAGCTGATTGTTCAGAACTAGATCGAATGCCGCGCGGTTCGGCAGGCCCGTCAAAGCATCCGTATAGGTCAAGCGCTGGCGCTCGATGACCCGCTCTTCCCGGTCAATGGCGATCGAGCAAAGATGAACGCAAGCGTCGACGACTTTTTGTTCCAGCTCGCTCGGCCCTCGGGACTCCCGATAATAAAACGCAAATGTGCCGACGACGCGTTCGCCACTCTTGATCGGGCTGGACCAGCAGGCCCGGATGCCGATCGGCATAGCGAGTGACCGGTAGTCCCGCCAGCGCGGGTCTGTTTCGATGTCCGTGACGATGACCGGCTCTGCACGGTAGGCAGCCGTGCCACAGGAACCGGCCGATGGGCCTGCCTTCAGGTTTTCGATTGCAGCCGAATATGTTTCGGGGAGTGATGGGGCTGCAAGAGTATGCATGCAGCGTCCATCGTATGCCAGAACTGAGGCTACAACACCCGGGATGGCTGCTTCAACTTTCAGGCAAAGCTCCGACATCGTGCTCGCCAGCGGTTCCCCTTTGGCAATCATTTCAAGAATGGCATTTTGCAACTCAAGGATCATCGTTCCGCATCTCGAAAACGAGGCCTTATCTATCACGCGGGCTTTCAGATCGGGTTACCTGAATGATTAAAGTTTGAGAGTTGCGCACCCGGCCGGCAGTCGCCTTGGCCGAGCAGGAATGACCTCTTTGAAGCCTGTTGCGGATTGGCAGCTTTGCTCCGGTGCCGATCGTTTCGGTGCAGGCGCTTGAGCGCCGCTCACGCCAGAACCGGTGACCAATTGCCCGCTTGAACTAACGGGCGTCTGCGTAAGGCCATCAATGCAAATGCGCCGATGCCGAAACCCGCCGTGGCTACTCCGATCCAGCGCCTGTCAATGAAACCGTACGCGTCCGGGCCGCCCCCAATGGACGCGGGCAATCTAGCGGCCCAGTAGCGCCGACGTTTGAGGCTCCGTCTGGCTCCGCCAAAATATTCACCGGAGCCAGAATCGCAGCCATGGCGTGCGCAGCCCCCATTCCGCAAGGGATGCAGTATCATGTTCACCATTGGTGACCCTTCGTTGGAGCTATCCAGGCGGCTATGACTCAACGGCATCGGTGAACCAATCACCCTCCAAATTCCAAGATTTAGGTCAAAGACATTCAGACAGGGTGCACCGTGTCATATCAAAGTATGAAAGTGCACCAAAGGGCTCTTCTCCATCCGCCACGTTGAAGTCAAACACATCAACCTTCTTGCCTTTTGATCGAATGAAGCATTCTTCGCTACTTGAAATGTCGCCCAAGCGCATAGCTCCGATCCAGATTTAGATGTTCTTGCAAAATTCCTTTCAAATTGTATGGTTTGTTGGCCTCGATTGAACGGTAGAGCAGCGGCGAGCACCACTGAAAACGAGTCGTTGCGGTGCGTAACCACTGGGGTTGCGAATCGAGGTGCGGATGCGCTTGTTACTGGTAGAGGATAGCCCGCGCCTGCGCGACCTGCTGGCCGAAAGCGTCCATCAGGCTGGTTGGCGCCTGGATAGCGTGGCGACGGTAGACGCCGCACATTTGGCAATACGAGCGGTCAGCTATGACCTGGCTCTGATAGACCTCGGCTTACCTGATGGCGACGGTTTGGATCTCATTCGGGACCTGCGCCGCAGCGGCTTTATCCCGCCCATCCTTGTCGTCACCGCGCGAAGTTCGATCGAGGATCGCGTGGCTGCCCTCGATGGTGGTGCCGATGACTACCTCGTCAAACCGTTCAATCACATCGAACTGCTCGCACGCTGCCGCGCCCTTCTGCGCCGCAGAGCGCCGCAGTACATCGAATCCATTATTATTGGCGGCCTGTCTTTCGATCCCGCGAGCGGCATCGTGACAGTAGGCGATGAACCGCTCTCGGTCGCGCCGCGCGAACGGTCCGTTCTGGAATTGCTGCTTCGCAACGCTGGCAGGGTCACTCCCAAGCAAATAATCGAAAGCAAGCTTTCCGAATTTGGCGGCGACATCTCGACCAATGCTGTGGAGCTGGCGATTTCGCGCTTGCGCCGCCGCCTCGCTCCATTCGATTTGCCCATCAGCATCGAGACAATTCGTGGCATCGGCTATTTGCTGCGGGAGAAGAGGCAAGATGGTTGATCAATCTGCCCGGCAAACGCTGATCCGCATTATCGCGCAGCGCGTCGCGCTGTTTGCAGCGCTGGCGATGGCGCTACAGGCCGCACTCGTCTTTGCCGATTATTATTTCGACAACGAGCAATTAGCGACGTTGATGATTGAGCGTGAAACCGCAATGCTGTCGAACGGATTCGAACATCGTCACGACGAAGCGCCCTACAAATTGCCGCATGACCTCTACCGTTACGGCATCCAGGACGGCTTCTATATCACGCGCATCCGCAGACCTTCCGGTCAAATTCTCTATACGAACTGCGACGCGCGCTGCGACAATCACCTGCTGCCGCAGGAGGTCAATCCGCCGGACCTGTGGTCCCGTATGCTAAGCGACGGCAAGCCGCTGGCTGTCGCTGGCGGCAAAACATATGAAATCCTGGGCGAGAAGATTTTTGTCGAGATCGCGATCCTGCACGACAGCGACGGCATTATGTGGGCGGTGATCGGACGTGAGTTTGCAGATCATCTCGCCATCCCGATGGCGATCATGCTATTTTTCGTTCTCGGCGGCACATTGTTGTCAATCCACCAAGCCCTGCGCCCCGTTGCAAAAGCGGCGCGAGAGGCCGGCGATCTCGATCCGCTGGACCCCGGCCATGTGATCAACCAAACCGGCATGCCGCGGGAAATTGCCGATCTTGCGGCTGCGGTGAATCGCAGCCTTGCGCGCATCGGTACGCTCATGAAGTCGCAGCGTCTATTCACCACAGCTGTTGCGCACGAAATCCGCACACCACTGGCGATGATGAAGCTGGAACTCGGCAACATTGAACATCCGCGCGCCCGAAAAATCGAAGCCGATTTGGACGCATTGGCGAGTTTTGTAAGTCAGATCACGGCTCTAGGGCGGCTCGAAAGCGCCGACCGTGCGGCGTTCCGACAGGTCGACCTGGCAACGCTAGCTGATTGGGTAGTCACCGACATCGCTCCCCTGGTTTATGACCTCAATCACACCATCGCCTACAGCAATCTTGGCGCCGGCTCCATTGAAGGTCATGCACCACTGCTTGAGGACGCGTTACGCAACCTCATCGAAAATTCTGTAAAACATACCCCGGAAGGTGCGGCCATCGAGGTTATCGCTGGCCCTGGCTTGCGTTTGACGGTCAAGGATAATGCTGGCGTTTTTGACGCACCAGCGGAAGTCCCGTTCGATGATCTCAAAGCCGACCATTTGGGTATCGGGCTAGAGATCGTCCGCCGGATTATGGCCTTGCATAAGGGACGGCTAGAGATAGACGTGGAGACTGGCCACATTACAGCCATGACGCTTATATTTAACAACTAAGAACTTTAGATTGAAGAAAAGAAGCTACCGCCGAAAAGCGTGACGGCGCCATAGACCAAGCCAGACGCAATCAGCAGACAGACGGCGGCAACAGCCAGCGAGCCACCCCTCGCCTCTTTGTAGTCAACATAGGCTTCGCGTCGTTTGCGACCAGTGATCATGGCGCCGATGAGATTTTCACGCTTGACGAACTGGTAGTAGAAGTTTGCGACGATATGCAGGCCAACCAAGGTAAGGATCGCGAGATAGAACCAGGCAGAGTGGATCGACGCGGCCCAATTCGAAACGGTATCACCCACCTGTTCAGCAAAAGGCCCAGAAGCGGTCACACCGTCGCTGGAGAACATACCAAGGAGCACTTGAACGCCACAAGCGACAAGGAGACCGACAACCATCAGCCCACCGGCGGGGTTGTGGCCAAGGTAGCGCTCCGCGCTATTGCGCCGTAACGCCTTGAGATAGGTCCATGCGGCGGCGGGAGAGCGTACGAAACCAGAAAAGCGAGCCGTTGAACTTCCGAAAAGGCCCCAAAGGATGCGATAAACCACCAGCACGAGAACGCCGTAACCGGTTGCTTTGTGCACGGTCATGTTCGGATCGTTGAAGCTGCTCGACACCCAGGCCGTGATGATCAAGGCGACGAGCGACCATTTGAACAGACGCGTGGGAAGGTCCCAGGCGCGAACGACATCGCTCTTGGCAGATTCAGTTTCCCTGCCATCCTCGGCAAATGGCTCGGAATAGGGTTCATAGGCGGATCGTTGTTCGCTCATGGGGAGTTTCCTGTTCGGGAAGATTTGCGGCGGCTATTTGTAGGTCGTGTGGCAGGACTTGCATTCGGCTGCCACTGCTACGAAGGCCTTGCGGAACGAAGCCCTATCCTGTGCCTGTTGGCTCGCACTGTTGGCAATTGTGGCCATCTTCTTAAACCGGGCATGGAGATCCTTTTCCCTGGGGCCACTCTGGTTAGCGAATAAGGCGTCGGCAGCCTCGGCATCCGCCGCGTAGCGCTGCAGGATCTGCTCGGCTGCCTTGCTGTCGAAGTTGGCAAGCACGGCCTTAGCCGAGGTCGTATTGTCACCCATGCTGCGCATGATGCTCTTGAACGAAGCAGCGACGGCCGGCCCCGCCAGGATGGCGAGAACGAGACCGGTGCCGATATAGCGATTAAGCTTGGAGGATGATTTTCGCGAAACTGTCATGATGTTCAATTTTCGTTGATTTCCAAAGGGTTTTTAAAGGCAGGTATCGGGTCATTGACGGCAGTGACGACACTGAAGCTCTCAAGTGCCCTGATACCTAAGGGGGCAATTGCGGCAAAATCCACCATCACACCCTTTCTGCGCTCCGCTTTCATCGTCCTATGACAGGCAACTGACAGGTTTGTCAGTCGCGATCGTATTGTTCGGAAGATCTGAGGCCGAACTATAGGAAGACTGAAAGTCCGTAATCCGTGCAATGGAAGTGAATGGGGCGGCCTCCGCGGGGCAGGCTCGACGATCCCGTATTCGGCAGGAATACTGAGCTTGCCGCCCGTCTTGCGCACAATCAGGGCGGCGTCTCACGTCAATGAAACGCTCTATTTGTCTCGCGGGATAGAATCCTCTTCATCGTTGATTCGGATCAATGCTGCTATTGCGATTGCCGCCAGAGTGCTTCGTGGAACCAAATCCATGAAGGAGAGAGTCAATGCTCAGAGCTAAACGCGATAACCTCGGTGGCGCACCCTCAAAAGCCATTCCCTCGATGGGGGAAGTAGAAGGCCGGATGATGATTCTCGAACTCATCGCGCTCACCGCACTTACCCGCTTGATACGTCTTCACGACGTCGGTGACAGAGCCGATCTCTTGAAAGCGATGCGCCACGCGATTGATCGAAAATGCCATGACGCTAGGCTATGTGGAACCGATACCGATTCCGCCGAGAAATACGCAGAAGAATTGCTGGCCTGTGCGCAAGAACAAGCGATTGACCTGGAAGCAATTCGAAACCATGCATGATGTCGTCTTGGAAGATCCAATGTCCTTCGGACTCCACGTGGGTAATTCGGTTGAGCTTTGGCTTCAGTCGAAGCCAACGTCACGGGGGATACTTTCGGCCAATTGAGAGCAGCCGTAGAACCCCAATGACATCACGACAAGCGATGTCGTAACGTCCAGTCTGTCAATGAGCGTTCGAAACGAAGCGCGCTCTTACGTGCCAAGAATGTGAGTGGCCTTCCAGTGTTCGGTAACCCGCTGGCGGCAGAGCTGGCGGTTGGCACCGACAAGGTCGACGTCCCGTCAAATACAGGCAGATGCAATGCAAAGTATCCTTCATTCCATTATCGAGCGAGAGGTGGTTCGAACAACTATGAATAGCATTGGAAGTATCAGGGGATATCTCGATCGGGCAATGCTCCGATCTTCGAACGTCGGCCCTGCCACAACCCGAGATAGTGGCCAGTGACACAGGACCTCGCCCCTATTGGCCAAACCTCGCGGCGATCGCGATTATCGGATCGTCTTGCTCGCCTGCGAGAGCACCCGCTGGCCAGTGTGGGCCCCGGCCTCATCACCGGCGTTGCCGATGATGATCCGAGCGGTATTGCCACCTACTCGCAGGCGGGGGCGCAGTTCGGCCTGAACATGTTGTGGACCATGCCGGTGTCATTTCCAATGATGGCAGTGGTACAGGCAACGTGTGCAAGGATCGGGCGTGTGACGGGACAAGGTTTGGCGGCGAATATAAAGACCGCTTTCCCACCGTTCGTCCTCTATGCCGTGGTATTCTCTCTCCTGATCGCCAATATTCTGAATATTGCCGCCGACGTTGCAGCCATGGGCGAGGTCGCAGAACTGGTTACGGGCTTCAACAGGCACCTGATGACAATGTTCTTCGTCTTCGGGACGCTCGCACTCCAAGTCTTCATCCCATATCACCGCTATGTCGCGTTCCTGAAGTGGCTAACAATTTCGCTCCTGGCCTATGCGGCGGTCCTCTTCACTGTCCATATCGATTGGCAACAGGTCGCCTTACGGACGGTCAGGCCGATCATCACCCCGACATCAACCTACTTTGCCGTCGTCGTCGGCGTGTTCGGCACGACGATCAGTCCCTATCTTTTCTTCTGGCAGGCATCAGAGGAAGTGGAAGACATGAACGCCCAACCCAATGCGACGGCGTTGTCCAAAGACACTCAGTCAGCCCCCAAAGAGCTTCGACGGATTGGCTGGGATACCTGGAGTGGCATGCTCTACTCCAACCTCACGGCTTTTTTCATCATTCTGGCAACCGCCGTGACACTGAATGTCGCCGGCATCACGCAGATCGACACCGCCGCGCAAGCGGCGAGCGCGCTACAGCCGTTGGCTGGTCCGTTCGCCGCTCTTATCTTTGCACTCGGAATTCTAGGCGTCGGTCTCATCGGCGTGCCTGTTCTGGCAGGTTCCGCCGGCTATGCCCTTGCGGAGGCGATGGGATGGAAATTCGGGCTAGAACGCACACCCAACGACGCCAGAGGCTTTTACGGAGTGATCGCCATCAGCGTGCTGCTGGCTCTGGTCATTCAGTATTCGCCGATCAATCCAATGAGCGCACTGTTCTGGAGCGCTGTCATAAATGGGCTTCTGGCAGTTCCCCTGATTTCCATCATCCTGTTATTGGCGGCAAACCCGAAAGTCATGGGTTCATACACGATAGGGAAATTGGCGGCATGCATTGGCTGGGCGACGGTCGCGTTGATGGCGGTTGCAGCCATGATGATGTTCGTCTCATAGCAGCGCCTTCCCGCAATTTTCGCGCTGTGGTCACTTGAAGTTTCCGCGCTGCTTTCAAGCCGGCGGCCCATTGTCATGCAAACAAAGCTTGCCGATAACCTCAACCAGGCATGCTCATTTGATGTCGATCAAAGCACGGTTATCCTCCGCGCTTTAGCCTTCTTGGCATGTAACCACCCTTGTCGGTAACCACAAGCCAAATTATCGCCGGGAGACGACCGTGCTCATCCAAGAAATCATGAACGCACCAGCTTTTACCGTAAGCCCCAAGACATCTGTTTTGGATGCGGCCACACTTATGCTCGACCGTCACGTCAGCGGTCTTCCGGTCGTCGACGTCGGCGGAAATCTTGTCGGCATTGTTAGTGAAGGCGATTTCCTTCGCCGCGGGGAATTGCGGACCGAGCGCAAACGATCCCGGGTGCTCGAGTTTCTGACCAGTCCCGGCAAGCTTGCTGATGAGTATGTTCTTTCGCATGGCCGTAGCGTTGGCGAAGTGATGACGTCAGAAGTCGTCACCGTTGCCCCCGATGCTACGCTCACCATTGCCGTCGATTTGATGGAGAAGCATGGGATCAAGCGATTGCCCGTCGTCGTCCAAGGCAAAGTGATCGGAATGGTCTGCCGATCGGACTTGTTGCGGGCATTGGCCAATATGCTACCAAAGGAGAAGGTACAGGCCAGCGACGATCAGATCGCCGAGGCGATCATCGCGGAACTGTCGCGTCAGAGCTGGAGCCGGAATGGCTACATAAATGTCAACGTTGTGAACAGCGTTGTCGAATTATCCGGCACGGTCTTCGACGAACGGGAGCGGTTGGCTGCCACGGTCGCTGCGGAGAACGTGCCGGGCGTCAAGTCTGTTACCGATCACATCACATGGATCGATCCTTATCTCGGCGTTGCAGTGCCGGCGTCCAGTGAACAAGCCTGAATAGCGGCGCGAGGGAGGACGGCGAGACGGGGCGGCGGCCGATGGGCTCAATGCCCCGTCTTGACCGTTTTGGTCCGTGCTCAGGCACTTGGGTACGTGTAGAACTCCCAAGAGGTTGGCGTCTGCGACATGTTGGCAGAGCTCCTGGGCTTTCGTTGATTGTCTTCAACGCACAAGAGGTGCCGATATCGGCATCCATGGCAACCGTACCCCGGCTTAGCACTTGCTTGCGTGAACATGTTGTCGATGAACGACGCCTCGATGGCCGATTTAGGAATTTTCGCGCATGGCGCGACTGCAATAGCGGCCAATGCCGACATCCCGCATGTGGAAGACCTTTCTGAACTCTCTTGGTCGTTCGGCGTTATGCCTAGGACATCAGGAATGCGGGAGATAAGCATGACCAAACCCAAGCTCATTGGTGTGAACCACGTCGCGCTCGAGGTCGATGATGTCGACGCAGCGCTCGAGTTCTATGGCGAGATCTTCGATTTCCAGCTCCGCGGGAGCCACCGTGATGAGAGCGGTGTTCTACAGAGGGCTTTCGTGGATATGGGAGACCAGTTCCTCGCCTTGAGCCGTGGCAGGACACAAGAGCGCGACACGAACCGTCATCTCGGTCTGGTCGTCGACGACAGATCGAGCGTCATGGACCTTGCCACCGCGGCCGGCGCGATCGTTCCGGAAGGCCGCCCATTCAACTTTCTCGACCCTTGGGGAAACCATGTCGAAATCGTCGAATACCGCGAAGTCCAGTTCACCAAGTCGGCCGCCGTACTTAAGGCGCTGGGTGTCTCTGCCGACAAGACCGAAGCCGCGAAGGAAGAAATGCGGAAGAACGGAGTTTTGTGATGTCGAAACGAGATGCTTTCGTCGTACTTGGCGCGTCCGGCCATATCGGATCGGTCGTTGCTCGAAGGCTTCTTCAAGAGGGGCACCAGGTCATCGCGGTCGTGCGCGACGAAGCCAGGGCCAGTGACCTCAAATCCGCCGGCGCCGACATCGCCGTCGTCGATGTCGGTAATATGGAGGCTCTTCGCGCCACGCTTAATCGTGGCCGACGAGCATTCCTATTGAACCCCCCGGCTCCCGTCACCATCGATACAGATGCAGAAGAAACCCGGACGGCCACGACCATCGCCGACGCAGTCGCCGGAGCGGACTTGGAAAAAATCCTGGTGGAGTCCACCTACGGCGCGCAGCCGGGGAATGCGATCGGCGATCTCTCTGTTCTTTGGAATTTCGAGAAACGCGTTGGCGCAGCCGCGATCCCGACGGCCGTCAACCGCGGCGCATATTACTTCACCAACCTCGATATGCTGCTCAACGAGGCTCGGCAGGGCTTTATCACCACGATGTTCCCGGCGCATTTGAAGATACCGATGGTGGCTCCGACCGATCTTGGCATGGCTGCAGCAAGACGACTGACCACTCCGCTCGACGACGTCGGAATCCAGTATGTGGAAGGACCGAAGGCATACTCGTTCGACGAGGTGGCGGCTGCTTTCGCCGAAACGCTCGAGCATGCCGTTACCGTCCGAACGATTGAACGAAGCGAGTGGGAATCGAGCCTGAAGCAAGCGGGTTTTTCAGAACAAGCGGCCCATGCCTACGCGCGAATGATCGAGGTATCGTTGGGCGGATTCGATATGCCCGAAGACCCCATGCGTGGAACAACTAGCTTGCGGGCTTACATCTCAGGCCTCGTGAAGACCGGGGCTTCGGCACATTGCTGAAGTTCGAAGGGCTGAGATTTGCGGTTCCCCACCCCAATCAGCACGTCATCAGCGCTCGCGCTCGGGATTAGAATCGGCACTCCCCTGCAGGACACACCAGAGCGCCGATGCCGCTGCTCCGTGCGCGTTTCCGGCTCGGCGCGCGGCGACAAGCTCGATCAGGCCGCCATGGAAATAGCTGCTGGCCATGGAGTTCAAACGGCCGTCGCGCAACTCAGCAGCGACAAGAAAATCCGGCATAGGTCCCCAACCAAGTGCCTGCAGGATCACTTCTTTTTTCATGAGTAGATCACCGACGGTGCAGGTCCGGGCGCCTTCGATGACGTAGCGGGCCATTCTACCGCGCTATCTCGAATGATGCATTGGACCAGGTCCAGCGTCCGCTCCAGCGACGCCTCCTCCAGTGGAAAAGGCAGAAAATTCGGAGCGACGACGGGAATCAGCCGGATGCGTCGAAGATTGATTGTTTCAAAGCGCTTCAGCTTAGAGACATAACCGGGATGAGGGATCGACTGCCCGCCATCGCCCTTCCTCTTCAAAGAATTCGGCCATCTTGACGGGGATGGAAGTTTCCTGACGGCGATCTGGCCGGATGAAGAATTGAGAGGACGTCCGGGACGTGAGCCGCGTTTCTACATAATATTTGGTTCATTGCCCGTTTTCCTCAGCCTTCAGTTGATCGATCGCGTCGAGAGCGTCGTCCGCCGACCATCCCGCACGTAGAGCTGCAGCGACAAGACGGATCTCGACTTCCTGCTCCAGCCTAAGAAAGGAAACCTCGAGCGCTTCTTTCGCCGTGACGATGTGATCGTCATGGGGGACAACGGGGGGAATTCTAGCAGTTTTTGGCACAGCACGCCTCCCTTGAAGTTGAGGACTGTTCTCAGTGGTTTTGACATTGGCCCGGATCAGATTTGCCTTGGTTCGGCGTCCGGTTGGCGAGGTTTAGAGCTCGTGCGCCCTTTTGATAGGTACGCCGGGGCTCCAAAAATGTTCCACTTAATGTCAACTTTCATTGTGAAATTTGGGCACAGCGCCTGACCCGGACGATTCGTCATCGCAATTCCCACCGGGACCAACTATAGCCGGAGAGCTCATCCTTTGCCTTTCTTGTCTTCTTTGAGCAGCGTATCCACCCCGCGCAGCAGGCTCTTCAACTCCGGCTCGCGGACATGGGCGGCGGCTTCGTTGGGCGAGAACCATTGCAGCTGGCGCTGCCCGCGCTCCGGAAAGCGCTCGGCCAATTCGGCGACGTCAAGAAGATGGACTTGAACGACAGAGGGGACGGTCTCGCCGGTGCCGAGGACTTTGAGATAGGTGTAGTAGCCGAAGCGTTTCTTCCTGGCCTTTCCTCTGACGCCTGCCTCTTCCCAGGCTTCGCGTTCGGCGACCTGATGCGGAAGCTTCCTGTCCATCGGCCATCCCTTGGGAATGACCCATCGGCCGCTGTCGCGCGAGGTGATCAGCAGGATTTCGACATTTTCCTGCCCCTGCGCTCGCCGGTAACAGATCGCGCCATATTGTTCGATGGAGCGGCCGGCGAAGAGTTTGTCCGCCTCGCCGGCCAGACGGCTAAGATAGGTCTTTTTAGTCATTCGCGGTCACGGCCGCCTGTGGGACCGGGCTTGGCGTCCGGCTCTGCAGGAGTTCGCCGCGCTCTTCCAAAACGGGATAGGCAGCGGCGGCGACCAGGTGGGAATTGATCTGCTTGAGATCACGCAGCAGATCGAGGTGAAGCGAGCTGGTCTCGGCGGTTTCGATCCCACCTTGCCGCAGGCGCTGAAAATGGGCTTCCGTTCCCTCGCGCTCCGCCTTGCGAAAAATGACCTTCTCCTCTGCCAGCAGGCGGGCGGCACTCTCGTTCTGTGTCATGAACAGGGCGGCCGTCGTCCGCAGGTTCGATTGCAATCGGTCGAAAAGCCTTGCCAGTTCGAGCTGCCCCTCCTTCGAGAAGCTCAAACTCCGGCGAAGGCGCTTGGCCAGGTGCGGCAGCAGGTTCTGGTCGAGCACGTCGCCGGCATGCTCCATGTTCATCGAAAACAGCAGGATTTCGTTCAGACGCCGCCTGTCGGCTTCGCCGAGCTCATCGGGATCGATCGAAGTCAGATAGGTCTTAACCGCCGTGTTGAGGCTGTCGAGGATGTTGTCCAGCGACCGCAACCGCGTCAATGCGCGGCGATCGGTGTCCGACAGCGCCGATTTCGCGCCGGCGAGCATTTCCGACAAGACGTCGACCAGCCTCAGCGCCTCCCGCGCCGCGGCCCCGAGAGCAACGACAGGCGTCTCCTTGGCGGCCGGATCGAGATATCTCGGACGTGTCGGATCGGCCTCGTCGATTCTCTGCGGCAGCAGTTTCGTCAAAAGATCGGCATAGGGCCGCAGCAACGGCATGAAGACCACCGCCAGAACGATATTAAAGGCACTGTGAAAATTGGCGACGGCACGGCCACTGTCGCTGTCGACCATCGCCGACAGGCGCGTGGCGGGCTCCAGCAGGCCGATCACCGCGATCACCCCGACGATACGCGTCAGCATATTGCCGATCGGCAGCCGTTTGACGGATAGATCGGTGCCCGACTGCCCTTCGATCAGCGGGTTGATCGCGGTGCCTAAATTGGCACCGAGAACGAGAGCAAAGGCCTGATCGAGATCGACAAGCCCCTTGCTTGCCAGGGACATGATGAGCAGCACCACGGCGACACTGGAATGGGCGGCCCATGTGAGGATGGCCGCAAGAAGCATGCTGAGCACCGGCGTCGCGGCGATCGCGTCCAGCACATAGGCGAGCGCTTTCGACCCTTCATATTGCGTCATCAGATCGAGCAGCTGATGCAGCGTCAAAAGCATGAAGCCAAGCCCGATCATGACGCGCCCGAGATCGTGAATGCGCGAGTTCCCGATCCGCCGGAACATCAGGACACCAATGAGGATGAGCGCCGGCGAAGCGGCCGCGACGTCGAAGGACAGCACCTGCACGATCAGGGTCGTTCCCACATTGGCGCCCAGCATGACGGCAAGCGCCGGCACGAGATCCACCAGTCCGCCGGCTGCAAAGCCCGATGCCATCAGGCCGGTTGCCGTGCTGCTCTGCAGGATCGCGGTGACACCGATGCCGGCAAAGAACGCCTTCATGCGATTGCTCAAGGCGCGGCCGAGAAAAGAGCGGAGATCCGGGCCGAATGCCCGCTGTATGCCGGTCTGGACCATGCGCGTGCCCCACAGCAACAGGGCGATGTGGCCGGCCAAAGCAACCAGGCCGAAAATAAGCGCCATAGCGGTCCTCCGTATGTCTGTGATGCCCGGATAAATGCCGAACATCAGCATCTCGATCAACTAACCTTTTATTAGCCGACTATGTTCTTTACCTTCTCGCCTTTCGCAAGACATACTGTCATAAAACGGTCACAAATAAAATTTCCCTGTTTATAAACAAGGGAAATGATCCTTTACCCGCCTCTGATCGTCTCACGCCAGACCAGGTCCGCTTGCAATGTCAGCGATCTTCCCTCGGCAACGCCGCTTTCCGACAACCAAGTCACGGCCTCACGTGCAATGACCGTGACCGGTTGCGAAAAAGTGGTCAGCCGATAAGAAGACCAGGATGCCTGTTCGATATCATCGAAACCGACGACACACAGCTGTTGCGGGATGGACAGCGAAAACTGGTGGCGAGCGGCGTCCATGAAGCCGCAGGCGAGCAGATCAGTCGCGCAAAAGACCGCATCAGGCCGCTCCTTGCGCGTCAGAAGGCGTTGCGCCACGATCTGGCCGGCCTCATATCCGGTCCAGCCATGCCTTTCGACCACGACGTCAAGACCCTGCTCGCGGGCTGCGGCGATGAAGCCCTGCTCCCTTGCCATGAGGCTCGGCGTACCGGCCTCGGAATTCGCAAAAGCAAGTCGCGTACAGCCGGCCCGCACAAACGCCGTTACGACGCGTGCGGCGGCCTCCCGATCATCGAGATTGATATGCAGCGGCCCCGATTGGTCTTCATCGCGATTGATCAACACGAGGCGCTGCCCGCTGCGCAGACAGAGCTGCGTGATCGATTTGTCCGGCAACCCCGATAAGATCACGGAGGCATCGGCGCGGTAGCGGATCGCCTGCTGCAGGGCCTTGTTGACGCTGCCGTCGGAGCGATCGGTATTGATCAGCATCGCCACCTTGCCGGCAAGCTGCAGGTGTAGCGTCAGTTCACGCAGAAGAGCGGAACGATAGGGTGTCGCGACATCAGAAACGATGAGGCAGACGATGCCGCTTTCGTTACGCATCAATCCCCGAGCAAGGTGATTGACCTGGTATCCCAGCTCTTCCGCCGCCTGCAGCACCTTTTGCCTAGTGGCTTCGGAGACGCTTGCCCCCGGCGTGAAGGCACGGGAAACCGCCGAGCGCGAAACACCTGCGCGCTGCGCCACTTCCTCAGCGCTGACAAAATCTCGTTGCGACACCGTGCCTCTCCCATTCGCTATAGGACTTGATCATAGTTTGCAATCGCGTGCAACGGCCCGTTATGTCGGCAATGTGAAACTTTTATGACAATCCCGGTTGACAGGGTGGGCTAAGCAATGCAGCATTTGCACACGCTTGCAAAAAGTGCTCGGCGTGGAGGCGCCGTACAGGAGGAGGACATCATGCGATTGGTCAACATGGCTGCGGCAACCCTTGCCGCGGGAATATCTCTTATTGCCTGGTCGGCGCATGCTGCAGGTGATCTCAACGTGATCTGCTCTGCCGATCCTGAAGTCTGCGATCTGATGAAGGGCCTGTTCGAGAAGCAGAGCGACATCAAGGTCAACATGGTTCGGCTTTCCGCAGGCGAAACCTATGCGAAGATCCGCGCCGAAGCGCGCAATCCGAAAACGGACATCTGGTGGGCGGGAACCGGCGATCCGCACTTGCAGGCCGCGGCCGAGGGCCTGACGCTCGAATATAAATCAGCGCTCTTGGACCAGCTTCAGGATTGGGCAAAGAAGCAGGCCGAAAGCGCCAATTTCCGAACGGTCGGCGTCTACGCGGGAGCCCTTGGCTGGGGGTACAACACCGATATTCTGAAGAAAAAGGGCCTGAAAGAGCCGAAGTGCTGGGCCGATCTGCTCGACCCCTCCTACAAGGGCGAAATCCAGATTGCCAATCCAAACTCGTCGGGGACGTCCTACAATACACTTGCCACACTGGTGCAGATCATGGGTGAGGACAAGGCCTTCGATTATCTTTCGAAGCTCAATGCGAATATCTCACAGTATACCAAATCCGGTTCCGCGCCGGTGAAAGCAGCCGCGCGTGGGGAATCGACGATCGGTATCGTCTTCATGCATGACGCCGTTGCTCAGACGGTTGAAGGTTTCCCGATCAAGGCGGTCGCACCTTGCGAGGGCACCGGCTACGAAATCGGCTCCATGTCCATTATCAAGGGCGCGAGAAACCTCGATAACGCCAAGAAATGGTATGATTGGGCCCTAAGCGCCGATGCGCAATCGCATATGAAGGACGCGAAATCCTATCAGCTTCCCTCCAACAAGTCGGCCGACGTTCCGAAGGAAGCGCCGAAGTTCGAAGAGATCAAATTGATTAATTACGACTTCAAGAAATATGGCGATCCAACCGTTCGCAAGGCTCTGCTTGCGCGATGGGACAAGGAAATCGGCGCTAAGGCCAACTGATCGCCTCTGTCGATTGCCCTTGCAGGCCGGCTCTTATGCATCCGGCCTGCTGAACTTCCGATTTTGCTGAATGGAATGCAAATCCAACCATGACCAATAGCAAACGCCGGCTGGATGTCGCGCTGATCTTCGGCACCGCTGCCCTGATACTACTCCCATGGTATCGCATCGAGGGTGGCTTCTTCGGCCTTGGCTGGCTGGGCAGCTTTCCAGGCGACCCCTCCACAGCGCCCGGAATCCTGCAGATTGCCAGTCATGGCCGATGGTGGCTCGCGATTGCCGTCGGGCTTTTCGTGCTCGGCGGCATCGCGCGCTTCGTCTCCGATCCGATGCCGCGTGGTGCGCTCATGGCGCTTGTCGGCGCAGTGGGCTTTGCTTTTATATCGCTACAAGGGCTCGCCATTACGGCATCTGGCTGGAGCTGGTCGATCTGCCAAACCCTGTTCGGTGCTTTGCCGGACGGACAGCCGGCCATGGGCGCTGGCGCCATCGTCCTCGGCATCGTCTTTGTCCTTCTCTTTTCCTTCGGCCTTGCCGAACGCGGGGCTATGAAGGGCGACGCCTTCGTCGTCAGCGCCATCACAATGCTCGTTGTGCTGGTCGCGATCTTCGTCTTCTATCCCGTCGGCAGCATGTTCGTGGGCGCGTTCCAATCCTTCGACGGATCGTTCGATCCCAGTGGCTTTACAACGAACATCCAGGATCCGTCGATCTGGAACCTTGGCTGTATTATTGGCGGCGACCGTTGCGGCGTCGCCTGGCGCACACTCTGGCTTGCCATCCTGACGGCAAGCGGGTCGACGCTGCTCGGGCTCTGCTTTGCCCTGGTCGTCACTCGTACCCGCTTTCCCTTCAAGAAGGGACTGAGGCTGCTGACAATCCTGCCAATCATCACGCCGCCTTTTGTGGTCGGTCTGGCGTTGACCTTGCTGTTCGGTCGAGCGGGCGTCGTCACGCATGCGGCTGCTTCACTGCTTGGAACAGAACCGAGCCGCTGGCTCTATGGCTTGACGGGTATCTGGATCGCTCAGGTTCTCTCCTTCACGCCGATATCCTTTCTCGTGCTGATCGGCGTCGTAGAGGGTGTCAGCCCATCAATGGAAGAGGCGTCGCAAACGCTGCGCGCCAATCGCTGGCGCACATTCTGGCGGGTCTCCCTGCCGCTGATGAAGCCGGGCCTGGCAAATGCCTTCCTGATCGGCTTCATCGAGAGCATGGCGGATTTCGGCAATCCGATGGTCCTTGGCGGCAGCCACGGCGTTCTGTCGACGGAGATTTTCTTCAGCGTCGTCGGCGCCCAGAACGACCCGTCGCGTGCGGCCGTCCTTGCCATGATCCTGCTGGTCTTCACGCTGAGCGCCTTCCTTGCGCAGCGTCTCTGGCTGCAGAACAAGAGCTTTGCGACCGTCACGGGCAAAGGCGATTCCGGCGCTCACGCCGCCCTACCCCGCGGCCTTTCAATCACGGTCCATGCGCTCGTCATTCCCTGGATGATCTTTACCGTCGTCGTCTATGTCATGATCTTCTTCGGCGGTTTCGTGCGCACCTGGGGCCTCGACAACACGCTAACGGTCGAACACTACATCAAGGCCTTCTCGATTGGTCTGCGAGACGATGGCAGTCTTGCCTGGAGCGGCGTTGCCTGGAACTCTTTCTGGACGACGATGGAGATCGCCCTGATCTCCGCACCCTTGACGGCGGTGGTCGGCCTGCTGACGGCCTACCTGACCGTGCGGCAGAAATTCCTCGGCCGCGGCCTGTTCGAATTCGCGCTGATGATGAGCTTTGCGATCCCTGGCACCGTCATCGGCATTAGCTACATCATGGCTTTCAACCTGCCGCCGCTAGAGATGACCGGTACCGCGCTGATCCTGGTCGCCTGTTTCGTATTCCGCAATATGCCGGTCGGCGTACGCGGTGGCGTTGCGGCCATGAGCCAGCTGGATAAGAGCCTCGACGAGGCCTCGCTGACGCTGCGGGCCGACAGCCTGCGAACGATCCGGAAAGTAATCCTGCCGCTTTTGCGGCCGGCGATTACGGCAGCACTCGTCTATTCCTTCGTGCGAGCCATCACTTCGATCAGTGCCGTCATATTTCTCGTCAGCGCCCAATACAATATGTCCACCGCCTATATCGTCGGCTTGGTCGAGAACGGCGAGTACGGCGTCGCGATCGCCTATTCCTCCGCGCTCATCGTCGTCATGATCATCGTCATCGCCGGCTTCCAGCTGCTCGTTGGAGAAAGACGGCTGAGACGCGTAAATCGTATCGCGATCACTTCCTTACCGACCGCGTCCGCAGCCCTTGCCCAGGAGAAACCTGCATGAACCCGAAGGCTACCGGTTCCGTCGTCTTCGAGAATGTCCGAAAGGCCTTCGGCGCCTTTACCGCCATTCCCGACCTGTCGCTGACCATTGAACCCGGAACGCTCGTGACGCTGCTCGGCCCTTCCGGCTGCGGCAAAACGACGACACTTCGGATGCTGGCGGGGCTTGAACATCCGTCCTCCGGCCGCATCCTGATCGGCGGCAAGGACGTCACCATGCTTCCCGCCAACGAGCGCGACGTCTCCATGGTCTTTCAAAGCTATGCCCTGTTTCCGCACATGACGGCGCTCGACAATGTCGCCTATGGACTTCAGTCGTCAGGTATGAAGCGGAAGGAGGCACGAGACAAAGCAGAAGAAGCTCTCGGCCTTGTCGGCCTTGCAGGCATGGGTGCGCGTCTTCCAGCCGAACTCTCGGGCGGCCAACAGCAGCGCGTCGCCGTCGCGCGGGCTCTCGTCCTCGAACCGCAGGTGCTGCTTCTTGACGAGCCGCTTTCCAATCTCGATGCGCGGCTGCGCCGGCGCGTCCGGACAGATATTCGCGAATTGCAGCAGCGGCTCGGCTTTACCGCCGTCTACGTTACCCACGACCAGGATGAGGCGCTTGCCGTGTCCGACCGCATCATCGTCATGAAGGATGGCGACATCGCACAGCAAGGTGCACCGCGCGAGCTTTACGACACCCCGGCGTCAGCCTTCATCGCCGATTTCATGGGTGAGGCGAATGTCATGCCATGCGATGTCATCGAAGCCGACGGCGATGGCGCCATGATCGCGATCGAAGGACTCCGCCACAGGATTAACGGCCGTTCGCTCAATCCCGGTCCCGCCCAGCTTGCCGTGCGGCCGAACGCCATCACCCTGACGCCAAGGACGAGCAGCGGCCTCTTCAATGGCCAGATCACCCACTCCGCCTATCTCGGCGATCACGTCGAATATGAGGTCAAGACCGCTCGCGGCTCGCTCTTCGTCATCGACGCAACCGTCGATTCCGCCCTTCCTGCCAAAACGGATGTGACCATCGCCTTCAAGGATCGTGGCATCGCCATCATCGGCGACTGAGCGCCCCCAACATCAGACGATTAAGGACACCTCACATGACATCCGCTCCCCTCGCCGATCTCGAAACACGCCTCGCGCTTGCCGAGGCGATGGCCCAGGAGGCCGGCAGGCTCGCCCTCGATTATTTCAAGCGCCGCGAGACCCTGATCATCGAAACCAAGCGCGATCTGCACGACGTCGTATCGATTGCCGACCGGGAGGTGGAAAATCTCATTCGAGGACGCATCCAGGAAGCGCATCCCACCGACAGCATTCTCGGTGAAGAATATGGTCTGGAGACAGGCTCGTCCGGCTACACCTGGGTCATCGATCCGATCGACGGAACCAGTCCCTTCGTCAACGGTATGCCGAACTGGTGCGTTTCTATTGCGGTACTGTGGGGCGGCATTCCCGTGATCGGCGTCATCTCGGCGCCATGCCACGACGAGCTTTACGTCGCCGCCCACGGCAAAGGCGCTATGCTGAACGGCAAGAGCCTCAAGCTGGACCCGTCGCGCAATATCCGCAACGCCGTGACCGGCATCGGCGCCAACAATCATGTCTCGCCGGCCTTTGTCGGGAAGATGGTCGAGCAAGTGCTCGAGGCCGGCGGCAATTTTATCCGCAACGGCTCAGGAGCTCTGATGCTCGCCTATGTCGCCGCCGGCCGGCTGGTCGGCTATTACGAGCCGTATATGCATGCTTGGGATTGTCTTGCCGGCTATTGCCTCGTGAAGGAAGCCGGCGGCTGGTACCATCCCTTTCCGACAGACGGTGAACGGCTGACAAAAGGATCGGTGGTTCTGGGTGCTGCTCCCGGTGCAATCGACGACCTCAAAAAGATAGCTGGCTTATAAATTTCTCGGGTGGACAAGAGCTGAGCAGATATTAGTTTAGGTGAACGCGCTTGCAAGTTTGATCGCTGGGTGCGGCGAATGCATAGTGTAAAGCGGACTGGCAGATCGAGGAGGATCGGCCAATCCGTTTCGCAAGAGGATAAAAATGGGAGGAATAATGCCTAATTTTTTCGCTTCGAGCTGCCTTGTGGTGGCTGCAATTTCATTCAGTGGAACATCGCACGCGCTTGCAGCAACCGAGCTGCAATGGTGGCACGCCATGTCGGGCGCCAATAACGAAGTCGTCGAGCAACTGGCCACGGAATTCAATGCGAGCCAGAAGGACTACAAGATCGTTCCGGTGTTTAAGGGCACGTATCCTGAAGCACTCAATGCCGGCATCGCCGCGTTCCGTGCCAAACAAGCGCCAGCCATCCTGCAAGTCTTCGATGCCGGCAGCGGCGTAATGATGGGCGCTGAAGGCGCCATCATGCCAGCGGCCGACGTGCTGAAGAAGGGAGGCTACACCTTCGACAAATCACAATATTTGTCGGGCATTGTTTCCTATTATTCGAAGCCGGATGGCACAATGCTGTCCTTTCCGTATAATTCGTCTTCGCCGATCCTCTATTACAACAAGGCGACCTTCAAGAAGGCCGGTCTCGATCCCGAAAGCTCGCCGAAAACCTGGCCTGAAGTCTTCGAAGCGGCCAAGAAGATCAAGTCGAGCGGCGCTTCGGCCTGCGGCTTCACTTCCACCTGGCTCACCTGGATCCAGACCGAAAATTTCGCCGCCTGGAATAATGTCAGCTATGGCTCCAACGAAAACGGCCTCGGCGGCACCGACGTCAAACTGGCTTTCAATGCGCCGCTGTTTGTCCAGCATTTCCAAGCGATCGCCGATCTCGCTAAGGACGGCACCTTCCGCTATGGCGGTCGCACCTCCGAGGCAAAGCAGCTCTTCACGTCTGGAGAATGCGGTATCCTGACGGAATCATCCGGCGGCCTCGGCGACATTATCAAGAGCGGCATGAATTACGGCATCGGGCAACTTCCTTATTACGAAGGTGAAGGCCGACCGCAAAACACCATTCCCGGCGGCGCCAGCCTTTGGGTTTTCGCTGGCAAGAGCGATACCGAATATAAGGGTATCGCGGAATTCTTCCATTTTCTGTCGCAGACCAAGATCCAGGCGCGCCTGCATCAGGTGTCCGGCTATCTGCCGGTGACGACGGCCGCCTATGAGGAAACCAAGAAATCCGGTTTCTATGACAAGAATCCCGGTCGCGAAACGCCGATCCTGCAAATGCTCGGCAAGGCGCCCACGGCCAATTCCAAGGGCGTGCGCCTCGTCAACCTGCCGCAGGTGCGCGATATCATGAATGAGGAGTTCGAGGCGATGTTGGCCGGCAAGGAGGATGCCAAGACGGCACTCGACAAGGCCGTTGAGCGCGGCAATGCCGCCATCCAACAGGCCATCGGCAATTGATGCGCTGATGCGTTTGGCCCGCGACCGTCACGGCTGCGGGCAGTTTCCCCATCATAGGAGATCGCCGTGCAGCGCGTCGTCTTTCCGAACAAGCTCCTTCCCTATTTCCTCGTCACTCCGCAGATCGTTCTCACGGTCGTCTTCTTTTTCTGGCCGGCAAGCCAAGCGCTTTATCAATCGATGCAGCGCGAAGACCCCTTCGGGCTGAAGAGCGGCTTCGTGGGGCTTGCGAATTTCCGCGCCGTTTTGTCCGACGAGACTTACCTGCATTCCCTGCAGGTGACGGTAATTTTCAGCATTGCTACGGCACTGCTGTCGATGGTCCTCGCGCTCGCGCTTGCCACCGCCGCCGATAAGGTCGTGCGCGGCCAGACACTTTATCGCACGCTCCTGATCTGGCCTTATGCGGTTGCGCCCGCCGTCGCCGGCATGCTTTGGCTCTTCATGTTCAACCCGGCCATGGGCACCTTCGCCTATATCCTGCGCCGTAACGGCTTTGCCTGGGACCCGCTTTTGAACGGCAGCCAGGCCATGGTGCTGGTCGTCGTCGCTGCGGCCTGGAAGCAGATCAGCTACAATTTCCTCTTCTTCGTGGCTGGCCTGCAGGCGATCCCCAAATCGCTCTTGGAAGCCGCCTCCATTGACGGCGCTCGCGGCAACCGGCGCTTCTGGACCATTGTCTTCCCGCTGCTCGCGCCGACGACTTTCTTCCTCCTGGTGGTCAACACGGTTTACGCCTTCTTCGACACCTTCGGCATCATCCATGCCGTGACCGGTGGCGGCCCGGCAAAGGCGACGGAGACCCTCGTCTACAAGGTCTACAATGACGGTTTCGTCAACCTCAACCTCGGCTCCTCAGCGGCCCAGTCGGTCATCCTCATGGTGATCGTCATAGCGCTGACGGCATTTCAATTCCGCTTCGTCGAAAAGCGCGTGCACTATGCGTGAGGCGAGCCGATGATCGAAAAACGTCCCATCGCCAATCTGATCGGCCATCTCATGCTGATCCTTGGCATCGTCGTCGTCGCCTTCCCGATCTACTACACCTTCGTTGCCTCGACGATGACGTCCGCCGAGATTTTGCGGCCTCCGATCTCGCTGTTGCCCGGCGGGCATTTCGCTGAGAATTATGGTGAGGCACTCTCCGGCGGTGTCGAGCGCGTGGTCGGTGTCAGCCTGCCGCGCATGCTGTGGAACACGTTCGTCGTGGCGGTCGTCATCGCTGCCGGCAAGATCGCGATTTCCTTCCTGTCGGCATTCGCCATCGTCTTCTTTCGCTTTCCGCTGCGGATGGTGTTCTTCTGGATGATCTTCGTCACGCTGATGTTGCCGGTGGAGGTACGTATCCTGCCGACCTACAAGGTGATCGTCGATCTTGGAATGATCGATACCTATGCCGGCCTCACCCTGCCGTTAATGGCATCGGCAACAGCGACCTTCCTGTTCCGGCAATTCTTCCTGACGGTGCCGGGTGAACTGCTGGAAGCCGCCCGCATCGACAATGCCGGCCCCTTCCGCTTCATGCGCGATATCCTGCTGCCGCTGTCGAAGACCAATATCGCTGCCCTGTTCGTAATCCTCTTCATCTATGGCTGGACGCAATATTTGTGGCCACTTCTTGTCACCAATGACGCGAAGATGTCGACGATCATCATCGGGCTCAGAAAGATGGTGGATTTCGCCGACGCGGCGACACCCTGGAATTTCGTAATGGTGACGGCGATCCTTGCGATCATCCCGCCCATCCTCGTGGTGGTGCTGATGCAGCGCTGGTTCGTCAAAGGCCTTGTAGAGACGGAGAAATAATGGCTGGGATCACCCTTAGGGACGTTCGCAAAACCTATGGCGGCAATGTCGATGTAATCAAAGGCGTGTCGCTCGATATCGCCGACGGCGAACTTGTCGTACTGGTCGGACCTTCCGGCTGTGGCAAGTCCACGCTCTTACGTATGATCGCGGGCCTCGAAGCTATCTCCTCTGGCGAAATTAATATAGGCGATCGCATCGTCAACCGCCTTGAACCCTCAGAGCGCGACATCGCCATGGTCTTCCAGAACTACGCGCTCTATCCTCATATGACCGTGCGCCAAAATCTGGCATATGGCCTGAAGAACCGGAATTTCCCAGCAGCCGAGATAGACAAGCGCATTCAGTCAGCGGCACGATCGCTCGAGATCGAACCCTTCCTCGAGCGCAAACCACGTCAACTCTCCGGTGGTCAGCGACAACGTGTAGCGATGGGGCGCGCCATTGTGCGCGAACCGGCGGCGTTCCTGTTCGACGAGCCGCTTTCCAATCTCGATGCCAAGCTACGAGTGCAAATGCGCGTCGAGATTAAACGGTTGCAACGCTCGTTGGGAACCACCAGCGTCTATGTCACTCATGACCAGATGGAGGCCATGACACTTGCCGACCGCCTGGTCGTATTGAATGGCGGGCGGATCGAACAGGTCGGCACGCCGATTGAGCTCTATGAATGCCCTGCCACGACATTTGTTGCGACCTTCATCGGGTCGCCTTCAATGAACCTGCTCAGGATCACAGAAAAAAGCGGCGCCGTCCTCGCACCAGCCATGAGCCAGAATGCTGGCGACGCGACAATTGGAATTCGGCCCGAGGATCTTTATCTTGCCGAGGACATAAATGATGCAGCCCTCATCGTCCGTGCGCGTGTCCAGGCGATAGAGTTGGTCGGTGCTGAAAGTTACGTCTACGGCATCTTGCACGATGAACAGACCATTGTCTTTCGTGTTCCCGGTCGCTCCCGGATAGTGATAGATTCCGACCTTGCCGTCGCTGCTTCCGCCGAAAACCTGCATTTCTTTGACGGCGAGGGAAACAGGCTAGACCGGGATTGATGATCGGCCTCCTATCCTGGCAGCTTGTTCAAGGGCATTGGGTTCGCTGCGATTGGAATCCTTGGTGCAATCCCAGTTCTATACGGAACCTGGAAGGGTCGCCTAAAATCCGGACGATAGAGATCGCGCCATCGATCAAGCGAAACGTGAAAGCTCGCCTTTCCGCAAGTTAGATTCAGCGCGACGTGACGACCGCTTATGCTCCCCTATGCTCGCCGGACTTCTCGTCAGCGGCCCAACGTATAACTATCTTTGGCCCTGAGCCATCGGACGAGAAATGGGTAAAGCGGTAGCTCCGCTTTAAGACAATGCCCCAACGCAGCTGCTAAAAGCTGGGCGGCATTATGAGTATCTTGAGTTGATCGATGGGATCAGACACGGAAACCAGCGGGAAATGGGCATCGCGACGGATCATCTCAAGACGAGGATTTTGCCAGCAAGGCTCAGTCCGTGGCCGCTGCCAGCACAGAACCACCTCGTGGCTGTTGAACGAGAATTGCCGAGTGAAGGACATGCGACGCCTTCGAGAAACCGAATGTCGCAGGACTTTCGTCCCATTGCCCGATGCGTTTCAATGCAGGGACGACGTTTATTTGGGCCAAAGTGCCGCCGGCGCCTTCGCCTCGCGCAATTGGTACGTTGACAATGTTTGGGTCGTACTGGATCAACCAGACATCCGCCGCCATTCCTCGGCCATCGCCGCGCCCTGTCTCCGCGCGGCTTTAGCTAAGGGTGATGGACGGCCCCGTCAGGTGGGAAACGGTTGACAGAAGTTGGGCCAGTTCGACGAGATTGTTCCCAACCACAGTCGTTGTGCCGTTGATAACCATCTGTGGTTTAAAGGACCATGACTGATGCAACGGCGCCTCGTATGCAATCTGTCTATCCGCAAATTCCTGTTTTCCGAATATGTCCTTCCAGCCGAGATAATCCCAGTATGTGACTGAAGCTCAACGCGAGGACATCGTCGCGCTTTCTGAGCTTTAACAGGTTGGCGTTCGCGGGCGGGCAGGACGAACATCCCCAGCTTGTGAAGAGTTCAACAACCGTGAAGGGACGCATGTCGCTCGGTGCCGAATGAAAAACGCCCACCATGACATACGCGACCGTTGCGGCGACCATTAACTTCGCTATCGGCCTCATCGCTTCTCTCCCAATGGTTCCATCATCGATGTCGCAACGAGATGGTCGCTTATTACATGGTCACGGCTTCGTGACCGCCGGGCAGCTATTCTTAGGCGAGATCTCTCCAGCTGCGAGGCGATGTAGCGCCGTCTACAAAAGATTATTTCACAATGCCTGTGATGAGAGTACTTTAGCATCCTTATTTGCCCGATAGGACCGTACCGTAGCCAGCTCTGGAGGAGCGCCATGGCGACCGTTGACCATCTGGAAACAGCGTCGCCGACGAGAGGTCCCACGACGATCTTCGTTAACCGTCATTCGGTGCTGACGCGCATCACGCACTGGCTTAATCTTCTTTGCCTCAGCCTGTTGCTAATGAGCGGTCTGCAGATATTCAACGCTCATCCATCGCTCTACTGGGGCCAGTACGGCGCCGATGCCGATCCATCCTGGTTTTCGATCGGGACTGTCCACGACGGAGATAGCACGCGTGGCGTCTTACGCGTTGGAAGCCTGTCTGTTGCGACAACAGGTGTTCTCGGCGTTTCGCGGGTCGGCGGCGATGTGACCGAGCGGGGCTTTCCTTCCTGGGCCACCATCCCGAGCTATCAGGATCTCGCGACCGGCCGTCGATGGCATCTGTTCTTTGCCTGGCTCTTCGTGATCAACGGATCGATCTATATGCTTTACGGTGTCCTGAGCGGTCATTTCCGGCGCGATCTCGCGCCGCGCGCTGACGAGCTCTCGCCCTCTCATCTTAAAGAAGAGATCGCCGACCACGCACGCCTACGCTTCCCGAAAGGAGAAAAGGCGCGCCATTACAATGTTCTTCAGAAGCTCGCTTATCTCATTGTTATCTTCATTCTGCTGCCGCTTATGCTTGCAACCGGGCTGACCATGTCACCCGGCATGGATGCCGGCTTTCCCTTTCTGCTTGATTTCTTTGCTGGCCGGCAGTCGGCGCGCTCCATCCATTTCATCTGCGCCTGGTCGATCGTCTTCTTCGTTGTGGTGCATGTCACAATGGTCATCCTTTCCGGTCTTTGGAACAACATGCGTTCGATGATCACCGGCCGTTACAGGATCGAGAATAACGGGGGTGGGGAATGACGTTCTCCATCACACGACGCCACCTGTTGATCGGATCAGCGGCTGGGCTGGGTGCAATCGGCCTTACCGGCTGCGACGACGTCGTCCAGAACGCCAAGATTCAAAATGTCCTGGCGATGGCGGAAAAGCTGACGATGAAAAGCCAGCGAATTTTGGTTCCGAGCGACAAGCTGGCTCGCGAGTTCTCGGAAGCGGACATCTCGCCGACCTTCAGGCCGAACGGTACCAGTCAGCCGGACAGCGAAGACTATGCCCGGATGACGGCGACCGGCTTTGCGGACTGGCGGTTGAAGATTGACGGTTTGGTCCAGCACCCGCTTGAGCTCTCGTTAGCGGATCTAAGAAAGTTGCCATCGCGGACGCAAATCACGCGGCATGACTGTGTGGAAGGCTGGAGCGCGATAGGGAAATGGAGGGGCGTGCCGCTTGGGCTTCTCCTACAGAGTGCCGGTATCAGGCCGGGAGCTCGCTATGCGGTGTTTTACTGCGCCGACCAGCTCGAACAAACGATCGACGGCAGCGGCACCTACTACGAGAGCATCGATCTAATCGATGCCTTTCATCCGCAGACAATCCTTGCTTATCAGCTCAACGGCAATGATCTGGAAGTGGCACATGGCGCGCCACTGAGGCTGAGGGTTGAACGCCATCTTGGCTACAAACACGCAAAATATCTCACGCGCATTGAAGTCAAAGACAGCTTCGCCAGCCTATGGGGTGGCAAGGGCGGTTTCTGGGAGGACCGCGGCTATGAGTGGTACGCGGGGATCTAACCGCTCGGAAACGTCTGACTACGGGCAATTAGGCCCATCAAGAGGAGGAGAATATGCTCAAGCTTGCGATTGCGACTGCTTTACTGATGACAGCCTTCACATTGCCGGTCTATGCGGCGAACGCGATGGTGATGAAGTGCGATGACGCTTCCATGATGAAGGCGCAGAGCGACGTGGATGCTATGACCGGGCCGATGATGAAGGAAAAGAAGGCGATGGCATCTAAAGAAATGATGATGGCCAAGGATGCGATGAAAGCTAAAAAAATGGACGATTGCAAGATGCACATGGACAAAGCCATGAAGAGCATCGGCAAGATGTAAGAAGCCAACCATGGCGGCCGGTCAACGTCCGGTCGCCACCATCAAAGATCATTTGTTCAGTCGACCAGCCAAGCGCTGCATGAGATCCATTTGTTTATAGAAATCGCCGCGATCATGCTGGGTGCATCCTCGCGAAGCGGATAAAAGACGCAGTGATGTTCGCATCGCGCTCATATCCTGAAGGACCTTTGCCCTCCGCCAGATTTGCGATACCTCGGTCCAAAGCTCGGACGTGGCGGCGTACCTCGGCGGCACCCCATTGCGCACGCGTGCGGCGAATTACCGAACGCAGATCAGTTTTTCGCCTCGGCGGTAAGAGTATCGGCCCTCAACCCGCCATTGGGTTTGAGGCGCCGACCGCGGCTGCCTTGGAGACGATATGTCCTTTCACAGAAAAACGATAATCTGCGCAATGTGGAAATGATAATTACGGCGCATGAAATAATTAGAGAGTATCACGACCTGGTGGCTTGAGCAGCTGTCATTGGAGATCGGCGTCCCAAACGGCGGGATCTCGCACGAGGCCAGCGAAAGGATGCAGCGGCAGTTTAGAGCGTGGTGCGTAAAAGTGTAGGCGCTTTTTTGGACGACATCACGCTCTACTTCTTTGATTCTAGAGCGGATTCAGATTTTAGGTCGAACAGACCTAAAATCATCCGGCTCTAGTTCAACAGCCGGTTTTCCCGAAGGCGCGCCGCTGCCATGTCCACGAAGGCCCGAACCTTGGCGGGCGCGTGTCGCCCTTCCGGGTGAAGGATGTGAATGGGCATTGGCGGCTCTTCATAGTCGCTGAGAACGATCTGCAGCTCCCCCGCAAGCAGGGCTGGACCGATTTGGTAGTGCAGGACTCGGGTCAGTCCCCAGCCTGCCCGGGCGGCCGTGATCACGGCGTCGTTGGTGTTGCATTGTAGAAGGGGGTCGATCGTCACCCGATGATCGTTTGCAAAACGCCATTCGGGCGATGCCCAGGCGCTTGTGGACGCGGCAATGCGATGGTTCTTGAGCTCGGCCGGTGTGGTCGGAACGCCATGGTTCTCGAAATAGCTCGGGGACCCGCAGATGACATGTCGAACGGTCCCGACCTTTATGGCGGAGAAACCTGAATCCCGTAGATGGCCGATACGAACGGCGACGTCGACGCCTTCTTCGACGATGTTGACCGGGCGATCGATAAACAGCGTCCTTGCATGCATGGTCGGGAAGGTGTTCAGGAATTCGGTCACGATAGGCAGCATATACATCTGCCCGAACAATGCAGAAGCCGTGATGGCCAGCATACCAGTCGGAGTGGCATAGGAGCCTCCCGCAGCGGCCTCCGCTTCGGCGATATCCGCCAATATGCGGCGGCAATCGTCGAAATACCGTGTGCCAGCCTCCGTCATTTTGACGGAGCGCGTCGTGCGAACGAAAAGGCGGGCGCCAATCAGATCTTCAAGCGCTGCAACGGCGCGGGTGACAGCCGGTGCACTCATATGCATGTGCCGCGCGGTATCCGCAAAACTTCCGGTCTCCGCAACCCTCACGAAAATCCGCATTGCCTGCCATCGATCCATTCGCCCCTCAAAGATTGCTCGTGTTGCTCAACGTGACCGTCGCCCAGAAATCTATCAATCCCGAAAGAGATCGAGCAAGACCGTTTCGAGCTTGATACCAATGACATGGCTGGCGATGTCATGAAAGATTGACGATGGCCTATACGGATCGCAACAGAGATCGGCTGATGTAGGACGCTGCCAGTCTTTCGATGTCGGCACAGGCTCGCGTGCCGACATCGGCTTTCAAGGCGCGCTCGCGGTGCTCGGCGTCTGGCTTGAGAGCCACGGCTATTGCCTTGGAAAGCTGGAAATCGAAGCTCGAGCCCTTGCGGGCCATATCGACTTCGGCCCCCGTCATGCCGAGCGCCTTTGCGTCCATTTCCTGCTGTCGGGCAAAAATTGGATCCCCGCGTCCGGCAGTAAGCGCGAGCTCGATCGACAGCCGCGCCCGAGCCTCGAGCTTGAAACCTGCCATGGTGGCGACCTCCCAGATGCGGATCTGGCTTTAGAAGCCGAAGTCGCTCAAACCCTGGTGATCGTCAGGCCGGCGGCCGAGCGGCCAGCGGAACCTGCGCTCCGCCTCCGTGATCGGGTGTTCGTTGATGCTGGCATGCCGCGCCCGCATCAGCCCGTCCTCCGCGAATTCCCAGTTCTCGTTGCCATAGGCACGAAACCACTGACCGCTGCCGTCGTGATATTCGTAGGCGTAGCGAACGGGCGGTTGCCCTGGAAAGCCCAAATCTCCTTGATCAGGCGATAATCGAGCTCGCGGTTCCATTTGCGCCTCAGGAAAGCTTCAGCCTCGGCACGATTGGTCGCGAATTCGACGCGGTTGCGCCAGCGTGTGTCGAATGTATAGGCGAGCGCCACCTTGGCGGCATCGCGGCTGTTCCAGCCACCTTCGGCAAGACGGACCTTTTCGATGGCGCTCTGTTCATTGAAAGGGGGAAGTGGCGGACGAGACATGGTTCGGTGCCTTATAGATTGGAAATGGATGCGGCGGCGTGGCCGACACCAGGCGGAAGATGATCGGCACGGAGCCGATCTGTCTCTGGATGCCTTCCGGCATCAATGGGAAGCGTCAGAGTTCGAGCTGGATCTGGTTTTCCTCATCGCTCTCCTGCTCGGCGGGCACCGAGCAGCACAGCAGCACTTCGCCTCCGCCAATCGCCGCCGTCGGCTCCTTGATGTAGCTCACCGTGCCCTTGGTGAGCTTGGTGCGGCATGTGCCGCAACTGCCTTCCCGGCAACTGAATTCGGGGCTGAGGCCGCGCGCTTCCGCCAACTCAAGCAGCGTACCGGCCTCAGGTGTCCACCGGGCTTCCTTCAGCGATCCCATGAAGGCGACCGGCACCGGCTTTGTAGATGGCGGTCGACGGGTGGATGGGCTCGCCCCGGCGTCGAACGTTCGCTTTAGTGATGACGGGCCGAAAGCCTCCGCATGAATGCGGTCATCGGCTATATTATAGCCGCGCAAGCCATCGTAGAGTGATTGGGTGAACTGTGGCGGCCCGCACAGGTAGAAATCATAATCGTTGAACGGCAGGTGGCGGGACAGGAGCGGCATGTCGATGCGCCCGATGGCGTCATAGTCAACGCTTTCTTCAGCGCCATTGGCATCGCTCAAGACCCGGATCAGCCTCACCGCGCCCCGCGCGGCGCTGACGAGCTCGGAGATTTCCCGGTCGAACGGGCGCTCCTGTCTGGAACGCGCCGCGTGAAAAAGAATGATCGGGCGAATGCGCTGCTTGCGCAGGCCCTCGTAGACAACGTGGCGCAACATGGCAAGCAAGGGCGTTATCCCGACCCCGCCGGCAAGCAATACTGCCGGACGGGTAGCGCGGGCGTCGATGATAAAACTGCCGGCCGGCGAGCGTGCCTCGATCGTGTCGCCGACGCGGATATGATCGTGGAGGTGCTGTGATACCGCGCCGTCGCGCTTGACACTGATGCGGTAAACGCCGTCCGAGGGTGCCACCGACAGCGTATAGGTTCGGATGATAGGCTTGTCGACGCCTGGAACGCTGATGCGGATCGGCAGATGCTGGCCGGCAACATGCGGCAGCAAACCCGCCCCATCGCTTGGCTGAAGGTGAAACGAACGGATGGAGGCGCTTTCTTCCACAATCCTGGTCACGGTCAGGGCGCGCCATCGGGTGGCGAGTTCCGCGGCGCGCAGCCGATTGGCCGCCTGCACCCAATCGCCGGTCATCAACGAATTGGCGGACCAGCCGTCCTCCCGGAAGGACCAGCGCAGTGCCAACGCGTTCCGCCGGCGGATGATCCGGCGTGCCTTGAACGTCCACAGTCGTTCGGCGCCCTGAAAGGCCGCGATCTCCGGTGAATCGAGAATAAGCTCGGCGTCACCGGTCATCTGAAGCATGTCGCCGCTGGAATAATCGACGAAGACAAGCCCGGCCTTGCCGTTCAATAGGATGTTGCCGAGCGTTGCGAAAAAGAGGTTTCCGTCGAAGTCCGGGATTGTCAGTGTCCCATCGCCCGCAATGCGAACGAAACCGGCCTTGCCGCCGCGATGCGACACGTCGACCTGGCGTCGATCCTCGCGATCGGCATAGGAGGCGACGAAAAACGCATCCGCATCCGTGATCATGGCGCGTGCGGCACCATCGAGGTCGGGCAGGTCTTCGACGGTGTCGGAAAAATCTCCGCCCGGATCTCGAACGAATTCGAAATCACGCAGCTGAATGTAACGCGGGCAGTTTCCAAAGCTCTGGTCGACATCCACACGGAAGCCGTCGGGTGAATCGGAGACGAAGCCGTTCATTCGGTTGCGCCGCCTTGTGTGCATCTCCATGCCAAGCAGGCCGATTGGCCGGCCTTCGGCCAAACCCTCGCTTGCGGGGTCTGTTGGATCTCTTGTAATCGCGATATTCAAGGCGGTTGGCGATGGAGAGGACATGAAACCCGGGCGCCCTTCAAGGAAGGTTGCCCACGCGTCACCACGGCTGTCGACGCTGGCTAGCACGATGAACGGCAGCTGGGCGTAGAAGTCGCGATGCTGGTCTGGCATGAAATCGCGGATGACACGCTGGCCGACGGTCGCCATGCGTTCGGCGACGCCGACCTTCTGCTGAATATAGGTCTCGCCTTCGTGCCAAACCGGGAAGGTCTTCAAGGTCTCGTTCATGTCCTGTCTCCGAAATGAAGATCGGGCGCACGCATGCCGCACGCCCTTATCCCGGGCTCAAGCCGCAAGGCCGACCGGCGTGTGAGCGAAGGGGACGAAGCCCGCCAGCGCCTCGATACGACGAAGGAACGCGTCGACGGCAGGGTAGGTGGAAAGGTCGACATTGCCTTCCGGCGCACGGGCCACATAGCTGTAGATCGCAACGTCCGCGATCGTCGGCGCGTCGCCGACGAGCCAGTTGTGCTCAGTAAGCTGGCTTTCGAGTTTGCGCAGCAGCGCATGGGCGCGGCCGATAACCTCTTCTGGATTATATTTGGCGCCGAAGACGGTGATTAGCCGCGCCGCTGCCGGACCATAGGCCACTTCACCGGCGGCAACCGACAGCCAGCGCTGGACAGCGGCGGAGCCCTTGGCGTCTTCTGGTAGCCAATCCGTCCGGGCCGCTTTCTTTGCGAGATAGACCAGGATGGCATTGGAATCGACGATCACAACGTCGCCATCCTCCAACACCGGCACCTGGCCGAATGGGTTCAGCCTGAGAAATTCGGGCGTCTTGTGCGCGCCGGACTTCAGGTCGACTTCGACCAGCTCGTGGGGCAGGCCGAGCAGCGAGGCGAACAAACGTGCCCGATGCGAGTGACCCGACAGAGGGTGATGATAAAGTTTCATGGTGCGCTCCCTAACTCTTCTGGCCGGGTCTATTCCCGATCCGTATGCCGAAAGTGCGACAGGTAGCCGCAAATGAGAACGGTCGCGTTTGGCAGTTCATAATTGCAGTTGACGCAATAATTCCAAAAAACGCGCGGAGGGGTGTGACGGGTCAAGATGTGGAACACTGACCAATATTCTCTCGGTGGATTTCTAAGCTAAGCCATGCCTCGCGCGTGACCCCATGCCCATTTACACGCTGAAGATGAAAAGACCCAGGACCATGGATCAAGATCAAGCGCTGGTGTTCTGTCGCAAACCAGGCACCAAGCGCGAACAATGGTTCCGGATAATCATCCGAAGGCAGTTCGTTCGGGGAAACAACGGTGCAAAGCAATAAATTTTACAGGATTTCTTAAGCCGGTTTTGTCAGGCCTCTGTTTAGCCTATACTGAATTACAGAATGGGGATAACTCCGATATGATTCTACAACGGCGACATCCCTCCGCCACCATTGTCAAAGTCCTGTGGAGGGCTATGCTCGGCGCGCTGTGCGCCGTGGTCGGTTCCGTCGGTCTTGTACTTGTATTAAATTTATTGATGCCGGATCGACCATTTTTGGTCGGATTTGTCGGTGCAGCACTTATTTCCGCATTTGTGGCCTTTCCGCTGCTTTTTGCCTTGCAGCTCAAAAACGGCGTCGTCCGCAATATGCAGGAAAACGCCACCCAGGCGGCGCGCTACGACAGCGTGACGAAGACGCTGAACGGTACGGCCTTTGCCGCGGCCGTCGAGCACTTTGTCGACCGGCGCAAGCATTCCGCCGCCGATGCCGGCGGCATCGTCATCGCCGTCATCGTCGATACGCTCGACGACATCGGCCGCCGCTACGGGCTGCAATGGGCCGACACGGTGATGCAATCGCTTGCCTCGATCATCCAGTCCTCGGTTCGTCGTGGCGATCTCGTGGCACGGCTCGCGACCAACGAACTCGGTATCTTCCTTCCTGGCGCCACGATCGAAAACGCTCACGACATCGGCACCCGCATCCGCGCGGGCGTCTCCGCGGCTACCTTCAGCGCCGACGGCGCGCCGCTTTCCTTCGCCATCCGCCTCGGCGGCATCTCCTTCGACGGCCCGGCCGACTTCACCCACCTCCGCCAGCTCGCCGACCAAATGGCCTTCGAGAACGACGACGAAAGCGATGGTTTCCCGATCAGCGTGCTGCCGGCCGCGTGAGAGGGATAGCGCAAGCGCACCCTTTCGAATGCGTTCTCGTTGGCCCTCTGAATATTGGACCTAAACATTAATGCGCCGGCTTCTGTAAGCTGAACTCAAGCGACCACCGCCAAGCTCGGCGAAGCGCGCAAGCGGGCTATGTCGCGCGCCGGCGATTCCCCAAAGTGGCGGCGATATTCGCGACTGAACTGCGTCGGGCTTTCGTAACCCACGCGGAAAGCGGCAGTCCTGACGTCGATGCCCTGGACCAGCATCAGGCTGCGCGCGTCCTGCAACCTCAGTTGCTTCTGGAATTGCAGCGGCGTCATCGCCGTCACGGCGCGAAAATGCTCATGCAGGCTCGACGCACTCATGCCTACTTCCGCAGCAAGCCGCTCGATGCGGAACCGTTCCCGGAAGTTCTTCCCGATCCAGGCGATGGCACGGCCGACCTGAGCCACCCGACCCTGGCCGGAGGTGATGTGGCGCATCCTGGCGCCGTCCGGGCCGGCGAGCAGATGATAGAGGATTTCTTGTTCGGCAAGCGGCCCGAGCACGGGCAGCGCCGCCGGATCGTCGAGCAGGCGCAACAGGCGTAGGGACGCGTCGAGCAGACCGGCGCCGGCGTCGGACACCTTCTTGCCTATCGGCGGAGACGGCGCACCCTGCGGCGGCGACACGCGCAACGCCAAATCCCCTAGCATGACCGGATCGAAATCGAGATACAGGCAGAGATAGGGCTTATCGGGCGTCGCCTCGACCACATGGCCTATCGCCGGCAGATCGTAGGTCACGACCCCATACCGCCCTGGTGCGTATCTGAAGACGCGGTCGCCCAGCGTGACCTCCTTGCGCCCTTGTGCGACGAGGCACAGTTGCGGCCGGTAAACATTCGGCATCGGCATCGTCACCGTGGAGGATCGAACAAGCGTTACACGCTCGAAAGGGGTGGCCTGGAAGCCATCCTTCGAGACGTGTCGGGCAATGACGGCCGCGATTTCGTTCAGTTTTTCCATGAACCGGACCATCACATGCGAGCGGGAGGGCGGCAAGGTGAACCCGTGGAGTTTCTGGAGGATTAGGCAGCAATCCCCGCGCATCAGGCTAACCGCTCGGCGGCGGCACGCGTCATAGTGTCAGCGGCGACTAGGTCACAGCAAACCAGCCGCGCAACAAATATGGAGCAAACATGACAACTAATAATCTGAAGATTCCCACGATCGCACTGGGAACCTGGGCCTGGGGCGACTGCGGCGAGACCGGCGACGGCTACTTCGGCAGCCCTCTGAGCAAGGCTGGCCTGGAGGAGGTCGCCGACAAGGCGCATGCAGCCAACTTCACTTTGTGGGATACTGCTGTGGTATATGGCATGGGCCGTTCAGAGACCGTACTCGGGCAGGTACTGAAGCGCTTCGCGCGCAATCAATATCAGCTCTCCACTAAATTCACCCCGCAGGCCGCGGAGACCAGCGATGATCCAGTGTCGGACATGCTGGAGCAGAGCTTGGCCCGCCTCGGCACCGACTACATCGACCTCTACTGGATTCACAATCCAGCCGACGTGGCGCGGTGGACTCCGCACCTGATCCCGTTGCTGAAGAGTGGGAAGGTCAAACATGTCGGCGTCTCGAATCACAATCTGGGCGAAATCGAGCTCGCCAACCAGATCCTCGGAGAAGCCGGGTTCCGGGTCGAGGCTATCCAGAACCACTACAGTCTCCTCTATCGAAGCTCTGAGCAAGCTGGCATCCTGGACTACTCCCGCAGCCACTGCATCCCATTCTTCGCCTATATGGTGCTTGAACAGGGTGCCCTGACCGGCAAGTACAGCTCGGAGACCCCGCTGCCGCAAGGAAGCAGCCGGGCAGAGACTTATAATGCCATGCTGCCTCAGCTAAAGGCGCTGACGGACAAGCTCGCCTCAGTCGGCCACAGCCAAGGTGCGGCAGCTCCCGATGTCGCGACGGCGTGGGCCATCGCCAAGGGCACAATACCGATCATCGGTGTCACCAAGCCTCATCACGTCGATGGTTTGGTCCGGGCCGGCAGCATCACTCTTGCCGGTGACGACATCGCAGAGCTGGAAATGCTTGCTGAGGCCGCTGATGTGAATACCCGCGGCTGGTGGGAAAAGGAGATGCAAGTCTGAAGCTCCGCTTTCCCAAGATGACCGCCGTTCCGACCAACACGGTCGGCGATCATCTCGCATCTGCCTCTGGCGCAATGAGCTGCCGCGTTCAAATTGCGCCAGACAGCCGCTCTCGGGATCGGCTTGCCGCCTGCCCCCAACGACCAGACGGAGCGCGATGCCGCAACGACGAAGGTTTGCCAGAAGCCGACATTCCCACGCCTGTTCACCTCTTTAGCATCAATCACGCTGTCTACCACGCGCTGCCTGAGACCTAAGTCATTTCGTCGGCTTAGTCCGCGCGGTCAATTTATTTCGATCAGGATCGCGAAGATACGCGACGAACGCCCCGTTTGGTCGCTCCGCAGGCGGGCTCTCGATCGCTGTGCCGCCATGCGCGATACCGGCGGCATGCCAGGCGAGAACGTGATCTTGGCTCGCGGCGGCTATACCGATAGTCCCGCCGTTCGCCGCGGTTGCGGGCTTGCCGTCGATCGGTGTCGTGATCATCAGCCGACCGCCCTCATGGACATAGATCAGCCTTCCTCTCGCATCCATCTCGCCCGGATTGCCTCCCAATGCAACGAACGTGGCGTCGTAGAAGCTCTTGGCTCGCTCCAGGTCGTTGCTTCCGATCATGATGTGCGTGAACATGCTTCATCTCCAGCATAGTATCCAATGGGTCCCATCCAGGCCAATCTAACCCAGCCATGGGTCAGCCGCAAAACTCTCGACTAACGCCGCACTTGTTTTCCGGATTTTTGCACATCGCAGAATAGGACGCTTCGCGCCGGCCGCAATGTCCGGTGTGGATAATCGTTGTCACTCGATTGCGATCGCGCGCGCCGCGGCAGCGACATGGTGCGCCTCGAGGACATTGGATTAACGGACAACTCAATTTCGGATCGGGAACTCGCAAACGCTGTCGCCAAGCATAAGTCGATGTTTCGCCGAGAAAGCGATTTCGGATTTCAGAATCACTTCAGCTCAATCACCGAACGCTACTAGCCCGACACCTCTACTCACCGCCCTTTCGAAAAGATCGTGCATCTCCTCCAATGTGTTAAGTTTTTGCCGATTTGCTTCTAATTCGCGTGCATATGCCGCTAACGTCCCAGCAACACCTTTACCTGCCGGAGCTTCAGCATCGAAACCGCGAAATACGCGAGATCGGCGCCCGCCTGGCGGCGCTTATTGAACAGGTAGCAAATAAACGGTGCGCATCGAGATCAAAGGAACCCGCGAGTTCTAGTCCGTCAGGGTTTGAGGTACGCATTTAGTGAAGCGATCCACATCGTAGATATGCAGCATATCCAGTCAATTCCAAAGCTCATGGCGCCCTGGGCGGGCAAGCCTCAGGTCCCGACAATGCGCATAAGGTAAATGTCAATCTAGATGCGGCCTGCGGCTTGACAAGCCTTGCCTTGCCCTAAGGATCTTGAGTAGCAAAGCGACTGGGAGAAGCCAACAAGAAGAGCAGGTGTGCAAGACACCTGCACGTTCAAATATGCCATCTAGATATTGCGGAAATAAGAAAGCCGCCGGATTTTCCGTGGAACACTCGGGGTCGACTAACCGTTTAGGCGGAAGACAATCCAGGAGGTTCTCATGAAACACTTCGCTATCGTATCACTCGCCCTCGTGCTCGCAGGTCCGGCTTTCGCGCAGTCTGCGGCCGAGAAGACCGGCGTCAATTCCCTGATCGGCGTTGCGCCAAAGACCGATGACTTCGTTCAGGAAGCGGCGACCAGTGATATGTTCGAGATTGCCTCCAGCAAGCTTGCCTTGGAACGCGGTGACGCTGCAACAAAAGCATTCGCCCAGCAGATGGTGACCGATCATCAGAAGACCACCGACGAACTCAAGGGACTGGTTGCAAGCGGCAAGGTGAAGGCATCGCTTCCGACAGCCATGACATCCAGTCAACAAAGCATGCTCGATAAGTTGAACGGGCTTCAGGGCGCAGACTTCAACAAGCGATATCATGCCGATCAGCAATCCGTTCATGAGGACGCGGTCGATCTCTTCAAGCGCTATGCCGAAGGTGGTGACAATGCCGATTTGAAGGCGTGGGCCGCCAGTACGCGTCCGGCTCTGGAACACCACTTGCAGATGGCGAAGGGCCTCAACAAGTAGGCTGCAGGCATGACAGGAGGAAAATCATGACCGATGAAGAAGCAAGAAAGCTGCGCGCCTATCAACTTTGGGAAAGCGAGGGGCGCCCCGAAGGTCGGGATCTTGCGCATTGGTATCAGGCCGATGACGGCGAGACCGGGGTAGCGGATCAAGACGCTCGGTACGTGCCATATGATCCTGGTGCAGCGGCCGCGGGATCGCTTGTGATCAAATTTTATCATTCCGGCGATCAGATTCGCGGATACGTTCGCAAGATTGCCGAGACGGGCGAAGACGATACGATATTTCCTGGCGAGGAGATGGAGCCCGAAGCCGCTTTTAAACTTGCCGAATCCCACAATGGAGGTAGCGGCAAGCCGATTTTCGTAGAGCTCGTCGAGGGCGTCGAATGGGATCCGTCATGGGGCGCGCTCGGCCGTGGTGATCTCGAAACGAGTCTAGTCGAGACAGATGACTCTCGCTCTGCGGATAATCCCACCACCGCGCGCCGTCGCTCCCGTGTAGCTCGAGGGGCTGGAAAGGGACTGGACCGTGCGATGGGCAAGACGCAGCCTACCCAGGGAACGATCGAGACTGCAAGCCCAACCGTCCAGGAGCCCAAACGTGGCAAAAAATGAAAGCCCGCCCAAAACGCAAATCGAAAGGGACGCCAGAGGCCAGTCCGAAAGCAACCACGCTGGCGGATCCAACGACGGCGTCAGCAGCGCCAAGCCGCGTGTCATCACGCATTCCACCGACGCGACGGTCAGCAAGAAGCCGCCTGGCAAGGACAAAGACGCAAAGGACTGGGACGTCCATTACGACGAGCGCGATATGAATGACGGTGAGTTTCGAGGATAGAATGCCACTTGAAACAACGCCTTCCAGCGTAAGCCGGACTTCTAAGAGGCGCGATTGCCCGGTTAACTGCCAAGAGGCGTAATTTGATAGGAGAGCCTGATGCACGTCTCAACCTTCCTGCGCCTGTTCGCCGACCCTCATTCCGCCATTGTACCCTTGCGCCACCCGCAAAGTAGTTTCTGTTCGTAGGGTTCGTCGTGAAAAACTAGGCCTTCTTGCTGGGAGCACTCGGCGACGCCTCTGCAGCATCGCCTTGTCGCACGGCCCTCCCGATTCGTGAGGGAGGCGTGCCCAGCGCCCGTCTCCCGTGTGGGGATAGTACTGACCTTGCTTTCCGACCATCGGCTTCGATCGATGTTAGGATGCCGACCATGTTTGTGATGGCGAAATTAACCGAAGCAAAGGCAAGGCACGACCCATCGCACGGCACGATCGGCACTCCACCTCAACCTTGTTTGGCGTCCGTTTCGATTTGCCGGCTCGTATGAGCGATCAGCAGCGGTCTACGTAACGGCGGCCATAGCGATCACGGTAATAGCATTGGCCCGGCTGTCCCGCGACATTGCCGATGAGTGCACCGGATACGCCACCAATCGCAGCGCCCACCGCCGCTCCTCGAACGTTCCCCGTGGCGACGCCCCCGACCACGGCTCCCGTAGCAGCTCCAATCCCAGCACCTTGCTCCGTCGGCGAACATGCCGTCAGCAGTGCGACCACAATCCCAGCGCTGAACACGTGTCTCATCTTCGTCTTCCTTTCGAAGTTGGTTCAATCTCAATGCATCTTATAGGCGAAGTGACATTTAAGCCGCCAATCTCCATGCGAGCAGGCACGGTACTTTCCTCGCTATTTGTTCAGATCCTTGGCCATCTGAAAATGGTGTTCAATGGCAGGCCGCGTGCTCGCCGCCCATGCCTTCAAATCAGCATTGTCACCACCTGCTGCGTAGCGCTTGAAGAGATCGACAGCCCCCTTGTGAACTTTTACTTGATCAGCATGATATTGCTTGTTGAATAGCACCCCCTGCAGACCGCCGAGCGTCTTCAGCATAGCCTGCTGGCTTGATGTCATGGCATTGGGAAGCGCTGCTTTTACCTTCCCTGAAGAAACCAGTTCTTTGAGCTCACCGGTGGTCTTCTGATGATCGGTCACCATCTGCTGCGCAAAGGTCTTCATGGCGTCGTCACCTCGCTTGAGCGCAAGCTGACCGGCGACGATTTCAAACCTATCGCTCGTCGCTGCCTCCTTGATGAAATCGCGAGTTTTCGGTGCGACGCCGACCAGGGAGTTAACCCCCTTTTTTTCGGCGGCTAAGACCGCCAGAGCAACGATAGCGACGCGTTTCATCGGAATCTCCTCCGTTCGCTGTCGTTAGAACAACTGAATGACCGAAGAGTTCCCGGGCAAGAGGATTTGCGATTGCGGTAGTGAACCTCCGATGGTTTCGTGGTCGTCTCGCGGTAGATCGGGCTGGGCGGCGGCGACCGAACCGCGCAGGTAATTGCCATCCTTTACAGCGCTGATACATTCCCATGTCTCAACCCGAAGGAGCCACCATGCAGATCGATCTCACAGGAAAGACGGCTGTGATCACCGGATCCACAGAAGGCATTGGCTACGCGATGCCAGTCAGCTGGCGCGAGCTGGTGCGGACGTCGTGGTAAACGGCCGCTCAGAAGACAAGACCACGAAGGCTGCCGAACGCTTGAAAGGCGAAGGAGGAAGGGGGAGCGTGATGGCCGCCGCAGCCGATCTCTCTACCAAGGAGGGTTGCAACGCGCTGGTGGGCGCGGTCCCCCATGTGGACATCCTTATCAACAACGCCGGCATCTTCCAGCCGATCGATTTCTTTGACGCTGAAGACGACGTCTGGGACCGCCATTGGCAAGTGAACGTCATGTCTGCCATCAGGCTGGCACGGGCGTACCTCCCTGGGATGGAGAAGCAGAACTGGGGCCGTGTTATCTTCATTGCATCAGAATCCGGCTTCAACATTCCGGTCGAGATGATCCACTACGGCGTCAGCAAGACGGCTGATATCGCAGTCGCCCGTGGTCTTGCGAAACGGATGGCGGGCACTGGCGTCACCGTGAACTCAGTACTGCCCGGTCCAACGCTCACCGAAGGCGTCGAAGCGATGCTGGCAGAAGAGCGCGCGAAGACCGGTAAACCCTTCGAGGAACTTGCTACCGCCTTCGTCAAGCAGCATCGCGGCAGCTCGATAATTCAGCGCGCGGCGAGCGTAGAGGAAATTGCCAACCTTGTTACCTATCTGGCGTCGCCACAGGCGTCTGCAACCACCGGCGCATCCGTTCGCGTCGACGGTGGCGTCCTCGACACGCTTTAACCGGCGAGCCAATCTGACAACATCTACGCAGGCGAGTTTTCGCGCCTGCGATTGAGGTGCTACCTAACAGGGCTTAGTGACCCAGCCACCGGTATTCGGCAATGGACGCCTTGCCGGATTTCTTGTCGTACAAGCAAATCAGATTGACCATCTTCTTCGACTTGCCGCTCTTCTCACGAAGAAGGATCGCAATCTTGCCCGTGGCGTCGTCGAAAACAACAGGGGCGCTCGCTTCCGGAGAAACCATCCGTGACTGACCGATGCAGGTACCGTTGGCCTTTGCGAAGAGCGCGTTCCAAGCGGCGTCGCTCGAAGCACTGGCGAGCTGGGTCAGGGATAGCAGACCCGCTGCGGCGGCAAAGGTGAATTTCAGCATCGATTTTCCTCGTGTACATTTCGAATCGCGCCGGACATCGGCCGCCCGTCATTTGCCGTAAACGATGGCGGTATCAGGGCTGGTGGGGACAAGAGCCGCTGCTCGCCTTCCAGTCCAAGGTGGCCCAGCGTAAATATCGCTGGGCGCTGTACCAGCTTGACCTCAATCCCCGCCACTATGACCCGCAGTTGGTTCAAAATAGCGAACCATTTCGCAGGTCTGTCTCCACCCGGCTGAGTGACCGCCGGGCGGAATGAAGGCCAAAACGGGGCGGAACTCAACAACCCACAGCCAGCGATGATAAGGCAACCATTGCTACAGACTAAGTCACTCGACCGGCTTGATCGAGGTGACGATTGCCTTGACTTCAGCGTCGTGCTTGTCTTCTTCGCCTTTGTCTCCCCAGTACGTCACGACGAGAGCGTTGTCAGCATTCACCTGTACGATTAGCAAGCCTATGCTAACGGGACCATCTTCGTCTTTACCATCCCACTCCAAAGTGGCCATCTGCAAACCATTGACGTCGGTGGTGGGCGTCTCCTTTTGAGTCGAAGTGTCGATCGTTATTTTGTTTTTTGCCAGAAAGTCGATCGCACTGCTGACAACTTTGTCGATGGATTTATCGCTGGCGACTTCGGCTGAAAGATAGACCGCAGAATCGTCCGAGGTACCCTGGACGCCGCCGCCCTCGGTTTCCTCCGGCTTCCAGCTATCCGGGATGGTGATACTTGCAACCGGCTTGTCACCAGGAAATGTCAAGGTCGCGGCGTGCGCCGCGATGGGAGACGTTAATGCAAGCAAGGCAAATGCGATAATTTTCTTCATGATAGAATCCTTAGAGCTTAAAACCGATATGCGGCATAAGCTTCTAAACACAACATATTAAAATCGTGACTACTCTGGCGACAACGCAGCAATCTTTAAGAAATAAGTCCAACCAACACATTCTGTTATTACTTGCGCATCCACTCAGACGTTAATCTGCAGTTGCAGATCACCTCTTCATCCTCGATCACGGCGCAAGGATAGTTTGGTCGCGGGTGTTAAACGCCACCGTGAATGGCCGATAGATATCTTAGTTGCATTTGCCGCGTCATAGGCCGCCGACGGCATCGCACGATTGCAGAGATACTTATGTGGCGAGACGTGACGTGCTCTTGAATGAAGCAGATCAGCAACCCTGTAGATAGACATTCATTCCGCAGAAAACGCGTCCCAGGATCTTGGCTCTCGGCCGATCCCAGGGCGACATCGCGCTAGGCACGGCCATCGGCGATATGATGTCGGAAGCCTCGGATAGCCTCACTATCCGGTGGTGGTGTGGATGGGAGACGAATGGAGGGGTAGCTGACTAAAATTTTTAATATAGTCTTTTCGGTTAGAACGTGCGGGGTCATGCCTGACCTCACTCCAGATTCAGTTGAGCGAAGCAACGTCGCACCATAAAGGCCGCCCTAGCGGCTGTCTGATCGACTGCCGATCCGCAACGTGTGAATATAACACGGGTATCAGCCGAGACCACGCTTAGGCATCTTGACCCAACACGAATTCATTCGAGATAGACCGTTAATGAGTAGGGATTCCTTTCGGATGGATCGGAATGACGCTGGAGGCAAGCCGCTTGGGCAAGCACCGGTTCTCGTCGGCTTGCCTTCTAACGCTGCCAACACGCCAATCTGCGTTTTTGCGTATGTCAAACCATAGCGCGTTAATCTCGGTGTTCGGGCATCGCCTTCAGCTGATCCTTGGTCCAAGACGTCACGCCGTGAATCTCGCCGCTTTCGTCGCGCATAAAATCGAGATCGGTCACGCGAACCGAGACCGGCTTTGCACCTATGCCAAGAAAGCCGCCGACGTCGATCACGATACTACTAGCACTACCAACTCCATGGACGTGATCGACTGTTCCGATCTTATCGTCATCAGCTCCGTAGATGGACGCGCCTTCCAGATTAGCTTGTGTTAGTTCATCCTCGGTCAGTCGAATGTGATTGCTATGGTCCATGATCATTCCTCCATTTGGTTGTGCATTGATGTCAATGGTCTATAATTATTTCCATTCGGCGAATGCAGGCTGTGACGGGTTTTCTTGTTCCGCGATGCCGCTGTCGAACATGGTCGGGCAGGACGTTCGATCGTGTCGTCGTTGATCATCGTCACAATTCTGGCTGAGTGAAGATGGGATCGCGGGTAAAAAACCCTCCAAGCGAACGTCTTCTGCTAGCGCGACGGCCAGATCGCGCCAAATTGATAACTATCCAAGTCATTTCGAGATCGGATCGCCTGGAGTGATACGTATCTCATCTTTCATGATCGATCGTCATTGTGATATACCCGACTTGATCCTCTGTTGTCGCTAGTCACACCGTCGCATGGTCTTTGTGACACGATCACCATTTTCATCGGTGCGAGTTATACTTTTCGTCATGCATCGGCCGCGATCGTTGTAGCGCTCGTAGCGATCCCGGTCACGGACGGATCCGACCGTAATCCCTTCTTCGCCAATAGTTACACTTGGGTGATGGCGATGATGACGATAGACTGACTCATCTGAAGGTCGACCGATAATTACCTCGTCGGCAAATACAGGCACAGCGGTCATCCCGATTGTAAGGGCAGCTGCACACGCAACAACTATCTTTCGCATTTGCATATCCTCCTTGATTCTCATCTAGGTCAACGGACAGATTAGAATAATGTTCCCACTTTCGAGAGTGTCGGTCGCTTCGACATAGGATTGCGTTTTGATCCGGTTTGCTCTTGATGGGATCCAGAGTGATGGCCCATTAAGCCAATGGACGCCAAAAGGCCTGACTGTATGTAATACTGTGTTTCATCACACTTGAGCTGGAGCGATGTATCGCCTTTGGCGCTGCTCCTAGGCCTAACGCGGCTTATCCGCAAATTGGGAGTGCGCTTGGATGTAGTCCCAAAGCCGGTTGGCGACCGGCCCATGCGGGCGATCACGGCGCCGCGCTGCCACAAGCTCGATATCCATGCCCGGGAAATGCCGTCCCGTGATGGGCAACAGGCGCCCGTCACGCAATTCTGCCTCGACCATGAAGTGTGGCAAATGTCCCCACGCCATGCCGCGAAGGACGACCTCCTTCTTCATCGCGTGATCGGCGACTGTACATTGCGGCGCACCCTCAACCACGTAGAAACTGGGTTTTGCAATATTCCGCGCCGTGTCTCGGATAACGCATTGGGTCAACCCACGCATTTGTTCGGGAGTGATTAGTCGCGAGGATGTGAATGGCAGGAAGCCCGGGGCAACTAACGGCACGAAGGAAATCGTGCCGAGATCGATCCATTCGAGGCGCGGATCGGATTTGTCGATCCAATGAAGGATCAGGTCGGCTTCGTTTTCGAAAAGCCGCTCGGACGGTCCCCCGATCGTCTCGAAATGTAGATCAAGCCGCGTATTCGGAAAGCCGGCGAAAAATCCGTCAAGCAATTGCAGGCCATTGTGCAATGGGCAGGTGTCGCCGAGGACCACGTGCAGATGTGTCTCCTCTCCCATTGTGAGCTGACGGGCATGCACCCGTAGCGCTTCCATTTCACCGAGCAGGGCCTGCGCCTTACGATGAAAGGATCGGCCGGCCTCGGTGAGGCCGACGCGATAGCCGCTGCGATCGAGCAGGGTGACGCCGAGGTTAGTCTCGAGCTTGGCGATGGCTGCAAACACGGCCGTATGCGACCTATTCAATGCGGACGCTGCGGCTTGAAAGCCGCCTTCGCGGACGACCGCGTCGAAACACTGGATTTCCTGGAGCGTGAACGGATGCATTGTATATTATTATTACAATGTTTTTTCGATCTTTTCAATTTTTTCTGAACGAGGCGAGAATTAGCGTCGAATTGTTCTAGGCAACGTCCGCTACGTCCCGAGCCATGTTTCGCAGTAGCGCGGAAGGCGCCAACATCAAAAGAAGGACCAAATCGATGACGATTAATTCCGCAGCGTCCGCCACGCTCAATCCCGAGGTGCCGGCAGCCTTGTCATTCTTCACCACCGGCGACGGCGTCCAGATCGCCTATAGGATCGATGGGCGGGACGACCGTCCGGCGCTTATCCTTGCCAACTCCATTGCGACCACCCTGCATATGTGGGATCTCCAGATTCCCAAATTTGCCGAGCATTTCCGGGTCATCCGCTATGATTATCGCGGCCATGGCGGCTCGGACGTGCCGGCTGGCGCGTACTCCGACGGGCGGCTCGGACGCGATGTGCTGGAGTTGATGGGTTGGCTCGGGATCAAGAGGGCGCATTTTCTCGGCCTGTCCCTCGGCGGCTGGGTCGGGCAATGGCTCGCCATCCATTCACCGGAACGTATCGAGCGTCTGGTCCTCAGCAATACATCTTCCTACCTCGGGCCGGCCGAAACCTTCGACAAATCGATAGCCGCAACGCTCGCAGCGCCCGACATGAAGGAAGCAGCCGAGACCTTCCTCGGCAATTGGTTTCCGAGCGCGATGATTGCGGCGAACGGACCCGTCGTTCGCCAGTTCCGGGAGATGTTGCTAAACACACCGCGCCAGGGCCTTGCCGGCCTGTTTGCCGCCGTGCGGGACGCCGACATGCGTCGCACCGCTGCCCTCATTCAGAGCCCGACGCTCGTGATCGCCGGCGAATTTGACACCGTGACGTCGCTTTCTATGGGCGAAGCAATCGCCAGTACGATCCCCGGCGCGAGGCTGAAAACCTTTCCTGCGGTACACTTCTCCAATATCGAGTACTCGCAAGTCTTCAGCGAAGAGGTTGTGGCTTTTCTCAACCAGACATCCGCCTGAGGTTCTTGCCCAGATCCTGCTCGAGCCCAGAAAGCGCCGCCTGCTATGCAGGCGGCGTATGTGGAGGTTCCAAACCGACGTATATCTCGCTTGAACCGGTTCGGAGAAGGCTTCGCGGTTGCCTGAACCGCGTCAGCCAATGCCGTCGTACGTGACGTAGGCCATCATCCCCGTCGCCATGTGATACAGGTGATGGCAATGAAGCGGCCAGTGGCCGGGATTGTCGGCGTCGAAGGCCAGGATGACGCTCGCCATTGCCGGCAGAAGGACCGTGTCCCTGACTGCGCCCGCGACCGGTATTCCGTTGATACCGATCACCTGGAAATGGTGCCCGTGCAGGTGCATCGGATGCGCCATCATCGACGTGTTGGTGATGGCGACCTCGACCCTTTCACCGCGCTTGACGACGAGACCGTCCGCGCCGTCAATCGCCCAGTTATAGGCGGCCATGTCGCCGGTCAGCGAAAGTTCGAAGCGGCGGTCCGCCGGGCGTGCCGCCAGCGGGCTGATTGGACGCAGCCGCTGTTCCAGATCGAGGCCGAGAACCGGTCCCTTCGCATCGCCTTCGACCGCAATCTTGCGGATGGCCGCGCCCGCGCTGGCAAGGATGATACCGGTACGCTCCACGGCTCCCTCGCGCAGGCCGAGGATGGGAAACGCACCGCCGTCCTTTGGAAGGCTAAGAAGGATGTCGAGGCGCTGGCCCATCGAGACCGGAAAGGACGTGCCGGCGACTGGCTGCACGCCCTGGCCGTCGACAGCGATCAGTTCCCCGGAGAGGCGACCGGTGTCGATGGTGAAGGCGGTCGCAGTAGCGCCGTTGATGATGCGGAGACGGACCCGACCGCCCTTCTCGACTCTTACGACCTCGGGATCGTCGAACGTCCGGTCATTGGCGAGGTAAGCGTCGTAGTCGATGTCATTGAGGTCCATGGCCGCCATTCCCGGCATCGCCATGCCTGACATGCCGTTGCCGGCGGACATCATGTGCTGCATGCCGGCCATGCCCTGCATCGAACCGTGGTTCATCGGCATGGCGCCCAGCACGGCGTTTCCCTTCAGCTTCGCTAGCAGCTCCTCCGCCGGTAAGAAGGAAAAATCGTGGAGCAGAACGACGACCTCCTGCTCGTCCCGCCTTTTATCGTCCGCAGTCCGTACGATCAGCGGAGCGGCGAGCAGGTTCTGCTCCTGCAGCGTATGCGCATGCATCCAGTGCGTGCCACCCGTGCCGACCGGAAAGGCGTAACGACGGGTTTCCGACGGCGTCAACAATGCGGCCGGATTGTCCGGCACGCCGTCGGTCGCCCAGGGCGGCGTCAGCCCGTGCCAGTGGATCAGGGTCGGTTCATCGATGGCGTTCACTAGCCCGACGTCGAATTCGGTTCCGGCGTCCAGTGTCAGTCCTGGCGTTCCGTCGGGCTGGAGAACACCGAAGACACGAGCGGACCTGCCTTTTACATCGATCGTCCTATATCCGATGGAGAGAATACTGGACGCTTCCTGTGCGGATGAGGTTTGGGCGTCCTGCGCAAAGGTGCGGATGGGACGGAGAGCGGCCGATGTGACGAGCGCTGCCGCGCCGACCATCAGGCCGTTGAGAAAATCACGGCGGTTCATTGTATTGATCCTTGGGTCGAGGTCGGGCAATGCCGACCATTGGTCTTGGGCGTCCGAAGGGAGGCCCATGGAATCGACCGGGCGCCGCTATGGTGCGGCCCGCGGCACCTTCAGACCGAAAGACGAGGAGGACCAAGCATGGGCGGAAGCGCCAGACCGCTGCCAGTCTGGTCAGCCCATGCAAAACGGAGGAAGGAACTCATGGCAGCGGGAGCATCCTCCCTATCGACGACCGCCAGGACGACGCAGAAGGCACACCGAACGGCACAGCAGCCTTTATGGTCGGGTGTATGGAAGCCGCTATCGGACGAAGCCTGCGTGTTCCTCAAGACGGGAGAATGCACGAAGCTGGACTGTTGTGCATGATCCAGACGGTCATGACATGCCATCGCCTGCACACTTGCCACCGGCGCGAAGAGAAGCGCAAGCGCGACCAGCAAGGTCAGCATCGCGTCCATCCATGCGAACCTGCGGCGGTCGGCGGCCATGTGTGCGGGTCCTTTTCCCTGATCAGCCGAAGTGTCGGCTGATTGAATCCCACCGCCACGTTGCGAAGATTAAATGAGGACAGACCGAGGCAGATTTGCGGCCATGGCCTGTGTAGATCCCATTCCGGAGCGACGAAGCCGAGCGGCATCCACAGCAGGAATAAGATGGCGCGAAAACGGCAAGCGTCGCGCCACGGGAGACATGCGGGGCGCAACCGAAGAACTCTCGGAATATGAATGTTCGCCGACCCGTCGCGTCGGCCGCCATTCCTACGCTTCGGAGCGTGTCTTGAGCTTCACACCGCGCCGACCTAGAAAAACGATTCCCAGCGCGGCCGCGAGCACGTAAACAGCCACCGCCAAGACCGTCACACTGCATAAGGCGTTCGACCAGTTCGCAGTGAGAGCTACGGCCGCACTCGCCGCGGCGACGCCCAAAAGGCTGCCGAGTTGACGCAAGGCGTTCAACAGGCCGGACGCAACACCGGATGCCGTTTCAGGAACCTGTTCCAGCACAACCGCGATCATCGGTGGCACGGAAGCGGAGGTGCCCATTCCGAACACGGCAAGCGTCGCGATGATCCCAAGCCAAGACGCGTGAACGACAAGCATCTCTGCGGCCAGAGGAGCTGAAAGGGCGGAGAGGATGAGACTGCCCGCCATGAGGCAGTGCTTCGGCATTCTCCCCTGAAGCCTGCCGGCGATCACATTACCGGCCGACAGGCTTGCCGCCACGGGCAGCATGGCGAACCCGGTTTGGCGCGCGTCCAGCCCGTATGCGCCATGCAGGTAGAGACTTAGGACAAACAGCATTCCGAAATAGCCGACATAGACGAGACACCCCACCAGATTAGCGGCAACGAAGACGGGATTGCGGAACCACATGAGCGGGACCATGGGATCGGGAACCCGGCTCTCGATCAGGGACCAACCGATTGCCGCGCTGGCAGCAATGATGCTGGCAAGCCAGACTACCGGCGACCCGATGCCCCATGTAGGATATTCGATCGCGGCGAAGCAGAGGGCACCTAACGTGACGATACTGAGGAACTGTCCGGCCCAATCAAACCGCCGCGCCCGCTGCGCGGATCGGTCCGGCACGATCCACGCCGTCAGGGCGAACACCAACATGCCGGTGGGCAGGTTGACGAGGAAAACGCTCCGCCAGCCGAAGCTGCCAACCAGCACTCCACCAGCGACCGGGCCGATCGCGGCCGCGACCGAGGCGATTCCGGCCCAAGTCGCGATCGCCTTTGCCCGCTGTTCCGGATCATTAAAAACGCCACGCACAATGGACAGCGAGGCGGGTAGGAACAGGGCTGCTCCCGCGCCCTGTGCAAAGCGTGCCGCGACGAGCCACGCGACTATGCTGGCTCCGCCGCATATCGCGGAGGCGGCTGCAAATAGCGCGAGGCCGAGAAGGTAGACGCGTTTTGCGCCCCAGCGATCGGCGAGGATGCCTCCGGCAAGGATCAGCGCCGCCATGCTGAGTGTATAAGCGTCGACAATCCAGGCGAGACCGCTGACCGTCGCATTGAGATCGGCGCGCATCGCCGGCAAGGCGACATTGACAATGGTGGCGTCGAGCACCGCCATGAACATGCCGCCGGCTACGAGCCAAAGAACCAGTCGGCGCCGCTCAAGTGAAATAACCTCGTTTTCGATACCAGAAGCATCGGCTTGATTGCTCTTCAATATGTTGCATTCCATCATCGGACACCTCCTGTCCGATTCAATTTTAAGGTTGATGATGATGCGATAAAGCAGAGTATATGCTTTGCTATGATGCACAAATGCATCGATCGTTTTGGAGGAGGTTGCCTATGCCGAACTGGGATCATGCCCGCTTCTTCTTGGCTCTGGTGCGCAGCGGCACGCTTCGCAGCGCCGCACGCCAGCTGAATGTTGATCAGGCGACGGTGGGACGACGATTGGTAGCGTTAGAAGATGAACTCGGCGCGCGGCTGTTTCTGCGAACGCCGTCGCTTTATGTGCTGACGCCCGCAGGCGAGGCATTGGTCGAGCCCGCGGAAGTAATCGAGCGATCCATCGTGCAGATGGAGCGGCGTGTTTTGGGGCTAGACGAGCGACTGACCGGATCTGTGCGGCTTGCGACCACCGACTCGCTCGCAAAGCGCTATGTCCTTCCGGCCATCGCCAGCATACGAAAACAGCATCCTGGTATAGAGGTCGATTGCCTGACCTCACAGGACATTGCCAACCTGACCCGGCGCGAGGCCGATATCGCCATTCGCACGTTGCGCCCAGAAGCGCCCGACCTGATCGTGCGCCGTCTTGCCACGCTGGAAACGGGTATATACGCCTCGCGAGCTTATCTAACGTCGCGCGGCACCCCGGTTTCCGGCAGTGATTTCACGGGCCATGATCTCGTCGTCTACCGGCAGAAGGCTGCTCCGACGGGTTGCTCCGCGCTTTGCGGGGAACCGGCCGCGAGTGGTAGGGTTGTATTGCGGGCTTCGTCGTCCGTCACACTCGTCGATGCGGCGGTTGCCGGTATCGGAGTGGCAGAACTACCCTGTTACCGCGCCGATGCCGAGGCTGAATTGGTAAGGATCTTCCCCGATCGTTCTGCTGATTTCGATGTCTGGCTCGTCGCCCATGCCGATCTTTACAAGACCGCGCGAATTCAGGTCGTGATTGATGCTCTTGTCCAGCAGTTCGATCCGAAGATCTCTTAGGTGCGGTAGCGGACGTACCAACGCGCTTCTCGCGTATTTTACCCTTAGCGTCGGCCGCGATGACCGACCGTGGGGTGGCGGCGCGTCACCTGGCCTCGCCTTCACCTATGCTCCCGGGTCACGGCGGGTAACATGCCGAACGGATATTGGGACTTGAAGCAGCGCCCTGCAGATCGCTGCGCGGGATACAACTGACTTATCGCACTGGCCGCTCAATCCTGACATCATGCTCGCTACGGCACCGGCGCAAAAATAGAACTCTGGTCGCGGCTCCGGTTTCAAATCAGGTAAGTTTCGAAAGTGCGACAGCCACGGCCGCGAAATCGGAAAGCTTGGAGAGTAGCGGCCGGTCGGAAAACCGGGGCGGCAGGTCCTCCACGGTGAAGCAGGTCAAGAAAAGAAACGGTATCTTGGAAGCAGCAAGTTTGTCCGCGATCGGATAACTCTGTTCCTCGTTGAGCTGTATGTCGAGGACTGCGGCAATCGGTCGGACAGATTCCATCAGTTCTAAAGCACGGTCAACGGAAGGGGCCGGCCCGACGATATCGTAACCCTCTTGCCGAAGGACATCGGCGAGATCAGCGGCGATGAAATATTCATCCTCGACAATCAAGACAGCATTGTTATCGGTCACCTTCACTCCTTACTTTCCAGTGGCAATTCAATGTGAACGTCCAAGCCCTCAGGGTGAAAGATGGTTTCCAACTTGCCCCTCAATCGAAATTCGATTTCTCCGTGAATAAGCTCGAAGCCGAATCCGTTGCTCCCCCGGTCCTTACACGGAGGACCGCCTACCTCGCGCCAATCCAAGGTGAACGTCTGTCCATTGCCCTCCCAGAACACGTCGACGCGACCGTCCTCTTTGGAAAAGGCACCATATTTCGACGCGTTCGTCGAAAGCTCGTGTGCCACCATTGCAAGTGACAGCCCAATTTGTGGCCGCAGCCGCAATTCCGGGCCTGTGAGGGTGAAGTTGCTTTCGCCAAAGGGTCTCAACTCTTCTTCGAAGATGGCCTTCACTGAGGCGTCTTTCCATTTGTCTTTGGACAAGGTGCCATAAGCGCGGCCCATCGCCTCCAACCTGCCAAGAAACGCAGTGCGGAAGGATTCGATAGAAGAGGAATTCGCCAGTGTTTTCTTCGCGATTGCGCCCACGACCGCCAACATGTTTTTTACGCGGTGGTTCAACTCACGGATGAGGACCTGCTGGTGTTGCTCTGCCTCGGCAAGGTCGGTAACGTCGACCAGCGTAACAACCACCCCGTCGATCCGATGTCCCTCTGTGCGGTAGGGAATCAACCGAACCTGATAGTGTTTTCCTTTCGCATCCTTCGCGAGATGATGATCCAGCATCTCGCCGCTATCGAAGACACCCTGGATATCGTTCTTCAGATTTGGATAGTCGAGCTGGCTGGCGAGGTCGGTGAGCGGTCGTCCGACATCGGAAGGCCGCAAATTGAAAAACGATGCGGCAGCAGGGGTGAAGGTCCGGATTACCAAGCCTCGGTCCAGGAAGATCGTGGCGATTTGCGTGCTCTCGAAAAGATTGCGTAAGTCACTATTAACGCGATCCAGTTCCTCGATCTTGGCGTTGAGTTCGGAATTGATGGTGTTCAGCTCCTCGTTCAGCGACTGGGTTTCTTCCTTGGAGGCTTCCAGCTCCTCGTTGCTTGATTGCGCCTCTTCATTGACGGAGACGAGCTCTTCGTTAGAGGACTTCAGTTCCTCAAGGGCTGTCTCATATTCTTCGATAGTGGATTGAAGCCGCTCCTTGGCGTCGCGCAATTCCGTTTCCAATTCGCCATTGCTGTCATCGGAACTGGTGCGATGCGTGCTCGGTTCCTTGTCCTCCGCCGAACCTTTTTCTTGGAAAACGATGAGATAGAGAGGCTCGACACCATCGCGTTCTTTCATCGGCTCGATAGTGAAGTCGACGAGCGAGCCCCGTGCGTCCTCAGTTTCGACGACCAAGTTGTGTCGGCTGGTCGGCTGCTGCCTGGCAACGCAGTCCCGAAGGGCCGCACGAAGATCGAGGCGCAGACCTTTCCGGGCAAGCGTCAGCAACTGACGGCTTGGAACGCCCTGGGGCGTCTCCAAAAAGCGAGCCGTGCCCGAAGAGTAATAGACTATGTCCGCTTCACCGTTGACAACGATATGAACCGGCGCGAAGCGCTCCAGAACTCGCTTCTCGACTTTGGCGCGCAGAGAAGCACCGTTCTCCCGCGACTGGAAGGAAGCGCCTTCGGGAAACATCAGGGACCGGTTCTGTCCCAACAGCGACGGAATGCGCGGCATCTTGGTGGAGTGCTCCCGCGCCTGGTAGATGCGATGCTTCTTGTCGATCACATTGAAAAGTTCTGTATGCTGACCAATGCTTTCCGAGCTTCCGAGAAATAGGTACCCGCCAGGCTTCAACGAATAGTGAAAGGTCGGGATGACCTGCCGCTGGATGTCTGGACCGAAATAGATCAGGAGGTTGCGGCACGACACCATGTCCATGCGAGAAAACGGCGGGTCCTTGATCACGCTGTGCGGCGAAAATATGCAAAATTCCCTGATCTCGTTCGTGATCACATAGCTTGCGCCGTCAAGCTTGAAGAAGCGGCGCAGCCGCTCCTGGGACATGCCCCCAAGGAGCGCCTCCGGGTAACGGGCGGTTCTGGCTACCGCAAGCGCTACCTCGTCGATATCGGTTGCGAAAATATGGATTTTAGGCGCGGCCGTTACCATGTCGAGATGTTCGCGAAAGAGAATGGCCAGGGAATACACCTCCTCGCCAGTCGCGCAGCCAGGCACCCATATGCGAATTGTGTCTCCGGCTCCCTTGCCCTTGAACAGATCGGGCATGACCCTCTGCTGCAGCACGCGGAAGGCGTCCTCGTCCCGGAAGAAGTCCGTCACGTTGATCAGAAGATCGCGAAAGAGGTGATTTACCTCCGATGGCTCAGTTCGAAGCAACTCGACGTAATCCGCCAGAGATTGCAATTGCGTGACCTGCATACGCCGTCGAACGCGTCTGAAGAACGTGTTTGTTTTATAGCCGGAAAAGTCGTGACCGGAATGTGTCGTCAAAATCGCGCAGATGTCCTGATGCGCGCCGCGGAGCGTCGCACCGCCCTGATCGTCGCTTACGTTGCTGACGTCCCCAAGGGTTGCAAAACTTTTTGCGAACGCTACCAAACGCGTTGCCATTTCCTCAACGGGGATCGCAAGATCGATGACACCGCTGGAGATCGCCGACTGCGGCATGCTGGGCTGGCGCGGCGCCGAGCCGTCTGGTGCCTGGGCAAGCGTAAGCCCACCTGCCTCGCGTATCGCCTTCGCGCCAAGCGTACCGTCGCCATCGCCTCCCGATAGAATGACGGCGGCAGAATGCTCGCCCTGATCCTGAGCAAGCGACGCAAGGAACACGTCGACGGGCTTGCGTTCGGGGCGAGCGCGGTCGACCGGGATCATCTTCAAACGGCCGTCCTTAATTGTCAGGACGGCATCATTTGGCATGACATACACATGATTTCGCTCGACCGGCATGTCATCGTCGGCGACGACAATGGGCATCGGCGTGAACCGAGCGACGACTTCGTGAAGAAGGCTGACCCGATCCGGATTGAGGTGCGTGACGACAACGAGAGAAAGGCCCGCATCGGCTGGCATGCTCTTGAAGAAGGCCTGTAGAGCCGGAACCCCACCCGCAGATGCGCCGATGCCTATAATCGGGAACTTGGCAGCAGACATCTGATCTCTCCTCTGGACACTTTCGCATAGCACCTCAGAGACCGGGCGGGGAGGTGGGGGAAGCTCTTCCCATCTTACCACTGTTTGTTTCTAATGCTTGTGCCTAGTGTATGCGCTGGGCTCGCGCCCCTGCCAAGTAGTTCAATCGCCTCTTGCACGACCTTGAGTGCCGCCTGCGATCTATCCTCGGCAATCTCGTGCTTGTGGGTTCTTAGCTTGTTCCGAAAGCTCAGCAAGTGGTTGCCAGAGGGGGTTACCCTCGTGCCTTGCCTTTCGCGATGACAAACGCAGCGACTTCGCCAGGAGATTAAGGGCGTCGAGACGTTCGGCAAACGTCATCGCTGATAACATCTTGGGATCGGGCATGGTGTCTCCATCGGGTGGAGCTGATCCGAAGGATGACCGGAAGAGTTGACTTGGAACCATTCGCCGAAACAGCCGGCGTCTGAGAAATAGGACACGAGAGCAGAATGCAATTGGTTGGCCCTGACGCAACTCGGTTTCGATGAAGGGCACCTTTTTATTCGTGCAGAAGCGTCAGCGCGGACGAGATCTTCGACTGAGCGCGGTAGTGTGATCCAACCGGTAATGCAGTCTGCCGGACTTTTTCCAGCGCATCCGAGCCAAACAACGGACCTGAACGATGGCACATTGCTGACCGGCCGCTCGTTCCCAGATCGGCCCGCTGATTACGATACCGCTTTCGGAGCGGCACAAATCGCCGTCCCAACGATATTCGCTCTTCGGCCAAACCAAAATTTGGCAAAGCGCAATGATCGCGACGCCGCTTCTTGAAGGGGTTCAACGTGGTCCTAATTTGGGCCAGAAACCGCCAATGGCGACTTGCCGATCTCGGAAAAGATCCAGTCGCGAAACGCCTTGACTTTTCGCTGCCGGATGGCTTCCGGAGGGTAGACGAGATAAAAGCTGGACCGTGCCTTGAGTGCGTGCTCAAAGGGCCGGATCAGGCGCCCGGCCACAAGATCGCCTTCGATTAGCGTAGTTCGACCGAGCGCGACACCTTCTCCCTGTACGGCAGCTTCGATTGCGAAGGTGTAGGAATCGAAAGCTAGGCCACCGTTTGAGCCGATGCCCATCACTCCGGCGCTATCGAGCCACGCCGCCCAATCGATCGGATAGTCGTCGCGAATGAGGGTGTGGTATTTGAGGTCTTCAGGCGACCGCAACGGGTGTTCTCCCTCCATAAGGCGCGGACTGCAAACCGGCGAAACATCTTCACCCGCCAGGAATTCGCTTGTTAGCCCTGGATAGTCCCCTCCACCATAGCGGATGGCGACATCGATGCCATCACCCGAAAAAGTGGTGAGCGTGCCCGTGGTCGAGACGCGAACGTCGATCTCGCTATGAGCCCGATGGAAGCGGTAGAGCCGCGGCACGAGCCATTTGCCGGCGAAGCCGCCAGAGGTGCTGACGGTCAGGGTCGTGTCGGAACGGCGCGTCGTCGCAACGGTCGTGGCCACGGCCAGTTGGTCGAGCGCTTCGCGAACCGCGCGGGCGTAGGGCTCCCCGACCGCAGTCAGGCGGACGGACCGCGTCCCGCGCTCGAACAGCGTAATCCCGAGCTGCTGTTCCAGATTCTTGATCGCCCGGCTGATGGCGCCATGCGTGACGAACAATTCCTCTGCCGCCTTGGTGAAATTCAAATGACGTGCTGCCGCCTCGAAAGCCGGCAGTGTCGTCAGGGGTGGGAGCTTACGTGACATGCTTTCCCTGTGAGCGTTGATCACAAATCGTGGACTATTACTCGTTTGTCATCCAGCCGGGAAAGAAGCAAATTTCTCTCCATCAGCAGGCAAGTGCATCAGCAATCAAGTTCGACTGCACTACGAACAGGGAGTTGGAACCATGAGCCTCACTCACATGTCAACCGATAATCTTGACGAACTGGCGATATGGGAACGTACGTATCGGCCGGTCGGCGCGACGATCGCCTTGGTCGGTGCAGGGCGCAAACGGATCAGCCGCCTCATTGCGGCTATCCGCTATCATGCGGACATGCGGCGCCTCGCCCGCGTTTCCGATCATATCCTGCAAGACATCGGCTTTGAACGAGACTGGAACGGTGCCGTCATCCCACGCTAGGAGTGGCCGCGCCGTCGGTATCGCGAGCCAACAGACAAAGGAGAATGATTATGCACATCTACCCCCACCTCTGGTTCAATGGCCAGGCGGAAGAGGCGATGGAATTCTATCGGTCGGTGTTTAAGACTTCGAAAGTCCTTCAGCGCACAGAGCTGCCAGACCCGGAATTGTCGGTCGTGCGGTTCGAACTCAGCGGCCTGCAAATCGCCGCGCTGAATGCCAATTCCAAGGTGCCATACAACGAGGCGTTCTCGTTGCTCGTCGAAACGGGCGATCAGGAAGAGACCGACTATTACTGGAATGCGCTGATTGCCGACGGCGGCAAGGAGCAACCCTGCGGCTGGCTGACCGACAAATTCGGCGTCTACTGGCAGGTTACGCCGACGATCCTGCTCAAGATGATCGCCGATCCGGACAAGGTAAAGGCGAGCCGCGTGATGCAGGCGATGTATAAGATGAAGAAGATCGTCATCGCTGACCTCGAGCACGCCTATCAGGGCTAGCGGCGAATTCGCCACTCACCCCAAGGCCCTCGCGGCAACACGATACGCAGGAACCTACGACAACGCTAATCAGGAAAAAGGTTCTCGTCATCAGCGGCAGCTCCGGTGTTGGTCTCGGTGTGCGACCGCCGCGCTCAAAAAGGCGGCGAGGTCGTCATCCTCGGACCATCAGAGGACAAACTGCAGGCAGCCGAACGGTTGGTTGAGCCGATCGGCACTGTCGCAGCAGCATTGACCAAAGAAACCGACATCGGTTCGCAGCGATCGGCGCCTAGCTGCGGCAGGCGACCTCTTCTCACCGTGTCGGGAAATCAGGACCGATTTTATTTTGGTACCGGCAGGATCCAGTTCGTTGCCCTGACTGAAGTGCGGATATGAGCCTCACCGCCGGCGTCAAAAAACCGCTCTTTGCCGATGACTGCACAATGCGCAAAATGTCGCCTTGGGCAGGCGTGCGTCGCCCCATTGCGGGTCACACGGTCATGTGCGAGATGCCAATGAAAATCAGGTAGATGCCTAATGTCGCTTCTAGCGGACGTCGCGCCAGCGAAAACAGCCTCTGGATCGGTCCAAGGCGAAACATCAGAGCTAGAAAGCCAAACCAGCTAAGGGCGATAGCAAATACGACCAGGGCCACCAGCGCCGGTTTCGTTTGAAGATCGGTCAAGCCCAGTCCGAGTGACGATGTTGCAAAGAAAACTGCGGTGAGCGGATTTGTAACAGCTGTCATAAGTGCCACCAGGAAACTTCGCGATGCACGGCCTGGCCTGGACGAACGTGGGACAGCGCCTTTGCGAACGGAGCGAAGCAGCGCTCTTGCGCCGATGACGCCCAGCGTCAAGGTGAAACTGGTTTGGGCAAGACTATGCCAGACCTCATTGCGGACAATCGATAGGAAACCAGAGCTCGCAATCAATGCAAGCATAGCTGCTCCACTAGCAATGCCAGCCGCAACCGACAAAGCTCCTCTTCGAGATTCGTGGAGGCTAGAGTCAACCACCATCGCGAAGTTGGGACCCGGCACGGCTATTATGGCCAGGTAGGAAGTTGCAAAATAGGTGAGCTCCCGAATGAACAAGGTTGAATTGTGCACGCTCAGGTCCGTTTTCCCGCACCAGCGGTCTTCCGCCAGCTTCAACGCCGCGAAACACTACATGTGCGAGAACATGGTCAAAACCGGCATATGCCGGTGGATCTTGCCTTTTCGATAACGGATCGCCGCACGCCCTGCATGTGCCGGCGCGGCCTGTCCGACGCATTCCGAGCACGATGATCTGGAGGAACCTTTTGCGCGGTCATACTCACCGCTCCTGTTCGCGGCAAGAAAACCGACAGCTTGTTTTTGGTCTCGTTTCGGATATCAAATGGCAACCTGTCCAACGGTCACTTTAACCTTGTCGGAGCCACGACCGTGGTTTTCAATTCGGAAGTACTTTCGTCGGTCATCGGATCAATCTATGAGGCGGCCTACAGCCCGGAGCACTGGCGGACTGTTGTCGAAGAAATGCGGGTTGCTTTCAACGGGTCTAAAGCCTGCCTCACCAAAATGGGACCGGCGGTAACGGCCAACGACGCCATCACGACCGGCCCGAACGCGGAATATCTGGAAAAATACCTCAGCGAGCATGCACCCTACGAGAACGCCTTGGAGCTGGCGGTCGCAGCGGCACCCGAAGGTCTGATCTATAATGACCACGCGCTTGTCGGAAAAGACAAGCTCCGTCGGAGCCGACTCTGGAACGAATGGATGGCTCCGCAGGACATGTATGAAGGTCTTGCCAGCAAGCTGCTCACGGAAGGCCGCTCGTTCTGGTTTTTTGATATCCAGCGCGGCAAAAGTCAGCGGTCCTTTGATGGTGAGGACATTAAATGGTTCAAGCAAGTCGCGCCGCACCTTCGGCGAGCCAACCAGATTTCGCGAAAATTTGGCGGGATGAAGCTGATGTCGCTTGCGTTCGAGCATTTGCCCTTTGGCGCTGTCATTGTTGACGGACAGCGGCGGGTCCTGGCGACCAACAGTCAGGCGGAAGCGATCCTCTCGTTGCCGTCGGGAGGGATCGCTGTCCGGGGAGGACTGCTCGACGCGCGGCATTCGCGCAACGCCGAAAAGTTGCTGCATCTGATTGCCGACGCCGGCTGCAGGCGGGACAGCACCGTGCCTGGTACAGGAGGCGACATGCTAATGTCCTCTGACGTCGAGCAAAATGAAATTCCCGACCTCGCGGTGTCGGTTGGGCCCCTGCTAGAGGGCATCCACTCGGACACCTTTGGGGGCCATGCGGTCGTGTTCATACGGAAATTGTCATTCGATTTGCCGGAGAGCTTTGTGGATTATATGAGAAGCGTGTTCGGCATGACGCCGAAGGAAGCCATGCTCTCTGCGTCTCTTGCCGAAGGTCTATCCTTGAAGGACGCCGCCCAGCGCCATGGCATTCGCTTCACGACGGCGCGATCTTATCTGGAAAGCATCTTCCAGAAGACCGGCGTACGTCAGCAAAGCCAGCTCGTCGCCGTGCTCAAGACGATCCAGCCGATCACTTGGCGCGGCGCTTAAACGCTTCGAGTGGAATAGAACCGACGCGAGACATCCGATCGCCGGCCCCGCCGCTACGGATCAATCCCACCAGCGATGGGAGACTTGCGATGGATACATTCAGCCGAGCAAATCAGGATATCGCGTTTTCGTCGGTCGACCCCTGCTAAAAGAGATCGCTACCGAACTGGTGCCCCGAACAGCCATAATCGGATCAAATGCGTATGCCACGGACGCCCCCGAAAAACGCGAGGCGGAGACCGAGCAGGATCATGACGATGCCGACGAACCGCTCCTGCCACAGTACAAGAAGCGGTCGCTGCGAAAGCCAACCGCCGAACGTCCCCGACCCGATAGCGACGACGCTCAAGATCATGAAATTGGAAAGCTTGGTTACTGATCCAAGGAGAACGAGCTGCGCGGCGGCCGACCAAAGGCTCGTCGGGTCGACGAATTGGGGGAGGAACGCGAAGAGGAATGCAAGCGCTTTCGGGTTGGTCAAATTGTTGATCGTGCCCTCGCGGAGCGCTTTTCCGCTCGAAATGGATGAAGGAGTCGCAGGACCATATTGGTTATGGCTGCGAGCCCGAAGGAGAAGCTTGGCACCCAGCCAAATCAGATAGGATGCTCCAAGCCAGCGCAGTATATCGAACGCGAGGGGCGAGGCCTGAAGGATCGATGCGACGCCGAGAACCAATAGGACGATCTGAATGCAGCCGGATATGAGGGTCATACCCACTACGCACAGAATGGCGGTCCGGCGACCCTGACCATTCCCTCTTCCAATCACGAGAACCATGTCCGGCCCTGGGGAAAGCTGTATCGCCAGAACGGCGGCGTAAAAGGTGAGACACGTCCCGAAGTTCAACATGCGTCGTCCTCTGATCGCATTGGCAAAATAGTAGGGCATGATTGACGAGATCCAACCCGGCGTGACGAGTCATCTGATGCTAATGTTGATGAATATCTCCTCGTAACGTACTCGGTTCGGGCCTTGCCTGTGAAAAGCTGACCACTAAGTATCAACGCGCTTTGCAGAGGAGGTCGTCTTCAATGAAGATCGGTAGACGCGTTTTTCTCGCAGGATCAGCAGTCTCTGTTGTCGCACCACGTGTTTGCGCCGCCGAGTCTGGACACGCGGTATTCTGGCGGGCGCTTTTTCCCAATCATGAATTCGTCCTGTTCGGTTATGTCAGAATCCGGGCCGACCTTGTTCCGGACATCTATAGCGAAGGGCAAACGCTTATCTCTCAATCTCGCGCTGTGTTGCTCGACATGAGCCCGAACGTGAAATTCTCCAGTGTCAGCTTTCCGAGAACCCAGACTGAACCGGTGGTCAACAGGCTGTCGCCACAGGCACAGGCAGAATTTCGAGAGGTGATGAAAAGACTGGTGCCCGCGGAAGAGATCGAGGGACTGCCGGGGTTCACCGCCAGCCTGATGCTGTCTGGCGAAGGTCAGCACTCTTTCAGTCCCACCGAACCCAGCATCGGCTTTGCGCTCGCAAAATACGCGGCAGAGGCGCAACGACCGCTCGCAACGCTCGTATCGGATCAGGAAGTGCTGTCCTCTGGCAAACAGATGACGATCGAAATATTCAACGCGGTCGGTCCATCGACTGTCGAGTATCTTCTTGATTTGCGGCGCCGTCTTGGCCCGATCGGAGCATATTTCGAGGAGCTTTATCGCTCCCGCGAAAGTGGCGAAATCGCGCGCCTGGCACGGGAGATGTCAGAGAACGGTGTCTTCACACCGACAGATTTCCTTGATGCGCAAGCGTTGCGGAGGATGTTCATAGAGCGTCTCGTCGCTCAACCCCCGGGGTCCAACGCTTTCGTGACGATGCCCATTGGTCTGCTTTCGGGGCCAATGAGCATCCTCGATGAACTTCGTGCTCATGGCGCGACGGTGACCGCCATGTCCTAAATTTTCTGGCGCACAAGAGCCTTTGAGGCCGAGGGCAAGGCGGCGACCAGACTGGAGCAGGTTGAGTTTGCCGCAGAATGCAGGAAGGATATCATATCTGTCCCCGGCCTCGATTTTCCCGTCGTTCGAAGTTGACGACTTCGGCTTTTCAAAAAAAGGCGAACACCGGGGGACGTCCCCTCAACTCGATTATTGAAATGCGGCGAAGAAAGAATTACTTTCGAGACGATTTGCATTTCCGTGCTCGGGAGATGGCGAAGGGTGGTCAACAGATACTCTCGCACCAGAGATATGTCCCTGGATTCCGAGGCACTCGGCACCTGTCAACGCGTATTTGACGCCATACTTGCCGAACTAAGCATCAATCGCGAATACGAGAAGGCTGAGGACATTGCCGCCTTTGTCATCAAGCTTTATCAGCAGGGCGTCCACAATGAGAAAAAGTTATTCGAGCTTGGCATGAGCGCCACCGTTCATCTCAAGGACTAAGCGACAGTACCGGCCGTTGCCTATGTTCCGCCTGATCTTGGAGATGAGGCGCTTTCAGCGTCGCTGCCCGAGTATTCCAAGTTGAGCAGCTTTGCCATGTCCTCGGCGATGCGTTCGCTAAGCCCGCCAAGAATAACGTTGCTGTAAGCCATAACTCGGCCCGTGTTCGCGTCGACGACAGACCAAGACCAAGCGGCGTCGCGCACGGTGCGGTATCTTGCAGGGATCATGTTCGAACCTCCGAAAATCATATTGCTTAAACCCTCCCGGTGGCCCGAGGTTCCGACGTTGAGACGCTGGCAATCGAACTGGTTGCGAATGGTCAATCGAATATGCGGCAGCCGGTTCGCAAAATCGAAACCAGACTCCGATGCTCTTCCCGCGCGATCGATACGCTTCGTGGTTGGAAGCGTACCAAGCCCCGGCCTTATGCTTTCCCTCATGAAGCCCGGAGTTTCTGACAATCTCACCAAGGGTTCTTGTTGGATCTGATCAGCAATCTCAGACGGCTTGCCGAAGGCAAAGTCGAGGCGTTGAAACGCGCAAGGATGGTGGCGAGGGAGCTCGATCAGGACGCCCTGCGACAGGCACGTGCCGGCGAAGAAGTCCTTCACAGGCGGTCATCGAGGTTCACTCTTTGCCGATATCGATCGAATGACCTCTGAGCGCAATGTAGAACAGCTGTCTCAGGCGCGGCCGAGCTTCATTGGCGGCGGATACAATCGAAAAAAGCGGACCAGCGTTAGGAATCCCGCGAAAGTGCGTTCAACCAACCAACGTTGATCAGACAGCATTGTATCAATACGAGAGCCGAGCATTTCGTGATAACAATATCCAGTCCCCGATTCCAGAAGAACGCGCAGCTTTCCTCGATAGAAGGATGGCTGATGGACTTTAGCGTTGCTTTAAAGAAACTGTGTAACGATGCAGGTCTGTCTCCTATACCGGCAACCTGATGAAGTTTCGAAGAAAACCAAAGTTATTGCGCGGCTTCGCGAGTTCTGCATTAAGCCTTACCGGCGCATTTGCTCCGGCAATATTTGCGGCAACTATTGCAGTGATCGTCGTCTATGTTGCAACGAACTGGCGACTGGAACGATTACTGGCCGACGAACGCTCAGTGGTCGCCGGCGAGCTTGCCACCATATCATCCCGGCTTCAGACGAACCTCAACAGCAATGTGAAGCTGCTGCAAGGCCTAGCGGCCGGTATCGCAGTCAATCCGACGATGGACCAAAGTGCTTTTTCGAAACTTGCCGCCGAGATTTTGCAGCCGGATTCACAGTTGCGTAGCTTCGCCGCGGCCCCCGGCATGGTGGTCAAATGGGTTTATCCAGAAAAAGGAAACGAAAAGGCGATCGGACTCGACTATCGAACGAACGAAAAGCAACGGGATAGCGCAATGCTCGCGCGCAATACCCACAATATCGTCCTGACGGGCCCTGTGGCCCTTGTCCAGGGCGGAGCGGCTTTCGTGGTCAGATGCCCGATTTATACCAATGATAGAACAAGCCAGATCTTCTGGGGTCTTGTTTCCGGAATCGTAGACATACCGCGGCTCTACCAAGATAGCGGCCTTGGATCGACCGACCTTGAGATTGCCATTAGTGACGTACCGGAACCGAGGTTCGCCAAACAAGTTTTTCTCGGCGACCTGGAAACTTTTTCGAAGAATCCGGTCGTGGCATCCGTTGATATGTCTTATGGCCAATGGACCCTTGTCGCAGTACCCCGGGGTGGATGGGGCCAAAACGGCGGCATGGCCACCTTTGAGTTCTGTGCTTGCCTATTGTCTTTGTGTGTCGTTGCACCGATTGTCTGGGTAGGCTTTCTGACCAAATCACGCCAAAGAACCATTGAAAAACTTCGCCTTCACAAGAAAAAGCTCGTTCGGGCACGGCAAAGGCTCGAATATCTGTCGTTTCATGACGCGCTAACGGGGCTTCCGAATCGACGATTTATTGATCGGATGATCTCGCAGCCGTCGAGGCCCAGTCCAGAAAATTGTCTGATACTGATTCATATCGACCTGGATCGATTTAAGGAAATCAACGACACGAAAGGGCATGCCGGAGGCGATACGGTCCTGCGGGCGGCGGCTTTACGCCTTGTCAATCTGGCCGGTCCAAACGACGTAGCGGCCCGGATCGGTGGAGACGAGTTCATCTTCGCTAGCTGGAGCGCCGATCCTGCGCCCAAGGCAACCGAATTGGCCCAACACATTGTCGATGCACTCAAGGAGCCCTTGTTCGTTGATGGTTCAGAGTGTGTGGTCGGAGCAAGCGTCGGCGTCGCCTGGGAGACTGAAAGTGCACACGGGCGGGATCTCAGTCAGCTGCGTCTCAACGCCGATTTGGCTCTATACGAAGCGAAGAAGACAGGCCGCGGCCGGGCGGGCATTTTCACCGAGGCGCTTCGCAGCGCTGCTATCCATACGAAGGAATTGGCGGACGAATTCAATCATGCGCTCGATCGGGATGAATTGGTTGCATTCTTCCAGCCGCAGTTTCATGCGGATACATTGGATATCGCGGGCGTCGAGACAGTTGCCCGTTGGGATCACCCGCAAAAAGGACTGCTTGCACCGGATAAATTTCTCGCTGTCGCGGAAAATTTGGGACGTTCCGGCGACATGGATAGGCTGATCCTGCAAAAGGCCCTGTTCGAGCTTACAAGATGGGACAGCCTGGGTATGCGCATCCCGCGCGTCTCGGTCAATATTTCCGCGCGTCGACTTGCGCAGGCAAATCTGCTCTCTGAACTGTCTGAGCTTAACGTCGCCAAGGGTCGCCTGTGTTTTGAGCTGCTTGAAACGATCTCCTTCGACGATCTTCAACCAGTTCTCAACGAGATAATTCCGGCTGTCAAAGAGCTCGGCATTGAAATCGAGATCGATGATTTCGGCACCGGACATGCCAGTATCGTAAGTTTGCTTAGATTTGAGCCACGCAGGCTGAAGATCGATCGAGAAATCATCAAGCCGATCGTCACATCTCCATCTCAGCGCCGCCTCGTGTCCTCGATTATCGAAATCGGCCGGTCACAGAACATCGACATCGTCGCCGAAGGCGTGGAAACGATGGAGCATGCGAGGATCTTGAAAGAGCTGGGTTGCCATTTGCTGCAAGGTTACGCTCTGGCACGGCCAATGTCCTCAAAGCAATTGATCGAGTTTTGCTACACGAGGGATAAGGAACTTAAGGAGGTGGGATAACGGCGAAGCGCGCTTCCCGGCTACCAAGAGTTGACTGTGGCCACGACGGCTCGGCGGAACAAATTATGAATTTTCGCGCCTCCCGCCCGATCCGAGCATTGGCCGGAAGGGACGCTTCTCTGCTTGCGAGATCGATGCCATTGTCCGCGAGGGTCTAATGTCGTGCGGAGTGAGGAAACATTACGACAGCGTAACAGTCCATACCCTTAATCTTTACACCCACACGCCACGTACCAGCGACTTCTCCCAACAGACGTAGTGACTGCGGAGGGCGGCAAGGGCTGACTGAGACCGCTTGCCAGTCTCTTACAGCCGGCGAGCCCTGAGGCGCCGGCAGCAGCTTCATCTCTCAGATTCAAGTGATAGACTGTCGGGCGCCTGCTCCCGACGCACCGGACGCCCGGTTCCGAGAAGCCGTGAGTTTTCGACGAGGTAGTCGACAAAGCATCTAACACGCGCCGGCGTGTGCGCGCCGCCGACAAACACTGCATGGATTTCCTCGACCTCTCCGGGATTGAACTCCTCCAGAAGTGGCACGAGATGCCCCGAACGGATCGCGTCTTCCACCGTCTGCGTTCCAACGCGCGTAATACCGACGCCCTCGGCGGCGAGTTGTCCCAGCGTTTCGCCGTTGTTCGCCTCGACGCTGCCTTTGATGGTCAACGGGTAATCGCGCCCATCTTTTCGAAACGGCCAAGTCGGGGCCGCTCGTTTGAAGTTGAAACCAAGGCAGTCATGACCATGAAGATCCTCCGGCACCTTCGGCGTGCCCCGACACGCAAGGTATTCTGGAGAGGCAACGATCACCTTGCGCGTTTCGCCGAGCTTTCGCGCGGTCAGAGGACCATCGGCAAGTGGCCCGAAACGGATGCCAACGTCTGCCTGTCCGGCGGCGATATCCACGACGGTGTCGGTGAGGTTGACGTCGAGCATGATGTCGGGATACCGGCGGATGAACTCGCCGAGAAGTGGAACCAGCGACAATCTCCCGTATTGTATGGACGTCGTCACCCGCAGCCGACCGCGCGGAGAACTCCGGTCCGAGATCATTTGCTCGGTTTCCCGGAGGTCGGCAAGGATTCTCCGGGCAGCGGACAGATATGCCGTACCCTCCGGAGTAATCGTCAGCATTCGGGTGGTCCTCAGCAACAGGCGAACGCCGAGCCTTGCTTCAATGCGATCGACGATCCTGGCGATCGACGAAGGAGCCAGACCAAGCCGGCGGCCCGCTGCGGAAAAGCTTCCCGCCTCGGCGACGAGCGTAAACACCTCAAGATCGCCGATTACTTCCATCCCAGCCATTTGTGCATCCAGCGCAAAAGCGTTTATCGAGAACAAGGGATACACATGGCGAAATAAAAGTCCATCTTTGCGTCTGACAGATCGGTCCAACTTCCCTGCCCGCCGAGGCTCTCCTCGGGCAATTTGATTGAAGGGAGAAACAGTATGATCTCGCCATTTACGATCCACATACACGATGAACGGTTGTCGGCCATCCGCACGAAGGTCGAGGCCTATGACTGGTCTCAGCTTACCGATGCCGGCGGCTGGTCGGCAGGCGTCGGAGTGAACGACCTCAAGCGCTTGGTGGCCTATTGGCTAGACACGTATAAATGGCGCGAGGTCGAGCAGCGTCTTAATCGGCTTCCTAATTTCAAAACCGATGTCGAAGGCGAAGGGATCCATTTCCTGCACGCCAAGGGCGACGGCTCCAGGCCGCCTGTCCTCCTCCTGCATGGTTGGCCGGGATCCTACCTCGAGTTCGAAGCCCTTATCGATCCGCTTGTGGCGGAGGGACATGACGTCGTCGTTCCATCCCTCCCTGGCTTCGCCTTCTCACAGCCGATCACTGGTGTCATCGGACCGCGGCGGGCAGCCGGGCTGATGCATGAGCTGATGACAAGGCTGTTTGCGGGTCGCAGATACGTCGTACAGGGAGGAGATTGGGGAGCAGGGATCGCGAGTTGGATCGCTTACACGCAGCCAGACGCATTGCTGGGGATCCACCTCAACATGGTAAGCGTTCTTGCCAAGGACGTTATTCCGACGACACAGGAAGAGAAGGACCTAGTCAAGAGACGGGCCGCGGTCCTGGACTGGGAGACGGGGTATAGCCGCGAGCAGGAGACCCGCCCGCAGACGCTGGGAGTGGCCCTCGCCGACAGCCCAGTCGGGTTGGCTGGGTGGATACTGGAAAAGTTCGGAAAATGGGCCGACCTGGGCGCGACGGCAGACGGTAGTCCGGATATCTGGGCCAGGTTCTCCGAAGACGAACTTCTGACCAATATCATGCTCTACCTGGCACCATCATCTGTCGTCACGTCGACCTGGATCTACCACGGCAAGCGCCTGGAAGGATCGCAATCCTTTCCGGAAGGTACGCGCGTCAAGGTCCCGACGGGGGTGGCGGCTTTTCCCGATCCAGTATTCCTCCCGCCACCTCGATCGTTGGCTGAAAAGACCTACAACATCGTTCACTGGAACACGATGCCGAAGGGTGGTCATTTCGCGGCGCTAGAGCAACCGGAACTGATGCTCGCCGACCTTCGGACGTTCATCACAAACATTGAAGGCGGCAGGCGATGATGGCGAAGATCATAAGAACAGAAAGCTTGTCCGTTGCCTATTTTGAATACGGCGCACCCGACGGATGGGCGGTGATCCTTTCGCTGGATTTCCCTACGACGTGCATGCGTTCGATGAAGTCGCTCCGATATTGGCTCAGGCCGGGGCACGGGTGGTCGTACCCTACACGCGCGGGTTCGGACCCACGCGATTCCTATCGGACGAGACGCCTCGCAACGGGCAGCAGGCGGCCCGCGGCCGCGACATCCTCATGCTGATCGATGCACTCAAGCTCGAACGGCCCATTCTTGGCGGTTTCGACTGGGGTGGGAACGCCTCTTGCGTGGTGGCAGCACTGTGGCCGGAGCGCATCGGCGGACTTGTCTCCTATGCCGGCTACGACATCATCGACGTCAACGGGCAAAGGAACCCGACGGCTCCCGCATTAGAAAAGGTCTTCTGGTATCAGCATCTGTTCCAGACGGAGCGTGGCCGCAAATGCCTGTCGCAACATCGCCGGGACCTCTGCAAGATCTTGTGGAACGAGTGGTCTCCCGACTGGCGCTTCGACGACACTACATTCGCAAGGTCGGCCGACGCCTTCGAAAATCCTGACTTCGTGGACGTCGTAATCAGTTGCTATCGGCACTCCTTCGGTCTTGAGGCTGGGGAAGCGGCGTTTCAGGATCTCGAGGCGAGTCTGGCCCAAAAGCCCCGGATAACAGTGCCCGCGATAACCATCGACGGGACTAATGATCCCCTAAAGCCCGAAGGGACGTCGGACCATTCAAAGATGTTCGCCGGCTTCCACGAACATCGGGTCGTCGACGCGGGTCACAACATGCCGCAGGAACAGCCCGTCCCTTTCGCCAGCGCTGTCATCAGGATTCGCGAACAAATAATTTGACTAGATGGAGAATACGAAATGACATAATCGCGCGGGCCGATTTGTACTGCGGACACATCGACTGCTAAACTCCTAGGACGGGGCAATAGGATTAGCGTCCCTGCCGGGTACAAGGACCTATCCGCTTGAAACTCATCGATCGCGAAACTGCGCAGACTTCACCATTTTGGTCGCGCCAGCGCGACCGTTGAAGGCCGTGGTAACAGCTTATCGCGGGACTGGCTCGCCATGGAAGCGACGGCTTGAACAAGGCGAAATCGGCCCAGCAGCCAGCATGGCGGCACGAGCTTCGCCGAACTATCGAAGGATATCTCCGGTCGGATGACCAACCATAAGCGCCAACGGTTGCTTCACCCTCGAAGACTCAAACATAGCTGCCTTCACGGTCAACGGAACCGCTGGATTGTTTCGAAAAGCCTGTCACAGGACCGAGCAAGATGCTTCGTCGGCGCTGTAGTGACCCCAAGCAGAAGCCCGAACTCAGCATGATCGGCCGATGCATACCAGGGTGAAAGCGGCGCCGGAAACATTCCGAACGTCAAGGCTTCACGCGCAATGACCACGTCCGGCGTCCTCTTCGGCAAGCTGATGAGCACGGACAGCCCAGGAGCCGTAACACGATTCAATCCGACAGCGGCTTGGAGGCAATCTAGAACCGCCTGCCGCTTGGCTGCATAGGCGCGCTTCGTTCGACGGAGATGACGCAAATAATGTCCCTGGTGGATGAACTCCGCCGCCGCCATCTGTATCGCGGGCCCAGGGGGCGGCATGAGACATGCGGCGACTTCGGCGAAGGCAGAGGTCAGCTCGACCGGCGCTACCACGAAGCCCAGTCGTAAGGTGGGGCTGATCGTCTTGCTGAATGATCCGATATGGATGACGCGCCCGTCGCGGTCGAGCGAGGCCAATGCAGGAGCTGCTCTTCCAACCAACTGCAGTTCGCTCAGATAGTCGTCCTCGATGATCCAGGCCCGGTTCGCCGCCGCCCACTCGAGCAGGCGAAGACGTCTTGCGAGTGACAATGTGGAGCCCAGCGGCGCCTGCTGCCCGGGAGTTACAACGACGAGCTTCGCGTCGGGATAATGATGCAGCCCGTAGTCAACGTCGATACCGTCCGCATCGACTGGGATCGATGCGACAGATAGATGTGCGAGCTCAAGCCCTCGCCTCGTCCATGGAAACCCCGGATTTTCGAACCATGCGCAATGTCCGGCGAGGCCCAGAACGGTGAGCGTCAGACCGAGCCCTGCCCCGAATCCTCCAGTGATAATTACCTGCGACGGTGATGCGTTGATCCCGCGCGCGACCACCAGATAGGCGGCGACTTCCCGCCGGAGCGCAAGCTCGCCGCGTGGATCGGGATAAAAAGGAGGTACGCTCGCCTCGGCCCGGGCGGCTTGGGCACGAATGCGCGCGAATAGGGTTGCGGGAAAGGTCTCCATCGCCGGCACGCCCATTTGAAAGAACGCCGGTCCCTGAGTCATTTCCAGATAGGTCTCCAGGAACGAGCCCGCATCTGGCAGACACTCTTTCTTTGGGGCGGCGCGGGGGCGCTGTGCGACCCGCGTTCCCAAGGCGCGCGAGGCCTCGATCAACTGGGCGGCGGCAAGCTTCTCATATGCGGCCCGCACGGTTCCGAGCGCGACCCCGAGTTGGACAGCAAGATCCTGCCACGATGGCAGCCGGACGCCAGGCAACAACACGCCATCTTCGATGGCTTTTGCAACACCTCGGCGGATCTGCTCCGACAAAGACACCTTAGTCGAACGGTCAACATGCAAGTCGAGTGGCTGGTTCATATCGCCATGGTACACGATTTCTTTGCGTTCTTGGTCCTTTTTTCTGGCTCAGAGAAGTCGCATTTTCAACGCGTCTCAGAAGGAGAAAACAAATGCGTAATCGCATTATTGCCGCTGCTGTCATCGCGGGGCTCGCCTCAACGTTCGCTGGTCCTGCCCCCGCTCATGACGGCCCGACCGAAAGCGTCAAAGCCAAATTTGATCGGTCCATTCCCAACATCCCTGGCAAGTCAATCCGCGTTGTCGAAGTCGATTACGCGCCAAATGGAGCTTCTCGGCCCCACACCCACGCGAAGTCCGCCTTCATCTACGCCTATGTGCTCTCCGGCGCGATAGAGTCGCGGGTGAACGGGGGTGAAACACGCCGCTACAAGACCGGCGAGAGCTGGTTTGAAGCGCCGGGCGCGATCCATTCCATCAGCCGTAACGCCAGCACATCCAAGCCTGCAAAGCTGCTTGCCGTTTTTATCGTCGACTCCGACGACAACAAGCTCACTACCCCTGTCAAGTGAATAGAAGGAACTCGAACCAATGACACATAGGCTCGATTACAATCAAGTCGCTCCCAACGGCGCAAGGCACTCGGCGGCGTCTATGGCTATGTCATGCAGAGCGGTCTGCCCGGAGAGCTGGTGGATCTCGTGTATCTGCGTGTCTCGCAGATCAACAACTGCGCCTATTGTCTCGACATGCACACCCGCGAACTGATCAAGCGGGGCGTGAAGATGGAGAAACTCGCGCTGGTACAGGTGTGGAGGGAAGGCGGGAGCCTGTTCAGTGACATCGAGCGCGCCGCACTTGCATGGGCCGAGAGCGTAACTCTCGTTGCTGAAACCGGCGTACCGGACAGTGCCTACGAAGAAGCGCGCAAGGTTTTCGATGAAAAACAACTTGTCGACCTCACGATCGCGATCAGCCTGATGAACAGCTACAATCGCATGGCCATCAGCTTCCGGAATACGCCGCAGGCACTCCTGGCGAACTGATCGAAACAGAATGCCGACCGCTCCGTGATGGTGGAGGACAGACTATGATTATCAGTGACATCGATGGAACAAAGGTCCCGGACAGCAAACTGGCAAGGGATGTGACCCACTTCATTCGCGACACCGAAAGCGATCTCCTCTTTCATCACTCGACCCGGGTCTATTTCTGGGGAGCCATTATGGGCAAACGCAGGCATATGAGCTTCGACCCAGAGCTCCTCTACACTGCGGCAATGTTCCATGACTTGGGCCTCACTGCACGCTATCTGGACAGCCAATTGCGCTTCGAGGTGGATGGCGCCAACGCCGCGCGGGATTTCCTGCGGGCGCATGGCGTCTCCGAGAGTGACATGGAGACGGTTTGGAACGCGGTTGCTCTTCACACAACGCCTGGCATACCGGAGTTCATGCGCCCGGAAATCGCGCTGATTCAGGCGGGCGCTGGTATGGACGTGGCTGGTCGTGGCTACGATCAGTTTACAGATGAGGAACGCGCCAGGGTTATCGCAGCCTTCCCTCGCGGGGCGGACTTCAAGCATAGGATCATCGATGCATTCTATGAGGGCATGAAGCACCGACCCCATACGACGTTCGGAACCTTTAACGATGACGTCCTGGCTTTTAAGGACCCTTCTTTTCAGCGGATCGACATGTGTAGTCTCATCCTTGGCTCGCGCTGGGAAAGCTTAACGTGAACACAAAAACTTGACGCGTCTGAATGAGCTGTTTTGGGGGCCGATCCTGCCGGCTTGGCGCTGGCATTTGATTCCAAAGAGCTGACCCCGCTCGTAAACCGCGAGTGGGGGCTAGTTATAAAATTTTGCTGAGCACGAGGGATAGTTCGTCTTGGGAATATGGCTTTGCCAATCTCGCCACGTCGAGTTCCAGGCCCGACGGAAAGTCGACATAGCCTGAGGCCAGCACGATAGGCAGGCTCGGGAAACGGTCTCGGACTGCTCTTGCAAGTTCCCCTCCCGTCATCCCCGGCATGGAGTAGTCAGTGATTAACAGGTCGAAGGTGGCCCCGCCATCAATCAAGGTGAGCGCCTCCTTTCCGGAATGGGCTTCCACGACCTCGTGGCCGAGGTCAGTCAGCATGTCAGCCGAACTCATAGCAATCAGGAAGTCGTCGTCCACAAGAAGAATCCGCTTCGGGCCGGCTTCATTCCGAGGACCTGTTGCTCCGGCATTCTGCTCTTTTTCCGGACCCTCTGATGTCGATACCGGAATCCATAGGTCCGCCGTCGTTCCCTCGCCCACTGTGCTCGCGAGCTTCAATTGGCCGTTCAGCTGCAAAGCAAGACCATGAACCATGGATAGTCCGAGACCCGTGCCCTTTCCGAGCTCCTTAGTGGAAAAGAACGGCTCGACCGCCTTCTGCAGCGTTGCTGCGTCCATGCCTTGACCTTGGTCGATTACCGACAGGACGACATAGCGTCCGGGCGCGAGGAGGTCGGAAACTGCCGACTGCTCCGTTTCCTTCAGCTCGATCCGGATCGTTCCACCATCCGGCATTGCGTCGCGGGCGTTAACGGCCAAGTTTAAGAGGGCGAGCTCCACCTGGTTAGCATCGGCCGATACGGGCGGGAGGCCCTCCGGAACGACCAACCCTATGGCAATCCTGGACCCCACGGACCGCTGCAGAAGGTCCTGCATATTGGTCACGAGACCGGCAAGGTCTACCGGGCCGACTTGAAGGTCTTGCCTTCGGGCGAAGGCAAGCAGCCGCTGAGTGAGCGCGGCGCCTCGCTGCGCGCCCTGCAGGGCTCCATCAATCAGTCGAGTTGCCTTCGCATCGCCTGCGAGATGCTTGCGGAGGAGTTCAAGGTTGCCAAGGACCGCCATCAGGAGATTGTTGAAATCGTGAGCAACCCCCCCGGTGAGCTGGCCGATCGCTTCCATCTTCTGGGCGTGGCGAAGCTGCTCCTCGGCCCATTCCCGTTGACTGACCTCCGCCAGCACCAGCCTGTGCGCCTCTTGCAGCTCGCGAGTCCGCTCCGCAACGCGTTCCTCAAGCATCTCGTTGAGATGGCGCTGCTGCTCTTCCGCCTGCAGCCGCTCGGTTATGTCGGCCAAAACCCCGACCAGCTTGATTGGCCGTCCGGTGCGGTCATGGTGGAGCAGTGCGCGGATTTCGACGCCATGGACGGAGCCGTCAGGCCAGACAGTCCGACAGGCGACGGCGTAATCCGCTCCCGTTGCAATCGTGTTGCGGACCGCTTCCTGTACGCTTGCCAAATCATCCGGGTGGATGGTCTGCAGCAAGTTCTCGTAGGTGAACCCGTCATTCGGCGAACGACCAAAGATCACCCTGCAGGTGGATGAGGTCGTGAGGAGGTTTGTCATGAGATCGAGTTCCCATGCTCCGAGGCGGCCAGCCTCCAGCGCCGTTTGAAGGCGACGTTCCCCTTTGTCCAGTGCCTCCATGCGGGCACTCGCCTCATATTGCCGGCGGCGCGCGCGCATTGCGGAACGCGCCACGCTAATGAATGTTGTCGGATGGAAGGGTCGCTCGACGAAACTGACATTGCCGAGAGCTTCCGAGAGTCGGGCGGCGGCCGGATTACGCTCAGGACCGCCGCCGCGCGCGGTCAGTATGATGATAGGAAGGTCGGACCAACTCGGCTGCGCCTCAATCCACGAGACAAGCGGACGCAGGTCGACCGACCGCAAAGCCTCTTCCGTCGTTACCGCCAAGGCGACGTTCTCGTTCAAATCTGTCACCAGGGCGTCCAAGGTCGAGACAATTTTTGCACATAGGCCCGCTTCGCGCAGCAACGCCGCCGCAATCTGCGCGTCGCGACCCATCGGAGTGAGGATCAGGCCAAATACATCGCGCTCAGGAATGGGAGCCATCCTCGTCCGGTGTTTGCAGAAGGGGCTGTCCGCCTCCCATAAACACAGGAACACCACGTAGAATCCCTTGGAACGCGGAGAGCGGTTCGCCGAGCGTTAACCCCTTTGCTCCGATCTTGTACTCCCGGATCGTATCCTCGTGTTGTCCAGTGCGCTTTTTGATCACTGAGATTGCCCGGCGAACCCGAGCCTCCGCCTCGAAGTAGCGCAGCAGAATGACTGTATCTGCAAGGTACGTCACGTCCACCGGGGACTTCATATCACCGACGAGGCCGTGCTGCGCGACGGTGATAAAGGTGTTGGCACCCTGCCTGTTCAAATATTGCAGCAGCTCATGCATATGAAGGATAACTGCGTTTTCCTCAGGCATCGCAGCCTGATACCCGTTGACGCTATCTAGCACGACTGTCTTGGCGTCGAAGCTAGCGACCTTGTCTCTTACGCGCTGGGAAAACTCGCCGGGTGACAGTTCGGCCGCGTCTAACTGCTCGATGTGGATCAGGCCCTTGCCGCGCATGGCTTCTAGATCAAGCCCCATCTTCTTTGTGCGGGCAAACAGCAGCCCCAGTTCCTCATCGAAGACGAAGATAGCCGCTCGCTCTCCGCGCCTGATCGCGGCCTCGACAAACTGCAGCGCGAACAGGCTCTTGCCAGTGCCGGCAGGACCGATCAGAAGCGTGCTGGAGCCACGCGCGATGCCGCCTCCAAGGAGATCGTCGAATTCACTTATGCCGCTCGTCACCACAGTCCGTTCAAAGGCCATCCGGTTTTCCAGCGCGCGCAGTCGCGGGAAGACTGCTACGCCGCCGGTCTTGATCGTGAAGTCATGGTAACCACCACGGAACGCTTGCCCCCGATATTTGAGAATCCTGAGCCTGCGCCGCTCGGAGCCGTAGTCCGGAGCAAGCTGCTCTAGGTGGATGACACCGTGCACCACGCTGTGGACCGTCTTGTCCGTCGCGTCCGAGGTCATGTCGTCGAGAAGTAGAACTGTTGCATCCGAGCGCGAGAAGAAGTGCTTCAGTGCTAGAATCTGACGGCGATAGCGTAGCGAACTCTGAGCTAACAACCGGATCTCCGAGAGGCTGTCGATCACCACCCGATGGGGCTTCACCCGCTCAAAGGCTTCGAAGATCAGCCTTGTTGTTTCTCCGAGCTCCAGGTCGGAGGAGTACAGGAGACTTTGTTGCTGGTCGGCGTCAAGAAGACTTTCGGGCGGAACGAGCTCAAAAATCTCGACCTGATCGCCGATATCCTTCCCGTGCGAGAAGGCACTGTCGCGCAGTTCCTCCTCTGTTTCCGAAAGCGTGATATAGAGACAACGCTCGCCGATACTGGCTCCCTCCATAAGAAACTGCAACGCAATTGTCGTCTTGCCAGAGCCGGGAGCCCCTTCAAGCAGAAAGACATGACGGCGTGAGAGCCCGCCGGACAGAACGTCATCGAGTCCCTCCACCCCGGTCTTTGCTTTTGCACCTGAACTATCTGTCATGTACCCTCCATGGCGACCTATCAATTACGGCAAATGCCCTGGTTTCCTGCACGAGAAGACGCTGGAACTAGGAGATTCGTTCCATTATCGCCGGCAAATCCTGTCGGGGCGGAGTGATTGTGAGCGACGTCCGTTGAGTGCGGAGGTAGAGCGATCAGTTCGGAGTGGCATATGAGATCAATCGGGAACGCTAGCAAAGGATGAACGTCCTCCACCGCTGGCATGACCTTCGAATAGAATGCACCAGCCTTTGGTCGACCTATCTATTCGGCGCCACCTCAACTCCTTCCCGGCGGAATGACTTTGCGCGGGCCGTCGCCGCGATCGAGTTTGCGATTTGCGAGGCCTCGATCCCAATCTGGCGAAGCAGGCCCGTCGTGGCAGGGTTAAAGCCGCAGAAGTACAGACCGTCATTTCCCGGTTGAAGCTCGTCCCGTGCCGGCCTCCCCGCATTCGAAAACCGGTCGGTTAAATCCGGCAGAAGTGTCTCGAGAGCCGGCTTATAGCCTGTTGCCAGCACAATCGCATCGAATTCCGCAGACCGACCATCGGCGAAGAACACGCTCGCACCATCCGACATTTCGATGCCGGGGAACACCCTGATCCGACCATCTCCGATCTTCGCGATGGTGCCAATGTCGATCAAGGGAGTCCGGCCTTGCTCTATCATCCTGGTCAGAGGGCCTTGCCGGGAGCGCTTGAGACCCAGTTCCTCGATTTCGCGATAGCGTAAATTCAGAAACGGCGCGTTAAATGCATCGACCATTCTATACGGAAAACGCTGTTGAACGATGGCGATCGTCGCGCTTGCCACACCGAATATCTCCCTCGGAACGATATTGACGGGACTGCGGACCGACATGGCAACATCAAGATCTGCTTCGGCACATTCCAGTGCAATCTCTCCCGCCGAATTTCCAAAGCCGACTACCAGGATTCGACCTGCGTCGAGGGCGGAGGCGTTGCGGTATTCGGAAGAGTGAATAATCGTTCCTGGAAAGTGATTCTGACCGGTCCAATGCGGTCTGGAGGGAGTCCTTGAAAGACCGGTTGCGATTACGACAGCTCTCGCCTCGAAGACATCACCATCGGTGGTCTTGACAATCCAGTCCGTCTTCTTGGCTACGCACGCGACGGTCTTGTCGGTGACAATTCGAAGGTTGTTTGCCCGCGCGTAGCATTCGAGGTACTCGATGACCTGCAGTCGCGACGGATATCTCGGAAAAGCAGCGGGCATCGGCGATCCCGGAAGCGCGGAGTGGCTTTTGTCGGTATGGAGGTGAAGACGATCGTAGTGCCTCCGCCAAGAGGCGCCGAGACTGTTTGTCGCTTCAAGGATAATGGAACGGCACCCTATTACACGGAGCGCCGCGGCGCATGCCAATCCGGCAGGGCCTGCGCCGACGATGACTGTATCCTCATCAGCCATGTGCGATTCCTCTGTTAAGCTGCTGCCTTCAAAGCTTGAGGCTACACCATCAGAAGGCTCCACGCATTCATGTCATGGCTCCACGCCTGGCTTAGCGTGAGCTTGTATTTTGACTCGTACCGGACAGAGACCTGGACCAGGTTGCTTACATGCCGACAGGCCAGAGAACTCGCGCAGCGTCAGAGAAGTACACCCCACGGGCCTCTCTGTACCGGATGACTTATAGCTTCCATCCCGTCAGAGTTTCGCTTCCGTAGCCTTCAGGGTTTGTCGAGGTCACGACGCTTTAACGATATTACACGGTGGGTTACAGATGCAGCAAGGCGATGCGGATATCGATATCAGGTGCGTGAAGGGCCTGCGCTCCGCAAGCAGCCGCGCCTGCGGAACGCGAAAGATCTCATTCGCTATGCGTGCCATCGCGCGCCGCTCGGCAATCGCATCCGGCTTCTTGTTGCTCTCGATAAGCTTGGTTCGCTGATGGTTGCGGAATGCCTGGCCTGTTCGGTCATGGGTTCCACGTTCCTTCATCAAATCGCACGTGTCAGCTGTCATCGACGGATTTCGAATTTCACTCATGACGGAGGTCTTGCCTATTGGCACAGTCCTTGCGGTGCAGTGGTGGTGCATCCATTTGGCCAGCATCGAACTTGATGACGCCAGCGCGATCTTCGAATTGTATAGCGCGGCGATCAGGATGAGAATCTCACTTAGACTGCCGCTACGCATCGAATTGGGCCGGCGAGCCGAACCTGCACTCCGAACTCTGGATGGGGCCCGATAGGCGACGGGGAGGATTCGCCGTTTGAGTATCGGAGGCGCTATCATTGAAGGCAGGTAGACATTCGTCGTGCAGTGTGGCCGCTTCGAGGTAAATGTCGACGGAGACGGCTACCTGGGACGTTCCGGTCGGGCCAGCGGGTTCATGGCGTCAGACGTCACCCCGTCGGCCTCCAAGCGACGAGCGGCGTGGCCTTGCCTGATCGGTCGCGAATCGTTCTTGGCGGTCCGGCGCGCACCAAAACTTCCGCGCTGGGATCGTTGCTAGGGTTGAGCTCCCACGCCTCGCGCCGTTCATTGTCGAAGACGAAGCCGCCGCTAAGGTCATCCAGCCGGAAGGTGATATAATCGGTCCAATGCTGGCCGCAGGCAACACCGTTCTCGACGGTAAAGTATCGACCCTTGACCGCAATCGTCGCACCGCCATCGAGGAAGGGATCGCACTGCCCTCCTTCATCAGCCTTCATGACGACATGGTCGTTGCGGCCTGCGGAGACGAATTGGCCATCCCTGTTCTCGAACACGATAAGGGGACGCGCTGGAGCGCCATTCGAACCCGAAGCCAGCCCATCCTCGTCGTCGCGACTAAGTACGATAATCTCGAAGCTTCGCAGCGGTTTTCCCGCCGCCAGGCGCGCATTGGCGATGGCGTGATATCCAGCCGGGAGCTGCCTGACGATGTCGGGAGACACATTTCCCTCGGCCGCCGATGGCAACGATACTCCAACTACGATGACTCCAACTATGATGGCGAGGATCGTTTTCATCTTGGTGCCTCTGGCCCTCCTGCTTCATCCTCAGGCACTTCATCCGACAGGAAAACAATATCAGCCCCCAGCCCGGTTTTTAGCAAGGCAGCGAGATCGGGTGCTACGAACGGCGCATCGTCGTCGAGAAACAGCGATCCGGCATCAACCAGATAGGTCGCAAGCCCCTCCGCTCCAGCGCCGTGCACCAACAGCTGACCGCCGCCATTGTCTGCATAGGGCATCGCACCTGGAATCCTGGTCGACACGCCGTATGCCTGATCCATTGCGATAACATGATCGGGATCCCACACGCGCAGTTCTCCCCTTCGGTTCCAGAGAAGCACGACATCGGTCATCTGTGTGACCATATCGAGGTAGCCGGCTGGTATGTCCGCATAGACCTCCCGAAGGCGTTCGATATCGACGCCGCGGGCGGGCGGGCCATATGAATAAATCTGAAACGAGGCGCTCAACTCCATTGGCGGCGGGGATCCTCAACGTTGGGACGTGGGTTGGAGTGGAGGTCAGTCATCGGCTCGGTAGATCATCGAAAGTTTCCAGCCGTTCGTTTGGCGCCGAAAAACGAGGCTGCCAACATTCTGGTCGCCGCTACCGTCCACGTCGATGCGCGGGAACACCGGATTGGCACGCAGAAAATCCAGGGTATTGCCGCTGAAGCCGCGCATATTGGCGTCCTCCTTCAGACGGGAGCGCAACAACGGTGCGAACGCCCGCTTCCCGATCGCCTTAACCGGATCGTCATCCAGCTGGCCTTTTGTTTTGAGCGGGAAGACCGTCAGCGCTTCGATGGCCGCGATATCATCGTTCATGACCGCTTGGCGAAAATGCGCCCAGAAGGATTGGAACTCGGTAAGGTTCGCGGCCTCGGATCCTTGGTGAAGTGAGACTTGTGCGGATGCCGCGCCCACCCGGAAAGGGGAAAGGACAGCCGCCATCGCGAGCAAGCACATCGAAACATTCTGCTTCCCATGCGAAAACCCTCGGGACGTACGAACGCAACGTACGCTATCAGATTTTGGTGCGACACAGCTACACCGTCGCGCACCTATGACGGGAAAAAAATGACGGGTAAAAATTCCCGGCACCGAGCCCGTGAAGTCGAGACATGGCTCGAGGAACGCCGTGCCGCATATTTCGCTGGGACGCCAAAATCGGTCAGATCACATCGGCTCATGCCGAGCCCGAATCATCTCGCCGGCAAGAAGAAAGGGCTTTAAGGGCGGTTCGCCCTACTTTGCGCTAAAAGGCCGGGCCAGTGTGACGGAATTGGTAGACGTATCACCGCAGTGATCCTATGGCTCAGCTGTGGGTTCGACCCCTGCCGCTGGCATCTCATTTACGAGATCGCGGCCTAGACTGAACGCGCGCAATCTTAGACTGCCGGGTATCGCGAGCCGCGGGCTGCCGAACCTTCTTAAAGGCAATCGAATGGAAGGGAACTGCCACGCCTGTGATTCCCGGTACTCCCAGGAATAGACAGGCCGGCGATATGCTGGCAGACATCGTGAGTATCAACAGTCAGCGGTCGCAATAAAGGAGGAAATGAAGCTTGATCACGGTGGAATTGCAAGTCCGGGAGATCGTGGCGGCATTCAATTCCGGAAAGCATGCCGACGCGCTTAGACTGTGCCGTAATGCCCTGGACGACAACCCGAATGACGCCGTACTGAACCACCTCCTCGCTGCGGGGAGCTTCGCCGTCCAGGATTTCGTCACGGCGCTGGATTGTGCCGAGGAGAGCCTCAAAGTCAGGCCGGGAAATCCGGCAACATTGTTCCTCGCCGGACGCGCTGCTCGCGCTCTTGGCCGGCTTGACCTTGCCGAAAGTTATTTCGCTCACCTTCCAGTCGCCATCCCGGACGCGCTCGCCGAGCTCGCCAGGACATTTGAACAGAATAGCAAACGCCAGCAGGCAGCTGAGGCGTGGCAGCGGGCACTCGAGATCGATCCATCCTCACGGGAGGCCGCCGCAAGACTTGGCCGTCTGCTTTGGGAAGCCGGGGATTTCGAAAATGCCCGCGAACGGCTGGAGTTTGCGGTGAAGGAAGATGCACCTCCCAGCGCTTGGTTCGACCTCGGCCTCGCGCGTCAAGATTGTGACGATCTTGCCGGCGCCGTGGATGCCTTTAAAACGGCGCTCGCGCGTAAGCCGGATGATCCGCAAGCTAAATTCAACCTCGGTAGCGCTCTACAGCAGCTTGGTGATATGGAAGGTGCAATTGGCGCGTACCGGGGTGCCTATGCGCTCTCGTCTGCAACGCTGGGCATGATAGCAAATGTGCTGAGTTCTGGACGCAATGGACTGCTATTCCTCGACAAGGCGGACCTGCGCTCTTTTCTCTCCAGGTGAGCGGGAACGCTTATCCCTGAATTTCTTGCGATAAACGCCAGGCTCGACCAGAATTTGGCCGACTGTCCGGTCATAACCGGCGATCTGTTCGCCGTCAAAGCTTTCGCAGACAAGCTCAAGGTCTTCCCGCCGGACGGGAAAGCAGTGTGCGACCGGCAACCCCTTGGACAATACGCCCTCGAAATCCGGTCTTGTCCAGATTGCCGGGAAATTGATGCCTGCGTCGTGGAATTTGTCGCAATCTACTATTCCGGTTACGGTTCGAAACGGGAGGTCTTCCCGATTGGCAGGATGCGTCGCAAAAAGCGACCACTTTTCTTCAAGCTCAATCGTCCAAAAACTGTTGAATTTGATCGCTGCCAGTTGGGATGATCCCTCTTTGGCCAGCGCTGATCCAAGGATTTGTTCCGGCACATGGAAACTCAGGGGCGCACGGGGGTGGTTTTTCGCAGCCGGTATTGGCACATCCCAGTCCCAGGAGAATCTTCCAGCTTTTACCACCACATCGCATGGCAGCAGGATCATGAAGCCATGGGTCATGGCGTCGACAAAAGGCGGGCATTGCTTGACGGTTCGTATGTCACGTCCATGAAATTCCGAAAACGAGGTAGTCGGCATCTGGCGAAGCCAGTCGGGCAAACAGGACCGCGCCGCCGCTGGTTTCGGCAAATAATCATGCAAATTCGGATCGCAACGGAAAATGATCTTCATGCGGCTCACAGAACAGCTCAGCGCTTAATATCAATGTCTAACTTTGTCGCCGGACAGTGTTCCCTCAAGCGATTTGGAAATTAGTATGCCTTCTCAAAGCGGGCGGAACAAGAGGAGTGCGAAATCGTCCGAGGCGTTATCAACCAAACACCAACAACGGCAGATTTGATGATGATGGCACCGTTATGATTGCGGCGCATTTGGCGGCCCGTAGCAGCTCGCAAGACCTGCTGCAATTGCAGTGCGGGAGGCACGCGTGACAGGAAGGTTTTCATGCTTCCTTCCCACTTCGGCTCTGCCGCATTGCTCGCCTGGCTACAACGCGCCGGGACCATGAAAGTCGACTTCATGGAAATGCAGGTCGGCAAGTTCGGGGTTGATCCACGCAGCGACACGCTCGGAAACAGGATGAATTCGGCCAGCTGCGACTGGTAATCGGGCTGTTAATGCACGAGTGGGAGAGCGGCACCCTGGCCCAATTGCAGGATCACGGGTAGCTATTCACTCTCAAACCCCTGACCTTGGCCAAAATTCGCAAGTCCACCATGGGTCGTCGTCCACGACAAAAACTACGCTGGCATTGGCTGCATCTGCCGCCATCGCGTTTGTAGACCTTGCTCTTGCTCGTCGCGAGCGTCCTCTTGCTATTGGGCATTTATATTCTTCAGCCCAATCACGGCGCGGTTCTCCCTCCGTCATGGCAATACCGTTGAGCTTCATCGGGCCTAAGTCCTGCATCGTCGGGACTTAGGTCCATCTTCAGAAGCAGCGCTCGTGACGTATAATATTCGTGGGACGCAACCGTACTAAGGTGTGCGCAAATCGGATTGGAAGAAAACATGAAAAATATTGCGATCGCCGCATTGGTGCTTGTAGCGACGTTATCAGCGTCGCCGGCATTTTCCCAGGTCTACTTTGAGTACGGGATCGGGCCTCGCTACGACTACGATCGGCCACCGCCGCGGTACTATCGTCACCCGCCAGCCTACGCATATGACGGCTACTACGACGGCCCGAGATATAGTGATGACCAGCGGTGCTGGACAGAAAGACGTTACGGGTTCCGCCATCACCACCGAGTAGTGATACGTCAGACGGTGTGCAACTAATTCGAAGGGAACATTCCGGCCAACTGGTCGTTGTGTCGAGAGGGTATCATTCCCTGCACCTTTTAATCGTTCCCACAGACTGGCCCGATTTCGTAATCGGGCCTTTTTTAGGGGCGAATGGAACATCGCTCTGTCTCGATAAATTCATTCTGCTGACAAAGTCAGCCTTGCAGCCGTAGCGTCGTTGACATCACTCGCTTGAGATTCATGGCCGGCAGCTTTTGGCTAACGGTCGAAATTTCTCAAATACTTTGCTGGCGATGCGCCGAGCGCTTTTTTAAACATGGTGATAAATGCCGACACGGATTCATACCCCAGGTCGGCCGAAACCTTTTGCACCGTCGCCCCCGACGCGAGGCTGCGGATGGCGATGATCAGCTGCAACTGCTGTCGCCAGCGACCGAACGTCAAACCGGTTTCTTGCTGAACGAGACGCGCGAGGGAGTTCTCGCTCATTGCCACCCGCTTTGCCCATTGCCTCATCGTGCTTCGGTCGGAAGGATCCTCCACCAGCGCGGACGCGATACGGTCCAGTCTCGGCTCGGCTGTCAGCGGTAGGTGCAGATCCTCTACCGGCATCTTTGGCAAAGCCGTCAGAAGCAATGTCGTCATTGTCTCCGCATAAGCCCCCGCGACCACGGATTGCTCAGCCATCTCGATAATGAGCTCTCTGACAAGCGGGGAAAGCGAAAGCGTGCAGCATCTATCGGGCAGATCGGCGGTACCCGGCTCAATAAATAAAAAAAACAAACGCGCATTGGCGGTCGCAACGTTGCTGTGCAGTATCCCGCCGGGAACCCATACGCCGCACTGGGGCGGGACCATCCACATCCCGCTCGGTACGCGACACGTCACTCCACCTCGCGAAGCCATGACGAGCTGTCCTTTTCGATGCCGGTGCTCAGGCGCCTCGCGCTCATTTTGCGAGACGTCGATCTTCACCGCATGCGCTCGAGCGGTCGACTGTTCAAGATCCTCCTCAACGAGAGCGTCAGAAAGGGATGCGCGTGGCTGGCTTAATTTAGTGATCATTTGAGAGAATATCTAAATTCACCGCCAAGCTTTGTCGATAGGGTTACCGCATCATATTCGGAGAACGGCGATGTCAGTTGAAAATCATAGGCCCCAATGGTGGTCTGATATCATCTCGACGGCAATTAGACTGCCGCAGAACCGCTATCGCAAATCCCGCATGTTGCCCCCTGGAACGTACGCCCGTCAGTGGCAGTGGCACAACCCGCGCAAAAGAGGGATGAAAGCCTTCCTCGTGAAGGTCCGCAGGGTTTTTGGCGACAAGGCGCCGGTTCCTCCAGCCGTTCCAGGCGAAGATCCGCTGCAAGCCTACATATACGCCTGCCTAGCAGCTCCGTTCTTTTGTTATGTCCCGCCCGCGATCTACGGACTGACCGTTGCCGACGAGAAGCGAGGCGCCCCGGCGGCCCCGCATCAGACAGGTGCCATGTGAGCGTCCGAGCGGTTATCACCGCGGACAACGTCGTCTTCTCACTGAAGACATTCTTCGCAGCTATGCTGGCCTATTACATCGCAGTAAGGTTCGATCTGTCGCGGCCCTTCTGGGCAGTGGCAACCGTCTACATCGTTGCTCATCCCCTTTCGGGCGCGATCTCATCGAAATCGGTCTATCGGCTGCTGGGGACGCTGATCGGTGGCGCCGCGACCGTCGTTCTGGTTCCGAACCTTGTGAACGATCCTATCCTGCTTTCCGCAGCGATCATTGCATGGGTTTCGGGATGCACTTTCCTTAGCCTTCTCGATCGTACGCCGCGCAGCTATGTTTCCCTTCTTGCCGGCTACACCGTCCTTCTTGCGGGATTGCCACTGGTCACGGCGCCAGCAAACACGTTCGACACTGTTGTCTCCCGCGTCGAGGAGATCGGGCTTGCGATCCTGTGCGGCTCGATCATCAGCCACGTTGTTCTTCCAGTCCATGTGGGGACAGTACTTCTCGGGCGGATCGATGCCTGGATTGCAAGGGCGCAGAAGCTCCTCGCGGCAACGGCAACTGCGGAGGCGAACGAAACCCGAAGCAGAGCAGAACGACACGGTTTAGCGGCGGAGGTGGCCGATCTACGGTCGTTTACGGTCCATCTTCGATATGATGGATCGAGGTATCGACATGCCGTTTCGCTGGTGAGGTCACTGCAGCACCGGATGGTCTCCTTCCTTCCGTTGCTGAGCGAACTCGAGGATCTGCGACGAGCACTGACCAAGCTCAACACCTCCGGCTCGGAGCAGGCTATATCAATGATTGCAGGGGTGGGATCGTGTTCAACGAGCTCGTTCGAAACCTTCAAGATCAAAACTGATGCGCTCGCCTCTTGCGAAGCACCTCAATCATGGGAAGAGCTTCTTCTTGCGAATGCTGAGCGGAACCTGCGGGATATCCTTCGGGTTTCTGGCGAGTGTCGTTCTCTGCGGGAAGCCTTGAAGGAAGAGAACACAGCGAGAGCGGCTCGTCGCTTCGCGGCTCCGGAGAATATGCCAACCTCGCACCGCGATATCGGCATGGCATTGCTATCGGCGCTGGCGGTTGCGATCTGCCTCGCAACGACAACCTTTTTCTGGATTGCAAGCGGCTGGGCCGACGGAATGACATTTGCTCAGATTTCGGGCGTGCTTTGTTGCCTTCTTGCGACAATGGACGATCCGGTGCCAGCCATGCGCAAATTTGTCCACGTCACAATCGGTTCTGCCGTCGCAGCGTTCGTCTACGGCTTCGCGATCCTTCCGACGATCGACGGCTTTGTGCCGCTCGCCGCTACCCTCGGGCTGTTCCTGATCCCCGCCGGGATATGCCTCGCTGTGCCTTCGCTCGCGATCATCGGCATGGGGCTGTGCATAAACTTTCCCCTTCTTCTCAGCCTCCAGACACGCCAGAGCAGCGACTTCCTAACGTTTGCAAACACAGGGATCGCGACCATTCTTGCGATGGTTTGGACGATCGCGGTCTGCGGCATCTTTCGATCTGTCAAAGTGGAGACAAATGCCAGGAGGCTTTTTTCCGTGGCCCAGAAGCATGTCGCCCGGATTGCGGCCGGGCGACATGCCGACGCGCATATGACGCACCATCACGTCATCGATGTGGCCGGCCTGTTTGCCGCCAGGGCGTTGAGACTTCCTGCGACCTCCGACGCCTCCGATGCCGACCTCATAAGGGATTTGCGCGCGGGGCTTTATATAACTGCGATGCGAGCGCGCGCTGCGGAAACGTCGATGCCTGTTCGCTATAAGGCTGAAGTAGTCTTCTCAGGGCTGGAGGTCTTGTATCTGCTTGCGCCCGCTCGGCGTGACGACGCCTTGAGAACTGCCCTCGGAATGCTGGACGACCTTATCCATTCGACTGCGGACGTGACCGCAACGGACGCCGACATGGAACTTGTGGTGCACGCTGCCGCTCTTCGTCTCTGCCTCGCTCCGGAGGCCGATCCGCCGATTTCGATAACACCTCCTGCAAGGAAAAACGCCGCGTGATTGGACAATTCGACCTTTACGGTGTCTTCCTGCCATGGTTCTCGGTACTTGCCCTGAGTGCATACGGTTTGTTCCGCTTACTCACATCAGGTCTCGCCAGGCTCGGTTTTTATCAAGCGGTGTGGCATCGCTCCCTGTTCAACCTCGCACTCTACATCACCCTCCTTGGCGGGCTTTCTGCCGCTACCAACTGGTTGCAAAAATGAAAAACCTCACGATCACCTCGGGGCAGGCTCTGTTGACCTTATCTATGGTTGGATGCGCGGCAATTCTAAGCTGGCACCTATGGTCCTTTTACATGGAAGCGCCATGGACACGCGACGCTCATGTCCGCGCGGATATCATCCGGCTGGCATCAGACGTCTCCGGCCCGGTCACGGAGGTTCTGGTGTCGGACAATGCAAGGGTGGAGAAGGGTATGCCCCTATTCCGGATAGAGGCAGACCGTTTCGAGCTGGCGGTGCGCGAAGCAGAAGCGCAAGTGCAAAGCACCGAGGCTGTAGCGGAGCTGGCAAGAACTGACTTCGAAAGATCCCAACTGCTCGCCTCCAAAGAAGCAGTCAGCCTCAAAGAGCGCCAGCATGCGGAGAGCCAGATGCACCAGGCAGACGCCGCCCATCAATCGGCGCTCGTTGCCCGGGATCTGGCGAAGCTGAACCTTGACCGGACAATCGTAAAAGCACCGGCCTCGGGTAAAATCACGAACTTCTCTCTACGTCGCGGCAACTATGTTTCCGCCGGAAATGCGATCGGAGTGCTGGTAGAAAGCGACGCCATCTACATCGCGGGGTACTTTGAAGAAACAAAACTCCCACGGATCCACATCGGCGATCAAGTGAAGATCGATATCATGGGCGAGCCGCAATCGGTTACCGGGCGCGTCGCGGGTATTGCCGCCGGAATTGAAGACCGGGAGAGAAGTGATACTGTAGGCTCGCTGGCAAGCGTGGCGCCGACATTCTCATGGGTTCGTCTGGCTCAAAGAATTCCAGTTCGCATCGAAATCGAAGATGTCCCGGATACGGTGAAGTTGATTGCTGGGAGAACTGCAACCGTTTGGCTGGAGCCGAGACGCAATTGATATGCAACGGTGCTTCCCTGAATAAATTCAGTGGGATGGCTTCGCATTGGCTCATCGGTCCCGTGGAAGGTATTTGCGCTGTGACTATGTCTAATAAGGCGCTCGAAGGCTGTCTGGGATCCTATCCGCGAGATATCGCTCGGGGGATATATAGAATCCTATTTGCAAGGTAATGTGTTTCCATCACAATCACTGCATCTCCACTCCACCACGGCTCATTTCGAGATAGGTAGCCGTTCTCCGGCTCTCACAGCGCCTTTCAGTCGATTGCCCGATGGCGCTAATGGACAGACATAGCGGGAAGAATAGGCGCACGAAGGAAAATAGGAGAAGTTGAAATCGAGCACCAGTGTGCCGTCTGGACGGACAACTCCGAGATCCGCTCCCTTGATGGTGTCGAGGAGATATCGGCCACCACCGTACGTCTCGGTCCCCGAGGTCGCGTCGGCAAACGGCAGGAACACCCCACCGCCGTACCCCTCAATCCAGTAAAGGGTCAATTCGCCGCTCAATCTAGCCTCCAGCCCCGCTGTACGGGCGAACGCGTGCATCGACAGGTCACCATCCGCTCCTGTTGCGACGATTATCCGTTCCGGCGTTACCGGAATGAGCTGCACCGTCAGACGCAGTGAGGGATCGTAAGGAAATATAGTCGGCCCTTCGAACGTCTTGCGGTCCGCCGATTCAATCGGCGACTGAGGATGGTCGCGAAACAGGGTCGAACGGGTGTCGCACCAAAGCCCCCAGGCAGCAACCGCGTCCGGGTTAGAACGTACCTCGTAGTAGAGATTTGCGATCTTCTCGCGCCATTCCCACAGCTGTTGAGCCTCGTTCAAATCATTTCCTCCCATGTCGGAAATTACGCCGCGTTCATCGAAACGCGCGGTTTCTTCAGGACAACCAGGACAATATCCTTTTGCGATAAATCGTCCGGCTGGTCAGTTCGTCAAGCCAAATTTGGAGATACCAGTCATCGCTGAGAAGCCGGATCGGTAGGTGGAAATCCCGGAAGGAGCTTTTTTAACCACGCCCTTTAATCGCGCCTACATGATCAACTGATACACATGTGGTGCAGCGCCTTGCGGACATGATGTCTTCTGCAGTCCCCGCCGACATGGTCTTTCCCAATTCATATCCCGGACTTCTCATGTCGCTCAAATTCGCGGCTGGGCATGTGCGCGCCCAGATCTCTTCCGTATTTGTCGTAACCGGCTGCTTCCTTGCTGTTGCCCTTTTGCTAACAAGCTTGGTGGCGCATGTTGTCGCCACCATGACGCGCTCGATGAACGAAATCGATGATGCTCGCGCCGCCCGTGCTGCTGAAGCCGGAATTGCAGCATTTGCATCACGGCTGAGTGCTACCATCAGAGACAACGCCGTGTGGGACGATGCCTACAAGGCCATCGGCGCCGAGACTGCCGTTGACTGGGCCTATACGAACTGGGGTAAGGTCAGCGCGAATTATCCACTGTATGATGGCGCGATCGTCATCGGCCCGGACGGTGCTACGCTTTCTGCCTATGCCAAGGGCAAACCGATCCAGCCGAGAGATCTTTTCGGCCATGCCTTCGACCGGCAGATCGAAGCGGCCGCCGGCCCGAGCCAGGATCCGATCGTGAATTTTATGAAGACGGAAAACGGCATTACTCTCGTGGCGTCACAGGCCATACAGCCATATACACCCGGCACCGCACTTCCAAAGCTGAGCGTGTTGAGCTTCACCAAGGATCTAACGCCTGACGTCCTTGACATACTATCGAATGAACACGAGCTCGAAGGATTACATCTGACACTCGCGGCCGAACCAGGCTCCCTCAGTTGGCCAATCAAAGATATTAATGGGACGCCGATCGCATTTCTCGTTTGGCCCAGCAAGGCGCCAGGGACTACCGTCCTGTCCAATGTGTCCCCTTATATCGCAACGGCAGGCGTCATTCTTGCTCTTTTCCTCGGCGGCGTTCTCTTGGCCGGCACGTCCGAGGCGCGACGGCTGCGTCACCTCGCTGAAACCGCCCACTTTGAGGCCGGCCATGATAGTCTGAGCGGCTTCCTTAACAGACATGGGCTTCTTAACGCGCTCGATGATATGAATGCATCGGTTGAGGCGCCCCTGTCGCTTTATCTGATTGATCTTGATGGCTTCAAAGCGGTCAACGATGCCTGGGGGCATGCCGTCGGAGACGATTTGATCCGCATTATCGCCCAGGCATTGCCGAGCTGCCATCCGGAAATTTTCGCCGCCGCGAGGCTTGGTGGCGATGAATTCGCGTTGTTGCAGATTGGGCATGCCACGTTCGGCGAGCTCGAAAAATCCATTCTCGCGCTGTTTGCGCAACCCTTCAAGATCGATGGGCGGACCATCGAGGCGGGCGCCAGTATCGGAGCGGCAATCGGTGCAGGAGATGTACCATCCCTTGAACTTCTGCGCAGAGCCGACATGGCGCTTTATCGCGCCAAAGAAAACGGCAAGGGACGTGCGGTCGGATACAGTTCCGGGCTCGATCAGGATCGTCAGCGCATCGCCGAAATGGAGGGCATGTTGAGACATGCCATCAACAGCGGCGCAATCGAACCCGCCTTCCAGCCCCTGGTGTCCGCGTCGACGGGAGCGATCGTCGGCCTCGAAGCTTTGGCCCGCTGGCGCAGTCCGGCGGGAAGCATTAGCCCCGAAATATTCATCCCGCTTGCAGAAAAATCCGGCCTGATCGACGCCCTTGGCATCCATATGCTGCGAACCTCTATCGCTTGCGCGAAAAACTGGATTGGCCTGACGCTATCGGTCAACGTGTCGCCAATTCAACTGTGCAATCCGGATTTCGCCGCCCAAGTGATCACTGTCCTGCAGGACTTCGCGTTCGATCCGGCCCGTCTCACATTGGAAATTACCGAAGGCGTTCTCATTACCAATCCAGATCAAGCTCGGCGGTCGATCAATCAACTCAAGAGCATCGGAATCAGGTTTGCGCTTGACGATTTCGGCTGTGGTTATGCAAGCATTGGCGCATTGCGGCAGTTTGGGTTCGACCGGATGAAGATTGACCGCTCGCTGATATCCAGTGTGGACGATGGGGGAAATGGGGTAGATGTTCTTCGTGCAACAATCTCCCTGGCCACAGCCCTTGGAATTCCAGTGACTGCGGAAGGGATCGAAACCGACGCTCAAGCAGCGATATTGCGCGCCGCCGGATGCGATCAGCTTCAAGGATATATGGTCGGCAAGCCAGCCTCAGCGGATGAAATTTCACGAAGATTGTTTCAAAAAGATCAGCTGATCGAATATGTGAGCGTCCAATCCAGCCAATAAATCGGAGCCTTTACCGCGACCATCAAGGAAGCCGACGAGGCCAGCCATTTGGTGGTCAAGGCGCTTGTTGGCGCAGAAAGATACGGCAGGTCATTGGGTTACCAAGATCATCGCCAGGCTTCGGTGAGGTAGTTCACGGCTTATCGAAAGCGCAAAAAAGTCCGCCTATCAGATTGAAGCACCAGTCCCTAGATGCGCCTCACTCCAAACCGCCAACCCAAATGCTTGATCTCCTCCGAGAAAACCTGCACTCGTTCGATCGCCCAAACTCCACTGAGCTTGGTCCAGGCATATGCAGCACGTCGATTGAGCTTCCAGGTACGATGAATAAGTCCAAAGGCGCTCGCCTCCAACGTGACGACCTGATTGAGGGTTTCGGTGATCTCGTCCAGGTCTATGTTTAGATCTTCGCGGCTGAACTGCCATTGCGCTTTGTAGCGGCGGCGAAACTGTAGAGCGACATCTTGCATAAGTTGGCGCCGGTCGATCACGACACCGTCAACCTGCTGGTAGGCCAAGGTGGGCGAAAACAAGACTTGGTAAGCAGCGATATCTCTGTTCAAGAACGCCGCGCGAGCTGCCGCGTGCCGTTCATCCAATTCCTCTTCGACGCTCTTTGGTTGGGCCATTTATATCCTATGCTGTATACTGACGGGAGCATGGGTCCTTCGTTTGCAATTTTGACGATCCGGGATAACGACCGCAAGTGCGACATCCACATAATTCGAAAAATACCAGCGGTTATGGAGTCTGGCGGGGCTTCGACTTGTCGCACTGCCGATGTTGATTGAGTTGCTGACGGACGAGGCTTCGGCGAAAACGATGTTCTTCGAAAGAATAGGTCGAGGCTACTTGTCAGGATTGGCATTGGCCCCTGTCAATATTCGCTCGGCAGAGCACTTGTTGCGGGACTCGGATGATATTCCAAAGATTCGGCGCCTACGTCGGGCAATCTTGCCGTGTCTGCCACCTTGGCCATATAAGACCCGATGACATCTGATTCGAAGATTTTCGTCGGCCTGAGATCGACGCGAAACAAACCGGCCGAACATCGCGACACAAGTGGCCCTAGATGCCAATGGGATGGATGCGACAAACAAGGCATCCATCGCGCGCCGGTGGGAGCGGATGCTGAAGGTCTATACCTGCTGTTCTGTCGTAACCATGCGAAAGAATATAGCGAAGGCTACAACTACGTGACGAAACTTTCGAACCCTGTCACGGCCCGCTATCAGAGGGAAGCGGCGAGTGGCAGCCGCCCCAGCTGGGGCGTTAGAGTCAGTCACGCCTCTGGAACTCCCCTTCCTTCCTCAATTCGCTCCGGGACCGCAAAGACGATCAATGCGCGAAAAAGCGCCGCACAAAGCAAAGCAGCCAAAGCGGCCTTTCCATCCCGCAAACTTAAAGTGCTGGAAGCAAAAGCATTCGAGACGCTCGGTCTCCCGTCGAACGCGACGCCGGAAGAAATCAGAAGCCGTTACAAGCAGAGACTCAAGATGTACCATCCCGACGCAAACGATGGAGATCGCACCGCCGAGGAAGCTCTTCTGGCGGCAATTGATGCCCATAAAATCCTAAAGCTAAATGGCTTCTGTTAGGTGTGATACGTACTGGATGCCTTGAAGGGTGTCCTCTCGATGGAGGTGCTTCTTCACGCATTGGTCCCCATCACAGCCATGTTCTACATCATATCCTATACAAGCAAAACTTATGTACCAGTCAAAATACTCAGGGATCCCATCGCAAGCGCGGCAAATGGCGATTGAGATTTTAGAAGCCGTATCTGGGCGTGATCGTCCCGAATCAACTCGCTCCTGTCCTTGAAAAGGACGGGCGGGTCGCCGTCCATACGCATTCGTCGGGCAGTCCGATCAGAAAACAAGGTGACTGGATAAATAGAACCTGTTTAATGCCGGGTCGCGGTATGCGAAATGTCATCGAGCGTCGCCAGAAGCTTTTCGAACTCACTTAGAACACGATTGAACTCGGCAACTTGCATGTTAGCGATTTCGGGCATCATCGAGGACGCGCGCGCGATGAGCCTATCCATCAAAACGAGACGATCGGCCGGCACATTTCTGAGTAGTGCCCGTTGCGTCTTCAGCTCAATGAGGATGCGAACAATAAGTGCTCCTCGGTCCGCCCTGCTCAAGAACAAGCCCTTTAACTGAGCTTGCTGGATTTCTGTTATCAACACGGCCGTCATCTCTATCTCCACTTTTCAAGTCAACCAGCTATCGCAACCAGGGCATTTCCAACGCCAACCAATCAAGTCCATGTGGTCCGCTATGCCCACTTCGTCGACGGCACAGATGATCACTTGCCGGTCGCAACACGGTCAGCGCCGGGAAGGGTGTCTGGAGGGCTGCAGGTGCGCCGCAGCCCTTCCCACGGTTGATAAGAATTGTCTTCGCGTCGATACGATTGGTAGCGCGCGGCGCACCAGGCTGCTGCCCCGTCATTTTCCTGCATGCCGATATGTTGATCTGCCTCAGCGATAATCTGTTGGAACGGCGAAGAGCATTGTCGGATCTCGCCGCTATAAGATCGATAAGTATTGGTTGTCGGATTGAAGGAGCGGTAGCGTTGCGCGCACCAAGCAAGATGCTCGTCCGAAAGCTCTGGCCGAGATGCAGGGCGTTGAGGTGCTGGTGAATCCTCAGCCGCCTTTGATGTGGTCGACGACATGTCGATGACATAGCTGGAATAACGCGGCGGAATGCGTTCGTAGTGCTGCTGGATGGGATCGACTTTCATCGGCTTCGTCGTCCACAGGTCGTGTGCTGCAAGCTCCTTAAAGACATGAGGTTCGGAATCCGCCACAACATGGGACGCAACAGAGGCAACGGCGACACAGGGTCCGATCGAGCTGACGACACCGAAGGCAACGGATGCGAGCGCGTGCATTTTTTCGACCCCTGTTATACGACCTGTGGAACTAAGACGGGGGCGGCGGTACCGGTATGCCGGCTGCCGGCGGCGAGAAGTGCGACCAAAATGCCGGGGATCGCGAGAATGCCCACCAGGAACATGGCCAGGCTAACGGATATTTCTGCTGAATAGACCATGTTCTTTGTCCCCGTTCTGATGGGGTTGTGCAGAAGCGCTTCCCCTGCCTTCTCTCGGAGGCAGGCTTCGCGATTGTTGGCGAACCAACGAACAGGGCGGCAGGTCGTTCCACGACAGGGACTTCAGTCTGAGGTCCACAGCCTTTGGTCTGAGACCCGTTTCAATCTGCAATGGCAGCGCTATCTGCGAATGGAACCTCATACTCACGACCATGGTCTGGAGATTGACGTAGATGGCGCGATCCAACCGGCGGGAGGCCGGACGTAGACGCCTCGCGATGCGATTGCCACAAATAAGAAAGCTTATTATGGAAGCACGCGATCGCTGGCAGCTCGAACTTTTCGAGGCTTACCAGGTAGCAGTCGAAACGCGCGATGCGCTCCGGGGACAGCCGTTCAATTCAGATTTGGTGCAGGAGTGCGAGGAGACCTGTTCCGAGATCGAACGGCACATCGTCTGCGCGATGCTCAAAGATTCGTGGCCTCAGTAGCGCAGGTGTGGAGGACCATCAGGTCCTGTAACGCAGGTTCGGCACGATCGCTGTCGAGTTTTGCGCGTCTTCGATGAAGCGGGATTTTGCTCTGTCCCAATGGGTTCGACATAAGATATTGGATCCGTATATCATCACCTGAAAACGAAAGACCGGCCGCAGGAGCGAGCGGCAGGCCTTCGCAGAGTTTGAACGGTGACGGGGGAAAGGACGCCGCCCCGGCGCCAGATGTCCTTAGCAGAAGTGATGGGCCGCGTAAAACAAGGCACTTTCGGGAAATCGCCGCCGGATGCCGCGACAGCCATTTTTACTTCAGCCGGACCAACAGCTCCTGGGCTACGAGGGAAGCTGATGCGGGATTCTGTCCTGTAATCAGTTCGCGATCTGTCACAACGTGTACAGAGAAAGCTGCGTCTGCCTGACTGTACTGGCCGCCCGCCTGGGTGAGTGCATCCTGGGGATAGAACTTCATCTCACCGCCACCCAATAGGCCTTTGGCCATTTCTTCCTCCTGGTTGCTGAAGACTGTGAACCTGTAGCCAGCATAGATCCAGTTCGTTTGCGGATGTGCGGTTCCTTTCGTCTTGAACTGCGTCACGAACGCTTGTGCGTCCGGCAGCGTCGAAAGTAGCGCGATGGGACCATGGCAGGCCAGGGCCGTCGGTTTGCCGTTTTCATGGAAGTGGGTGAGCAATTTGCCGAGTTCGGCACTCACCAGAAGATCCTGCATCGGAGCATGACCGCCAGGCACATAGACCGCATCGAAATGGTCGTAGCCGATCTGCTCGACCCGTGCGAGGCTGATGACCGGCGATGTGTCGCTCGACGTGAGTTGCAGTTCTGTCAGTTGCGCTTCGCTGGCCTTCATCGCCGCTTCGTCACCGCCGAAATACATCTTGTCGATGGAGGTCACGTCAACGGAAGGCGCGGTTCCATTCGGCGTGGCGAAGGTTACCTCATGGCCGGCATCGCGCAGCGCCTGCACCGGCTGCATCAGTTCATTGAGGTAAAACCCGGTTTCGAACACCTTGCCGTCCTTCAAGTCGAGGTGGTCGGAATCGGACAGGACGATCAGCACGTTTCCGGCATGGGCGGTTAAGGTGCTCGCACCGAATGCAAGAGTGACGGCGAGACTGCGCAGTAGTTTCATCGTTTTAGCTCATGATATGAGAAAATCTGGTGGGAATGAAAAAGCGGACGCTTCTCAGCCAGCGACCTTGATCAGCCGGTGCAGGGAGAAGTCGGCGAAATACTCCCCGACGCCGCTCGCCTGAAAGCGCTGCATGGCCGCGCCCTGCATATGGGCACGCCATTGGGCCTCGCTGGCCCATCTTTCGACAAAGATGCGAATGCGCCCATCATCGAGCGACTGATGCAGTTCGTAACGAAGGCAGCCGTCTTCGACCAAGGTCTCGGCGACGAGCTTTTCCTGGGCGGCGCCAAGGGCTGCCTCCTTGCCGGGCTTTGCTGTGGTGATGGCGATGATGGTCAATGGTGTGTTTGACATTGCAGAAGCTTTCTCAGGCAATGGTGTTGACGAGGCCGCCTTCGGCACGAAGGGCTGCGCCGTTGGTGGCGGATGAACGGGGGCTGGCGAGATAGGCGACGAGGTTTGCCACCTCCTCCGCCTCCACCATGCGCTGGAGGATCGATGCCGAGCGGGCCGTGGCGAAGAACTCGGCCTCGATCTGGTTGATTGGTGCGGACGGATCGGTTGCCTGACTGCGCAGGAAAGCCTCGATTCCTTCCGAGCGGGTCGGTCCAGGCAGCACGGAATTGACTGTGACATTGGTGCCGCGGGTCATTTGCGCCAGCCCGCGCGAAACCGAGAGCTGCGCCGTTTTCGTCGTCGCGTAGTGGATCATGTCCTCAGGGATAGCGAGACCTGACTCGCTCGAGATGAAGACGATGCGGCCCCAGTTGCGATCCAGCATGCCGGGAAGATAGTTCCGCGACAGGCGCACGCCACTCATGACGTTGACGTCGAACAGATGACTCCAGTCGGTGTCGGGGATGTCGCCGAACGCCTTGCTCTCGTAGATGCCGAGATTGTTGACCAGGATGTCGATCGAAGGCTCGACGCTGGCGATAATCGCAGCACCCTCGGCGGTGGCGGCATCTGACAGAACGCCGGTAATCTCAGATCCACCCGAAGCTTTGACGGCAGCAATCGCGCTGTCGAGCTTGGTGCGGTCCCGTCCCGTGATGATTACACGCGCGCCTTCTGTGGCGAGCGTGCGGGCGATTTCCAGGCCAATGCCGGCGGTCGCGCCGGTTACAAGGGCGGTCTTTCCTTTGAGTTGCAGATCCATATCGTCTCTCCAGATTGTTGCTGGAGGAAACCTATGATTTAAGCTCAATTCGCACTATTGCCTGCGAAAGACACGCACCTGTGAATGAGGATCATCAATGCCACGCATCCTGATGGAACGCTCCGGCGAGATGGAGGTGTTTGCCCGCGTTGTTCAGGATGGGGGTTTCTCCGCCGCCGCCCGCAACCTCGACCTGACCCCATCGGCGGTCAGCAAGCTGATCGCGCGGCTGGAGATGAGGCTTGGCACGCGCCTTCTTGTGCGAACGACCCGTGCCCTGACGCTGACCGAAGAAGGCGAGGCCTATCACCATGCGGCGCTGCGGATTCTCCAGGAGTTGAACGATGCCGATGAGGAAGCGACAGGTGGTGCGGTCCGCGGGCGGTTGCGGATCAATACCACCATACCGTTTGGCACGATGTTCGTCGCTCCCGCGATTCCGGAATTCGCTGCGCGCAATCCGGGTCTGGTCGTCGATCTCTCCTTCACCGACGGGATTATCGACCTTGTAGCGGAGAAAACCGACGTCGCCATCCGCATGGGCAACCTGCCCGACAGCGGGCTCATCGCGCGCAAGCTTGGACAGAGCCGGCGCGTGGTCTGTGCCGCCCCGGCCTACCTCAGGCGCAAGGGGACGCCCGAAACGCCGGCGGATCTTGAGCATCACGACTGCCTGACATTCAACTTCCGCCGTGCAAGGCCGTCATGGCCATTTCGCAGCGATGGTCGGGATATCGCACAGCCGGTCAAAGGCACGATCGTTGTGAACAACGGCGAGACGATGAAGCAGATGGCGTTGGCTGGCGCAGGCATCGCTCGGGTGGGCCTGTTTCATGTGGCGGACGAGATCGCGGTGGGAAGGCTGATCCCGTTGCTCGAAGACTACAATCCGGGCGACCTGGAACTGGTCCATGCCATTTATGTCGGCGGCGGCCCCCTGCCCCACCGCGTCCGTGCCTTCATCGAACATATGATCCAGACATTGCGCGATTCACCGTTACTGAATGGCACGTCCTGACCCGGAGAGGCGGAAGAAAGGCGAGCTTCCGGATGCCTCACCTTTCTTCACCCGATCAGTCTCGATAGTCCGGCGCTTGCCGGTGCAGCACCCGCCGGATGCTTTGCAGATGCATCCTGGCACTTTCCGGGTCGCCTTCGCGCATCCGCCGTGCCGCTTCGGCGGTAACATCGGGCAAAACCGGCAGGAGATTGCGGCCCGAACCCATCGGTGATCGGGCGGCTCTTTTGTGACGGTTGGCGATGCCCTCTTCGTGCGCTTCGGCGGGAACTGCGTGAAGTGGCCAAGGCAGGAAGCGATCGTCCGATCGCCGGATCATATCGGTCAACTCGGGCGCGCCCCCTCAAACCAGCTGAGCGGCGGCAGCGGACAGCTCGATGGATCGCGAACGAGCTCAATTTTCCGCCGGTTTCGGTTCCTTCAACCAGGCAACATAGAGCGCCGACAGAAAGAGCAATGTCAGCACGGTGCCCGCAATGATGCCCCCCATCATCGCGAAAGCCATCAGGCCCCAGAAAATCTCGCGAGCGATCGGGAGCAGCGCAGGGGTCGCGGCGGCCGCGGTCAACATCATTGGCCGCATGCAGTGCTCGGAGGCTTCGGCCATTGCTGTCCAGGATAGCCACGAAGCCATGCGGCGCGCCGCTTGGCACAAGAGGCGCGACCGCGACCACGAGGAACAACCGCTGGAAGCTCTGCAGCTGCAGGATGAACCCGGTAACCGGTTGGCTGCGTGCCAGGGGCTCGGATATTACGCCGCCGGCTTCACCATGGCCACCAACATGGCGATCATGCTCTCGCTCGTGCCGCTGCTGACGCTGATCCTCAGCGCAGTTTTCCTCGGTGAAAGGCCGTCCAGCCTCGCCGTGATCGGCGGTGTCGTTTCCCTGTCGGGCATATTTGTCGTCCTGGGCCAGGGCGATCCGTCCCGCCTCCTGTCACAGGGTATGGGACGCGGAGAGCGCTCACTTTCTATTGACCTTTCGCGAGCCCACCTCTGATTTCGTCCACCAGTGTGAGCGTATTCAATCGGTCGAGCAGCCTCGCTGCCTTCTCCTCTCCCAGCAAATGGGGAGCAACCGACGGCCATGCCTCGAGCGCGCGGATAACGGCTGTTCTGACTTCGTGAAGGATTAGTTTGGGATCAAGTCGCAGGAAACTTGCGACGCGCTCAAAGCGGTGAAGATTCACGGTTTCAAAATTGTGCGTTTTGACAAAGCGGAGCGCCATTGTATCAGTCGGCTGAAAAAGGACCGTGGGTACGATATCGTAGGCGGGTGAGAGCCGGATTCCCCCCCGCCTCGGAAACCAGAACGACCAGTTCTTGAGATGATTATCTCCATTGCCAAGCAAAACGTCGGCGACGACGCGGCGAACGGCTTCCAGGATGTCGTCTCGATGATCGGAGCTGAAGCGACGAACCATGTTGAAGACCGTTTCGGTCGTCGCCATCGTATATTTCCGCTCGCCAATGGCTCCGATGACCTGGCCGGCATCCTCGATGTGAATTCTTCCGCCGTCTTCTGTCCGGTCAAACCGATCGACGACTAATACATTTTCCCCGTGAGCGAGCAGCTCGGACGGTACGTTGCTTACCGCATCACGCGATACGAGCCGGCATCTGGCGGTCCTGACGCCGATCATCGCAGCCATACGCATCCCTGCATATTCGGCCTCCGGAAGGCCGGGAAACCGGTCCGTTGCAATTTTTATGATGCAGCGGCCGGACTCGCCGCGGGCCGGTGCCGTGAGGCGTTCGCCGACGGGATTGCCGGTAAACTTAAGTTGGACGCCGGCGAGCGAGAACTTAACGGTACCCTCCGGTAGCGGCGCCTTAAATCCCTGTACCCTCTCAAGATCGAGGGGACCAGCTGAAGACGGCACGCGGGTTTCCGGGACAACGAAGACCGCTCCGGGCAAGTCTGCGCCGAGGCGGGTCAGAACGTCAAACTCGTCGTGATCGCCAGGTCCCATTTCAGACATGACCAGTTCTCTTAAGGCGCCTTCCGGCAGCAGGCCCGAAAACCAGGGAGGCAAGGTGCCATACAGTCCAATTTTATCCCCACGACTTGCGAGCCGATCGCGGGTCTTGCTCTCATCTTCCGGATCATACCATCCGAGACTGAGGATCGGACGGGTGGGATCCCGCAGGAAGGTTTCTGCTACCACGAAGGACACCGCGCCATCTCCGTCGCGTGTCATAGTCCCCGCCCTGATGGGGCCATGCATCTGATCAAGGATGTAAACGCCGAGAACAGCCGCTGTTTTTGCCATTATCTCTCCTGAGAATCACTATCATCATCGAGATCGATGAACAGGTCATCAAACGCAGAGGATGGTTTCGCCGACTGCCTGGGTGGCAGATCGTGTTCGATGAAGGGCCGCAGTTCCGAGACGCGCGATTTTGGGACGAGAAGAGGCACGAGATTAAGAGCGTCACAAAGTTCCACAAAAAGGGTTAGCCGATCCCGTCCAAGACGGTTGACCGCCAGATCGCGTTCCAGTTCCGATATGCGCGCGCGGTTGCGTCCAACTCGTGTGGCAAGATCGGGCTGGGTCAGACCGCGCCGACGCCGCGCCGCAAGCAGCTGTTCACCGAGAAAGTTGAAGATCGTAGAATTCATGCGGTATTTCGATCCAATACACAATAACGAGCGGAATTCCGCACGCACTTCATTTACCTGAATAAGCGGAATTCCGCAACAATTGTTTCAAGAGAGCGGAATTCCGATGAACCTTGCGTGCATTTGGCCCATAACTATCGGACCCATATCCGGGCTACTTCATAAAGGAAGCCGCAGCCGTTCAGCGATCTGATCCCGTTTGCGACTGTAAATCACGCCGCGCCCACCCATTTGCAGAGTAGTCTTGATCTATCTGCTTTCGTGTAGGATGAGTTCGTCGGACAAACGGATGTCGATCGCTTCGAGACTAGCGAGCACGAACTCGCCGCTTAACCGCTTCAGTACTTATAGTGGAACCTCAAGTGAGCGACGCTTGCAATTCAGTAGAATAACATACTCGAAATAGCTAAGTCGTTGGAAATATTTATCCGATTTTCGCGACGCGCTTCTTTAAACCTATGAGCGCAATCCCTACGTCATCTGCATCGACCGCATAGGCGCTCAATCTCCCCGCCTTATCAATCAACACCAACCGGGCGGCTGTCGGGTGGAGACTTACTGCTTGACGACGATCGGCGACTTTGTCGGCGCGCGATCGTAGAGGTCGATGATGTCCTGGTTGAGCAGGCGCACGCAGCCCGACGAAACGGCCTTGCCGATCGAACGCCTGCGGCGGGACGTTGTGTTTTCAACGCTCATATCGCTCTGTCCTAGGCCTGCCACCTGCGCAGATCCGTGTGGTCATTGTAGGCCATGCGGTCGGGCGTGGTGATAAACTCAATCGCCGTGCCCCATGGCATGCGGCAATAGCAGGCCTTGTTTCCAAGACCTTTTTCGGTTGCATAGGGAATAGCGCGCGCCGCGGTAAAGGACGTGCCTCCAGCCTCTTCGAAGCGCTCAACCGAAGCGTCGATGTCGTTGGTGTAGACAGCGAAGTGCGTAATGCCGAACTAGCTCGCTCGAACCGGCTGGGCTTGCTGGGGGCCGTGCATTTCGAAGAGCTCGATGTCAGGTCCGGTTCCGATTTTAACCATCGCCTGCGCACGGACGACCGTTCCAGGGAAAGCGTCAACGGCTCGCTCGAATTCCGGTCCCTGACGCGTCGGAGCCTGCGGTCCGAAGGACTGATAGATCACCCTGGCCGCCAAGAGCTTCCACCAGGAACGATTTTGCTGCTTCGATGTCGGGCACCGTGATGCCGATATGATTAACGCCGCGAACGACAGGTGCGGTCATGGTAGTTTTCCTTTCTTGTTTCATCGATCGGACGCAACTCGCCCGCAATGTCATGATCCGCCCCCCGCGACGGGCGGCAGAATTTTAATTAACCTTGAGGAAATCGATCAGAGCGGCCGCTACTTCATTGGGCCGCTCGTCAGCGACATAGTAGCTGCACCGCCCCGGTCGAACATTCGAATGTCGGCCGATGTCAGCCGAGCTAGTTTCGAACCCGATCGTATTCTTCTTGCGCGCGTTCAAGCTCCGGACCGTAGGTCATGGACCAGGCGTAGAGCGCCTCGAACGGTTGCTGAAGGGAACGGCCGAGCGAGGTGATGGTATATTCGACGCCAACCGGCGTTGTCGTGGTGAGCACTTCACGGCGAACGAGGCCATTGCGCTCCAGACGCTTCAACGCGTCGGCGAGCGCTTTGTGCGTAATTCCGTCGAGGCGCCGCATGATGTCGTTGAAGCGTGACGGCCTGGTGCACAGAACGGTCAGGATCAGGACCGACCACTTGTTTGCGATCTGCTCAAGCACGGGGCGCGCCTTCTCAACGTCCAATAACGCCTCGGCGGAGACAGCCTTGTGGCTATGAGACGAGCAAGCGTTGATGAGCAGACTTTTGTTCGTTGTGGGCATCGATATACTCCTCGATATCTGCTTTACTATTAGTGCGTAATTGACCGTAGGTATAGAGGATATATCTTAGCTTCATCATTGTTGATGGAGTTAGCATGAGCAGATTAGCAAACAAAATCTCCCTCGTGATCGGCGGTGTCGGTGGGATCGGCGGAGCCATTTCTCAAAGGTTCGCGGGCGAAGGAGCGCAGGTCTACGCGACCAGCCGCAAAGGCGCAGAGAGCCAACCAAAGTCAGCCGCCATGGGCAGCATCCAGACGGTCCAAGCAGATGCCAGTGACACCGCCGATCTTCAGCGCGTCTTCGAGCAGATAAGATCGGAACAAGGCCGCATCGACGTGCTTGTCGTGAACGCGGGCCTATCCGAATACGCACCGCTTGAAGACATTTCTGAGGATCATTTTGATAGGACATTCGGCCTGAACGTCCGGTCCCTCGTGTTCGCAGCGCAGGGTGCCATCGACATGATGCAGCCCGGTGGAACGATTGTGCTGATTGGCTCAATCGCGGGCGAGATAGGCACCAAAGGATACGGTGTCTATGGCGCGACGAAAGCCGCAGTCCGTTCGTTCGCACGCACGTGGGCCAATGAACTCGCTCCAAAAGGCATACGCGTTAACGTTGTCAGCCCTGGACCGACCGATACGGTGATGATGGCGGCTGCCTCACAGGAAATTCGAGACGCACTGTCCAGCATGATCCCTCTTGGGCGCATGGGTAGACCTGACGAGGTGGCGGCAGCAGCCCTCTTCCTTGCAAGCGACGAGAGCAGTTTTACCACAGGAGCAGAGCTCGTCGTTGATGGGGGTATGGCTCAGGTCTGAGGCCTTCCTTCGAGAAGCCGGAAACGACACCTAAACTAAAGTACATAGGCAGGCAGGCCGGCCGCCGACCGATCGTTTCTCCAGGGATGATACGAGGCATCATCCCTGGAGAAGCAAGCTCCGTGTTGGACATGAGATGACGGAGTTACGTGACGCATAATTGGCCCGGCGATGATAACAATACCCATTTTGCTCCTCAAGCGATCTGAACCGGCGACCCTATTATTATAACGAGCAGCCACCACAACGCCGACGCGTGGCGGCCTAAAGACAGGAAGATATCCTTCGCGGACGCCGAACGACCTTCGGCGTCCGTCACGATTTTCTGACGGTAAGATAGCGGCGCGGCGACAGGCCGAATGCCTTCCTGGACATGGCGATGAAGCTGCTGGCGCTTGCGTAGCCCAAGCCGTCCGCCACCTCGATAATCGATCGGCCCGCAGTTAAATATTCGAGCGCAAGCAGCAATCGGGCTTGCTGTCGCCAATTGGCAAAAGTCATGCCCGTTTCCACATTGAACAGTCGCCTTGCCGATCGCTCGGAGATACCGGCTTGCTGCGCCAGTTCATGAAAGGTTTGCTCGCGAGCGGGATCCGCGAGCACGGCGTCGGCAATACGGAGCACGCGCCGATCCGTAGGCATGGGTAGGTGCAGACTTTCGGTCGGCGCCGCGCGAACCTCATCCATCAAGACAGCAGCAAGACGGCGCTGCGGCGGCGAGAGCCTTTCCTCCCAATGCCAGGTGGCGGTTCTTTGTACCAGCGCGCGCAAGACCTCGGTGACGCTGAGAACGCATGGGGTTTTCGGCAAGCCGACGCTCGCCGCTGGCGTCAGCAAAATGCCCCAACCGCTCAACACGCCGTTGGTGCTTGCCTTGTGCATCATATCCGGCGGAATCCAGCCAGATCGGCGCGGCGGAAACAACCAGGAGCCCTCCGGCGTACGCATGTGCACAAGCCCGCTTTCTATGCAGAACAGCTGACCGCGCACGTGGGAATGCCAGTCATATTCGAAGGTGCCAAGACGGAACGCGCTGTCGGGCTCATCCGATCCCCAGAAGGTAATAAGCGGCGGTCCATCAAGGCTGTCGCCAATGTTTTCAAGGTCCACGTTTGTTTGACCGGTTTGCGATATTTATAGTCCGAATGTCATTATCACGTTCACGGCTACCTGCGCTATCGTTCTTGCGAACTGAGAGTTTGGACGTGGAACGGAACCGAAGAATTCATGCAGGATTTTCATGTCGTCATCATCGGCGCGGGCCCTGGAGGCCTATGCCTCGCACAGGGTTTGAAGCGCGCTGGCGTCAGTTTTGACGTCTATGAACGCGACCCGGCGCCCGATAGCCGCGTTCAGGGCTACCGCATCCGGATAGACGCCGACGGGCAAAAGGCTCTGCGAGCATGCCTGACACCCGAACTCTTTGGCCTCTTTCGAGCAACGGCTTCCATCAGCACCTCGGCCGGTCGCTTCCTGACGCCGCAACTTCTGCCCATCTCGGGCCGAACGCCGGCAAGCTGGAATACGGATGAGGACGAGGACGCAGGCGATCTGAGCGTCAATCGGCAGACCCTTCGCGAAATCCTGCTGTCCGAAATCGAAGAGCATGTTCATTTCGGGCATGGATTCACAGGCTATCGCTGCATGCGTGATGGATCTGTGGAGGCTCTATTCAAAAGCCTCTCTCCAATATCCTGCAGCCTGCTGGTCGGCGCGGATGGCGTGAATTCGGCGATGCGTCGACAGCTGATCCCCTATGCCGAACCGATAGATACAGGGTCGCTCTGCGTCTACGGCAAGATCGACTTGCCACTGGTGATGGATTCCGGCGTCTTCAGCGATGGGACCACTGTGATCTTTGCCGATGGCTGCACCGCGATTTTCGATGCCATGCGTTTTGCTGACGATTTTTCGAAGCTTGCCACAGGACATGCCCCCGACTGCAAACTGACCCCGATAGCCGACTATCTCTATTGGGCGTTGATCGGCCCGGCTGAGCGACTTGGTCTGAAGAACTACGATCACGCACAAGACCTGCCGATCCTGCTTGGGACTGCGATGCGCGGCTGGCACGCCGACCTCAAGCAGATCGTCACCCGCAGCAAGCCGGAGGCGGTGGCTGCGCTACCCGTTCGAAGCGGGCGCCCCGATGCCCTCTGGCCGTTCGGCTCTGTCACGCTTGTGGGGGATGCGATCCATGCGATGAGCCCGGCCGGCGGGCTCGGCGCGAACACGGCGCTTGAGGACGCGCGTGTACTGGCGGAAATCCTTGCCGATGCCCGAGCGACCGCAAGGCCGGCCAATATCGCGCTGCTCGACTACGAAGCCGACATGCGCGAACGCGCGGGCCGCGCCATTGATGCGTCCCAACGCGGCGCAGCGATGTTGTTCAAAGATATTGCTTGAGGAAAAATATTATGACAATCGACGCAACCACCTTCATCTTTCACGATGTCTCCCTGTGGCCGATCGTCCGCCAGAGCGCTCAATCGGTACGGCCGGGCTATGCTGCACAATGGGAGCGGGAGATGGATTCCTTCCTCGCCATCTCCATGCCCTTCGTCGTGATCATGGAAGGTGACCAGCCGGCAGAAGATCATGAGGATCGCAAGGCAAGGGGCATCTGGCTGAAGAGAAACAAGACAGCTCTGGCCGCAACCTGCAAGGCCGTCATCGGCATCGAGACCAGCTCCATCAAGCGTGCAGCCATACAGGTTCAAATGAGCCTGGCGACGAAAGCATTCGGCACCCGCATGGAAATTGTCGCCTCACAGAAGGAGGCGCTCGACCTCGCCGAGAAGATTCTCAAGGCAAAAGCGGACGGTACGGATGGCTGGTATCGGCCGCGGCTTGCGTAACGATACGTTGCTCAATGGCAACAGATGTTTAAAAACTTGAAATTCATAGTCAAGATAAATCCCGCCTGTGAAGGAGGCCGATCGAATAAAAGCAAGCACTTACCGCGGCGGCGCGCTAATGACCATGAAGCGCGCACCCCCAATTTAGAAGGGATCTAATAGATTGAGATTGCGGGGAATTTATCGATCACCTACAGCCGACATTCGGGTCTTTCGAGGCTTGAAGTCTGGATGAAGTCGATGAATGCTAAGACCTTTGACATCGCTGGTTTATACGTTTCCGAACAAGGGCGCCTGCGCCAGATCGTCAGACGCCTTGTCGGCAACAAGGCGACGACGGAAGATCTCGTCCATCAGGCTTTCATCAAGCTGCTCGCTGCCGCGGATGCTAGCAATCTCGACAATTGCCCGGCCTATTTGACGACGACGGCGCGCAACCTCGCGCTCAATCACCTCCGTGATCTCAAGCGGCACGGCGAAATCGGCATTTCGGACGCAGAGCTCCACGCCATACCGGACGCCCGTCCCTCGCCGGAAATGACGGCAGTTTATCGCTGCGAGTTGCGGCGCGTTCTGCAGGCGGTCGCATCGCTACCGCCGAAACGCCGTGAGGCCTTCGTCCTCAACAAATTCGAGGGCATGAGCTACGACGAAATCGCCGCGCGCCAGGGCGTTTCCCGTAACACCGTGATTTCTCATATTGTTATCGCGCTTGCCGATCTCGACCGGAAGATCGGTCGCAATTAATCCGGTTTCCCATTCATTAGATTGCTCGCTTGAAGTGTCATGAAGAATAGAGGCCTTGAGACACCGGAGCGGGCCGAGCGCCCGGACTGTGCAGCGATATGAACGAAGACGCCACTGATCCGATCGTCATGGAAGCCTTGGAATGGTTCGTGCGGATGCGCGACGACAAGGTTACGGCGGCCGACCGACAAGCCTTCGAAGCCTGGCTCACCGCAAATGAAGCCCATGCCGCCGCCTGGAAGCATGCGCAGACCCTGTGGGCACGCTTCGATATCATGCAGCCGGAATTCGATCGAATGCGCCGTGGTCGTCCCCTTCTGTCACGACGCAATTTCATCCTGGGCTCTGTCGCGGTCATCGGAGGGCTTGGTGGCCTCTATGCCATCAATCAGCCAGGCCTTTTTGCGGAATACAAAACCGACATAGGCCAGCGCATGACGATCGGTCTACCCGATGACAGTACTGTCGAGCTGGGGAGCTATTCGGCGCTCTCGGCGCATTTCAGCGAAACGGAGCGGCGCGTCGAGCTTTATCGCGGCGAAGGCTTCTTCGATGTGTCACGCGATCCGGCCCGCCCATTTCTCGTCGATGCTGGCGGTGGAAGCACCCGGGCGCTCGGAACGAAGTTCGACGTGAAATTCGTAGACGATCTCGTCATCGTCGCCGTCAGCGAGCATGCCGTGCAAGTGCAGGGAGGCAGCTTTTCCAATCTGCGACTGGAAGAGGGATGGCAGGTGAGCTATGGCCGCAACGGCCTCGGCCAGCCGACCGAGGCAAGTCTCGACACTGTGCAAGCATGGCGCAGTGACCGTATCATCTTCCAGGACGTGCCCCTACGGCGCGTATTGGCGGAACTGGAGCGATACCGGCGCGGCCGCATCATTCTCATGGACAGCAGCATCGGCGACATACCGGTTACGGCGATCTTTGAAACGGCCCGTACCGAGAGCGCTTTGGAGACCATTGCCGATACGCTCGGTATCCGCCTCTTGAGCGCCGCCAACTATGTCACGCTTGTCTACCGCGCCGGCTAAATTCTAAAAATATGAATTTTTTTCTCAACTCTTTCATTAGCTCCACCCGGTCGGGTGTCTAACTTTTCGGGGCCATCGAACCGAGGCCTTCTTGAGCAGCAATCCCGCATTGGCGGGCACAGAATGCAGGTGGGCGATGCAGTACCGCGGAAGTGACAATCGGAGATCTCAGCAAAACGAGGGAAGCGGCAATTCGCGCCGTGACCGTTCCTTTGCATTCGCGCTGCTGGTCACGACTGCGCTCGGCACCATCATTGCTGCCCCTGCACCGGTCTTCGCGCAAGCGGCCGAGAAGACAGGCCGCGTCGCCTACAACATCCCGCCGCAACCTCTGTCCCAAGCTCTCGTCCAATTTTCGAAGGTGGCCGGCATCCAGCTTTTCTTCAGCGCCGATGTCGCGCGCGGCATAAGCTCAGGAGGTGTCAGTGGATCGCTGACCCGGACCGAAGCGCTGGACAAGATCCTGGCCGGATCAGGCCTGACCTATCATTTCACCAACACAACGACGGTGACGATCTCCAACCCGAGCGCTGCAGCCGTAGGCGCGGCGGCTGCCAATGGAGCAACTGCGCTCGCTCCCATCGTGGTGCAGGCGGCCAAGCAGAACGGTTTCGTCTCGACCGACGGCAATGTCGCGTCGAAGTCGGGCATCCCGCTGCTGGAAACGCCGCAATCGGTGCAGGTTGTGACGAAAGCCCAGCTTGAGGTTCAAAAGCCGCAGACCGTCCGCCAGGCCATTGCCTATTCGGCCGGCGTGACCTCGCCTGACAGCCCTGACAACCGGCTCGACAACTTCCTGGTCCGTGGCTTCCAGATCGATCAATATTATAATGGCTTGAAGCTCCAGCAGGGAACCTGGGCCGTCCCGAAGGTCGATCCCTTCTTCCTCGACAGCATCGAAGTGCTCCAGGGTCCGGCCTCGGTTCTCTACGGCCAGGGATCGCCCGGCGGTCTTCTCAACATGGTCGGCAAGAGGCCGACGGATGAACCGCTGCACGAGATCCAGTTTCAGACCGGCAGCTACAGCCGCGCCCAGGCGGCCTTCGATTTTAGCGGACCTGTGAATGACGATGGCACATTGCTCTATCGCCTGACCGGATTGGGCCGCACGACCGGCACCCAGGTCGAGAACCAGCGCGAAGAGCGCGTCGAGATTGCCCCGTCGGTGACCATCAAGCCGGATGAAGATACCAAGCTGACGATCCTCGCAGACTACCTCAACGACCCCAGGGGCGGTTTCTGGAGCCGTCTGCCGGCAACCGGAACCATATTCCCCACCAGCCGCGGCACCTATTTTCCGACCGACCTCTTCACGGGCGACAAGGATTTCGATTACATGCGGCGCCAGCAGCAGAGCATTGGTTACGAATTCGAGCACCGCTTCAACGATGTGTGGGCCATACGGCAGAATGTGCGCTTCCAGCACATGAGCGTCGACTATGCCGAATTGCAGGCCTCCGCCCTGGCGGCCGATGGCCATACGTTGAGCCGATCGGCCTATATGGCGCAGGAGCAGCTCAACACGCTTGCAATCGATAACCAGGCCGAAGCCGACTTCGATACGGGTCCTGTCGCGCACAAGGCCATTCTGGGATTGGACTACCAGTATAAGAACTGGAACAATCTCACCCGTTATGGCGCAGGCCCGTCACTCGATCTCGACAATCCCGACTATACTCAGGCCGTCAAGCTTCCTCCCATTTTCCAGAATGCCAACCAGAGACAGCAGCAGTTCGGCATCTATGCGCAGGACCAGCTCAAGCTTGATAATTGGGCGCTGCTATTGTCCGCTCGTCAGGATTGGGCTTCGACCGACAGCGACAACTATCTGAAAAACACGACCACCGATCAGAACGACCATGCCTTCACATGGCGCGCCGGCCTGACCTATCTCTTCGACAACGGCTTCGCGCCCTATGCGAGTTATGCAACCTCCTTCAACCCCACGATCGGTGTCAACGCCTCGGGCGACCCCTTCAAGCCGACGACCGGCGATCAATATGAGGTCGGTTTCAAATATCAGCCGACGGGCTATGACAGCTTCATCACTGCGTCACTCTATGACCTGAGGCAGCAGAACTACCTGACCAATACCCTGACGACACCCGTCGTCCAGACACAGGTTGGAGAGGTCAGAAGCAGAGGCGGTCAGATCTCCGGCGTTGCCAGCATCAATGACGAGCTCAACCTGACGGCCTCCTACGCCTATCTCAGCAACGAAATACGGAAGGCGAGCGACGGCACGGCGGGCAATCGCATCGCCAATCTGCCTGCCAACACCGCGTCGCTGTGGGCCGATTACAAATTTCAGGATGGAACCGCCGACGGCCTCGGCCTCGGCTTTGGCGTCCGCTATATCGGCAGCCGTTACACCACCAATGCCAATACGGCGAAGATGCCCGATCATGTCGTATTCGATGCCGCCTTGAACTACGATCTCGGAAAACTCTCGAACGAAATGCGCGGAGCAACATTTGCCTTGAACGTATCGAACCTGTTCGACAAGCACTTCATCAGCGATTGCACCGCGGCGGGCTGCGTATACGGCATGCGTCGCACCGTCTTCGCTACGCTTGGGTACAAATGGTGATGAGAGACGGAAGGCATCCCATAGCAAGCATCGGGCGGCGCGCGCTGCTGGCAGGTCTTGTGGCCTCGTTGGCAGGCGGATTTTCATTGCGGGCAGCCGGCCTTCCTGACGGCTCAGCTTCAGGCGTTCCTCGGATCGCTGTTCTTGACTGGGGTATTGCTGCTACGCTGGTCGCTCTCGGGGTGGTGCCGGTCGGAGTGCCGGCACCTGCCTGGTATGCGCGCTATGTCGTCGATCCCGTTCTGCCGAGTTCGGTGGTCGACATCGGCCTGTTGTTTACGCCGAATTTCGAGCTGCTGCAGGCGCTTGCCCCACAGCTCATTGTCGCCACGCCCGTCCTGCAGCAGGCAGCGCCGATGCTCCAGCGGATCGCGCCCGTCTATACCAGCCTGCTGTTTCAACCTTCGCCAGATGTATTGGAAACTGCCGAACGCGGAACGCTCAGTCTTGCCGACAAGATCGGAGTTCGCGCTTTGGGCGAGCGCCTCGTCGAAGCTACTCGCGCCGAATTGATCCTGACCGGTCAACGCCTTTCGGGCCTGAAAGATCGCCCCCTGCTCCTGGCAAGCCCGCTCGATAACAGGCATGTCAGCCTCTTCGGGCCGAACAGCCTTTATGGCGCCGTGCTGCGACAGGTCGGCCTGACGCTCGCGGAACCGAACATCGCCGGCGAGTTCATCGCAGTCGGGCTGGAGAAGCTCGGCGCCTTTGGCGACGCCACGATGGTTCTGCTCGACAGTCCGGCCGCGCCGGGAATGGCGGGCCGATTGGGGAATAATCGTTTATGGCAAACCTTCCCCTTTGTCCGCGAAGGGCGATTGCGCGTCCTGCCCGCTGTGCTGGGCTCTGGTGGCTTGCCGTCTGCATCCCGCTTCGCACGCTTGCTCACCGTCGCGTGGAGCGACAATGAGGGGGGATCGCGATGATGCCGACACAAGAGAAGAGTCGCATCGGTCCAGCCGCGATCATGCTGTGCCTGTTTTTGGCCGCTCTCATTTCGGCCGCGATGCGGCTGTCGGAGCTTTTGCCCTTACATGACTGGTGGCAGGTCGCTATCAACCCCGACCTCAATTCCTATGCACAGGTTCTGGTTCATGACAGCGTTCTGCCGCGTTTCCTTATCGCGCTTTCCGCCGGCGGGGCGCTAGGACTGTCGGGCATCATCTTCCAGCAGGTACTGCGCACCCCCCTTGCCGATCCTTCGACGCTCGGCGTCTCAGCCGGGGCTTATCTCGCCCTTGCATTTGCAACCTTGTGGGCACCCGCCCTGGCAGCGTCAGCGCGCGAGCTGGTGGCCCTCATTGGCGGGTTGGCAGCCTTTGCACTCGTTTTCCTGATAGCATGGCCTCATCGCCTTTCGCCCGTATCTTTGATCCTGGCCGGTCTCGTCATAACCTTCGTCTGCGGAGCCGTGTCGGCCGCAGTCAGCCTGTCCTATGGCATGGGAATGACCGGTCTCTTCGTCTGGGCCAGCGGCTCGCTCACGCAAAACGACTGGGCGGCGGTTTCTCGCCTGCTCCCGTACACTTTGTGCGCCTGCCTCGGGGCTGCATTCTTGGTCCGGCCTCTAGAACTTCTGTCGCTGAACGACGAAGGAGCCAGATCACTCGGGCTACCGCTTTTTCACGTGCGCCTGCTGTCGATCATTCTTGCTGTATTGCTCGCCGCCTTCACTGTCAGCGCCGTCGGCGTCATCGGCTTCGTTGGATTTGCAGCGCCGTTTATCGCTCGTGCCGCAGGTGCCCGCAGACTGCAGCCGCGCATGATCGCCAGCGTCGCGATCGGCGCGATTCTGCTGCTTGCCGCCGATGAAGCGCTGCAGCAGGCTGCGCGCTTCGTACGCGAAATCCCTGCCGGTGCCGCGACCGGCCTTCTCGGTGCACCGCTCATCGTCATCTTCCTGAAACGGTTGCCGGTCGTGGATACCCCGGCGTCGCCAATCGCAGAGAAACGCATCCATCGTCCTCTCATCTACCTGGCGACCACGACGGTCATGCTGCTCGCCCTGATCTGGGTTTCCCTGTCGCTCGGCCCATCGCTGAATGGCTGGAGCTTTGTGTCTCCTTCACAGATGCAATCGTTGTTGATCTGGCGGCTTCCGCGTCTCGCTGCCGCCGCCGCCGCTGGCATTCTCTTTGCGCTCTCGGGAACGATCATCCAGCGCATGACCAGCAATCCGATGGCAAGCCCTGAAGTCATCGGCGTCAGCACTGGGGCCGCTCTCGGCATCCTCCTGCTCGTACTGCTTGCACCGAGTTTTACGCCCATCTCACAGCTGGGGGCCGCTGCTGCCGGTGCTATCGTCAGCTTGGTCGCCGTTCTCCTGATGGGGTATCGAAGCCGCTACAATCCAGACCACGTGCTGCTTTTCGGCATTGCGATCAATACCGCTTTCACCGCTTTGATTGCGATCCTGCTCGGTACCGGACTGCCAAAGATCTTCGGGGTTTTACAATGGATGGTGGGCTCGACATACAGCACAACCCCGATGCAAGCGACGATCGCCGTCGCCGTCGCTGCGGTGGCCCTCGTGATAACACCGCTCTTCACCCGCTGGCTCGACCTTCTGCCATTAGGCGAGGCTTCATCGAAGGGCCTCGGCCTCAGCACATCGATCAGCCGGGCGGCACTTCTCCTGTTTTCGGCGATATCGGCTTCCGCCGCAACCCTGCTCATCGGCCCTCTCAGCTTTGTTGGCCTGATGGCCCCGCATATTGCGCGAACGCTCGGCTTCCAGCGAGCGCTTCCGCAGATGATCGCCGCGGCTCTCGCCGGAGCCGCCATCACCACAGGCGCAGACTTTATCGGGCGCATCGCGCTGTTTCCGAACCAGCTGCCGGTCGGCATCGTCACCAGTTTGATTGGCGGCCCGTATTTTCTATGGCTCATGCGAAGACAAGGTCGATGACGCGACGACACCAGCGGCAACCAAGGTCGATCTCATGCCGGAATCAAATGCAACCATTGGAAATCCGCCTGCGGGTCAATGCTGCGGAAAGACAAAGGACCACGAATGATGACGACGACTGCCTACGAAGCATCCGCCATGCCGTCGGTGAGCGGACCAGCAGCGAATGACGAAGCACTCTTCCAACTCGATGCGGTCGGCTTTGCCGTGTCGGGCCGGACGTTGCTCCACCCGCTCACCCTGGCGCTGGCACCCCGGAAAGTCGTCGGCCTCATCGGCCATAACGGCTCCGGTAAATCAACTTTTTTGAAACTGCTTGCTCGCCAGCAGAACCCGACCAGCGGCACTATCCACTTCGAGGGCATGTCCCTGTCCGAATGGGGCGACCGCCCCTTTGCTCGCAAAGTTGCCTATCTGCCCCAGTCGACACCTGCTGCCACCGGCATGCTGGTGCGCGAACTCGTTGCGCTTGGACGTTACCCATGGCACGGGGCGCTCGGCCGTTTCAGCCAGATTGACCGTGAAAAAGTCCAGGAAGCTATGAAGCTCACGGATGTCGCCGGAATGGCCGATCGGCTCGTCGACACACTTTCTGGTGGCGAACGCCAGCGCGTCTGGCTCGCCATGCTGATCGCCCAGGACACGGAATGCCTGCTCCTCGACGAACCGATCTCTGCACTCGACATCGCCCATCAGATCGAGGTCCTGTCACTGGTACAAAGCCTCAGCCACGCCAGGGGTCTGGGCGTGGTGGTCGTTTTGCATGACGTCAACAGCGCCGCCCGCTTCTGTGACCACATCATCGCCCTGCATTCGGGCAGGATTATCGCAAACGGTCCGACGGATGACATCCTCACCACCGAAGCGCTACGCGCGATTTACGGCATTGAGATGCACATCCTCCAACACCCAGCTTCGGGCCGCCCAGTTGCTATACCGATGTGAGCGATCCAATCGTCACAAGCAGACGGTACGCCGCTTCTTGGGAATTATGTGCGAATTGCCAGATGACCCGAGAGATAGGTGACGTTTCGTACCGGACACATGGGTAACACTTTTCCCTTTTGCGGGAGATGTTGATGCCGTGGAAAGAGACCTCGGTGTTGGAGGAACGTCTGCGTTTTGTCGCCCGGCTGCTGGAGGGCGAAGGCATGAGCGACGTGTGCCGGGAGTTCGGCATCTCGCGCAAGACCGGTTACAAGATCTTCGATCGCTATACGGACCGGTCTCGAAGGCCCGTGCGTTATGCCAACCAGTTGCCTAAGCCGGTCGAGGCGATGATCGTCTCGTGCAAGAAGAACAAACCCCACTGGGGTGCCAGGAAGACGGTAATGTTTGCTGCGAGGCAATGCCCGCCTTGATAGGAATAGGACCAACGACCCTGCCCTTCTATACTGCCAGCGTAAAGGATTCCGTTGGTGAAGGAGGAACTTAGGTTGCCGGCACTGGACGATCTGGGCTGGTAGGCTGGCTATTCTCCCCTTCTGGCCTCACTGCGAATGCAGACACCTGATCCGGTAGATTAGTATTGCTATAGAAAGGCACCAACTGCCGGCCGATAGTATCAAACTCTATAAACGAACCATTTCGCCATGAGATGATCGATAGAAAGCTTTCCCGGACCCCAGGCCATAAGCGAGAACGCCATCGCAGCCCAGGTGATATGGATCGGCCACCCATCCGGCACGGTGAGTTCGACGATGAGCGTCATAAACAGCAGGCCAGACGCAGCGAAACGGGTAGCTAGGCCGAGAACCAGCAGGATCGGAAAAGTGATCTCCGCCGAACCGGAGAGGAAGGCCGTAGTCACCGGTGCCGGGTAGGGATATGGGCCGCCGGGCAGATGCAGCATGAATTCATCGGTAAAGAGGGTGACGGCCGTGTCGTTCAGTTGCAAGAATCCGTCCCATTTCAGAATGCCCGATTTCCAGAAGGGTACGGCGAGGGCGACACGCATAACGGCTTGAACGAGCGCCGGCTGCGCGATTATACGAACCAGGTTTTGCGCCATCTCGACGAGCGTCACGACCGGCTGTAACCGCGCTTTGATGGAGGATTGCTGTGTGGTGGTCGATATCATCATAAGTCTCCAAGAGTGATGGCCGAAAACACGCCGGCTTCGATCATGCCCGCGACACTGACCGCGATATCGAAGGATGGGCAGACGTCGATGGCCTTGGCGGCGGCGATGCCCAAAGGCTCGCCGGAAATGAGGAAGATCAGGAATTCCGCGCCGCCGGGAGGAAGGTGTCGCACGATCACCTCCATATCCGGCCGGGTGATGAGTGTGTCTTCCGGCTCGTTTGCCTCGATCGGCCCGACGAGATCATCACTGCGGTTGGCGGCAAAGATTGTCAGCGCCCGATAGTGCGAGCGAACGATCCTTGTCGCCGGATGAGCTGTAAAAACCAGTTCGGCGAGACGCTCCGGCGGTACGGCTCCGAGAGCGTCGGCAGCAAGCATGTGAACATCCAGCGCATGGTAAGCGTCCAGCCAAGCCCGCTCGATCCTCGCAACGTCCGCCAGCCAAGGCAACGACCGGGCGTATTCGTAACGTTCGATGAAAGCTGGAAAACCGCGGCCATATTCGAAGAGCAGGGGTGACGTCGGCGGGCTCTCGCGCAAATGATAGCGCGCCATAGCCCGAAAGAATTCGACACCGGTCAGGCGCTGGACAGCAGGGTAAATCCCTGAAAGCGCGTCGATCAGGCTGACGGTAACGTTGTTGCGATAAACATTGTAGCGCTTCACCGCTCCCTTGCCGTTCGGGCCGACAATGCCTAGGGGTGTCTCTGCGTCCGGGTTCGTCAAGGCCGGCGCGAAATCCGCAGCATAGCCGAGAGGTTGTGTTCGTTCGAACGTGGTTTCAAGCTGCTGCATGGCTTCGACCCGGTAAGGCGATGGAGACGTCACGGTCGAGGATAGCCTGTGCAGCGAGCGCCTCGGAGCGCAACACCGGCCAGTCCGGAATATCGCTGTCCCATTCGATAAGCGTCGGGATTGGACCGCAACGAGCAACCACGATCTCATAAAGCTTCCAGACGGCATCCGCGACCGGTCCGTCATGGCTGTCGATCAGGAGCAGATCGCCCTCGTCGTCGGCTTGTTCGGCATGCCCGGCAAGATGGATCTCGCCGACTGCGGCAAGCGGAAAATCCGAAAGATAATCTAATGCCGAATAACCATGATTGGTCGCCGAGACGAAGACATTGTTGACGTCAAGGAGAAGACCGCATCCGGTGCGCCGGGCGATCGAGTGGATGAAATCGGTCTCACTCATCGTCGATTGGCGGAACGTCACATAGGTGGAAGGATTCTCCAGGAGGATCGGGCGTCCGATGGTTTCCTGCACCTGTTCAATGTGTTCACAAACCCGCGCCAAGCTCTCCGGGGTATAAGGCAGAGGAAGGAGGTCATTGAGAAATGTCGTCTGATGCGTCGACCAGGCCAGATGTTCCGACACCAAGGCCGGTTCGTAGCGATCAACGAGAGATTTGAAGCGGTCAAGATGTGCTTTGTCGAGTGGCTGAGGTCCACCGATAGACATGCAGACGCCGTGAAGCGACACCGGATTGTCCCGGCGGATCTGCTCGAGCATCCGCAGTGGCGGCCCGCCTGCGCCCATGTAGTTTTCGGCGTGAACTTCGAAGAAACCACGATGCGGCCCTTCTTCGGTGATCGCGGCGAAATGTTCGTGCTTGAAGCTGGTCCCTGCCAAACCTGCGATCGGATAGGGTGGAAAGCGGAGAGGATGTGCCTCTGGCGGTGACGAATTTACGACACTGTATGTCTGCTGCATTTGTTCTTCTCCGCTTCCAATTTGTTGCGGCTCCCGCGAATTAAATCGCCTTCAACGAGCCGTGCTTACCGTTTGGCAACTTGATCGACGTGCAGGTGCCCCCTTGAACGAACTTCCAGGAATTGCCCTGGAAATCGACCGTAGACGTACCCTGGCAGGTCGTTCCCGGACCGGCAGCGCAATCGTTCTGGCCCTTAAGGGCCACGCCGAAGCATTTTTCCTTATGAGCAGCAACTGCAGCGGTGGCCTCAGCCTTGGTGAGCGGAGCGGCACTGACGATTGAAGCAAGGGCAGTGGTAACGGCGCCGGCGAGCACAACGGATGAAATCGCGGTTTTAACGGACATGAAATTCTCCTGTTTGGTAGACGCTCTTTTTGAACGCATCAGGAGTTCGCAAACGTTCGATCTTTCGTTACGTGTCCCTCGGTCACATGTTTGTGATGAGCTACGTTGAACGATCCTGTCCACGAGGTCCGTGAAATTAATAAGCATGTCACGGCCATGGTCGCGACCGCTCGTGAGCAATCAACTGGCCTGCAGGAAATCGATAGCGCCGTGGGGCCTTAGACCCGGTAATTCAAGACAACGAAACCATGGTTCGACTGACCACAGAGGCAAGCCGCAACCTTGCCCAAGAAGCCGAAAGCGTTAAGGACGTTCTCGCTCAATTCTCTCTTGACCGATGCCACGTATGCGCGAGAAGGCAAAAAGCCGGCGTGCGGCTTGAGAAGGAAGGGCGGTCCTTCACCAGCGCAAAAAGCGCCTGCCCGCAACATATCCGACCGCGGTCACGATTAACGTCGCCAGTGGGTACCAGATCACGACGAACAAGGGGCTGTCGTCAAAACAATTCGAGGCGTAAAGGGTGGCCGCTATTCCCACTGAAATCAGGCCGGCCAACGCACCGGCGAGGCCTGGATGTTCGGGCGCACCTTGACGCATGGCGACGAACAGCAAAAATCCAGGTAACAATGATAGTGCCGGAATAATGGTGAGGCAGTGCAGCGCGTTGTGCCCGACCAGCTTGTCGAGCCATAATTGCGACGGCGTCACGCTCAGCTCCATGGCGGTTGCCGCCAAGAGCAGGGCTGGTGCTGCCACTAAGACCCATCGGCGGGCGCCCGGATCCCTGCCGGGTCGAACGGTTGCGCCCAAAAGCGAAACTGCAGTCGCCAGCAAGGTTAGCGTCACCACGAATTTGAAGATGAACCGGACCGTCTCGACAGCCTGTGCAATGTCGTGTCGAAAGCCAATGGTTGCAAAGAATGCCATTGCAGCAAGCACGGCGCCGCCCAACACCGCGCCCGCCAGGAGCAGAGACAAATTGACAGGCCGCCGCGTGTCTTGCGCCATCAAGGTAATCAGGTCTTCTGTTTTCACGCCGTCACTTCCCAATACGCCAATCCGATCACGTAGAACGAACTCGCAAACATCCATAAACGCACATTTGGTGTTCAAACAGCAGAACATCAACGGCATCGGGCAATCCACCTCTCATCATGTCCCTCGAAACCGCCTCCGCGATCCGGTCTCGTCCGTGGCCAGTATTGACACACCAGAGACCTGCGGTGCCGTCGCGATCTTCGAAGAACATGCCTTTCGCTGAGGAAAGCATCCGCGGTGACGTCCTATATTGACGATTTGCCGTGAATGGCATTCAAAAATTCGATAGCGATTGCTTGTTTGTGTCTTTGTTCATAGGCCTCTGCCGGATCAAATCAGTCAGTTTCAATGGTTGTTCACACGTCGGCCCGCGAGGGGCGAAGCGCGACTTCCCGCTTTGCTTGTTGCCACGCCTGCGTTGTACGCAGACGGGCGATAAACATCAAATGCAGGCGCGTGGGCGGGAGCGAATTCGAACCAGGTCAAAAAATTGAGCGGGTCGACAAGATCAAGCCTGTGATAGAGTTGGCGTAATGGCCGCAGCGGCGGTCGCCGTAGAATGGATCGGACGGCGTTGATACGCCACTGTCCGTCTCCGGCCGCACTAAAAACGGAAGGTATTCGCATTCGCAGAACCTACCAGCGAAGGAGACGACACCCGGCCAGGGCACCTGCGGCCGTAACAACGCAAATGGCAATCGGATACCAAAGCAGGACAAAGAGCGGGCTGTCGTCGTTGCAGTTCGCAGCGTAAAACGTTGCCGCGATTCCGGCGGACGCCAAGCCCGCAACTGCGCCAGCGAATGCAGGCTTTGCTGGAGCTCCATGGCGCAACGCGAGCAAAAAGCATGCTAAAGGCCCGATCGAAAGCAACGGGATAATCGTCAGACATAACCTCGAATTATGTCCGATCATGCGTATACCCCAAGTCTCAGGCGGCATGACCGACAACTCGAAGACCGCTGCGCCGATCGCAAGAGCCAGGGGGACCAGCAAACTCCATGCCACCGATTGCCAGGGAACGCCTGGCTTGCCAATCCGGAACATGACCAATCCACCGCTAGTCGCCAGCGAAATGGTGATTACGAACTTGAACAGAAAGCGCCCGGTGCCCATCGCGTTGTCGATGTCAGGGCGGAAACCGATGGCTGAAAAAAAGCCGATCGCTGCAATCAGGATCGCGGCAATTATTGCCTGCTGAAGCATATGGTCGAGATTGGAGCGAACCTGTGCATCTTGCGCAATCAGCATAATGAGATTGTCGGTCTTCATTTCATTTGCTCCGAATAGAGCACTGACAACGCTTTTAACGCGCGATGGAGCGACACGCGCACTGCTACCTCCGTCATCTTCAGACGCTCCGCCGTCTCGCGGACGCTCGAGCCCTCGATTGATATCGATTGCACGATCGTCCGCTGAGGATCCTTCAGACGCCCTAGAATCTGCTCGACGTCCATCCGGTCGCCGGCATCCATCCGCTCCTCGCTTTCGAGTATGGCGATCACATCATCCAACGGAACGCTGGCTTGTCGCCCTCTCCGACGAAGGCTGTCGATCAACTTGTTGCGCACTAGAGCGGCCATCCATGGGCCAAGCGGCCGGGCCGGATCCCATGTGCCTCGCTTGAGGTGTATTGCCAGCAATACTTCCTGAACCACGTCTTCCGCCTCGCTCGCCGACGCGCCATACCGTTCGCACCGTCTGCGGGCCATCGTACGGAGATGGGGCGTGACCGCTGTGAGCAGCTTATGGTAGGCCCGTCCGTCGCCCGCGATTGCGGATCGCATCCAGGAGGCCCATTCATCTTCGCGCGTCGAGTTGTTCATTCGACATACCCGTTTTCGGAAAGCAGACAGGATTCGTTACAGGAGATGTCAGAATTTTTTCGCTGTTGAGATAAAGTTGTGGGCGGGAGATCTCGTCTAGTGCGGCATTCAATCATGATCGAGCGGCTTCCAATTGCTTTGTCGCATTGGGTTCGAGCAGCGCGAAGACGGGCTGGATCAGCCCCTCTAGCAATTCCTTTTCAGGCCGGGTACGCGCAAGAACCCGGATGCCAAGCAGGCTTCCCAGTAGCGTGCGCGCGAGATTGGTCGCGGGGTGCCGGTTACCGATGCTTCCGTCCTCCTGCCCCCTCTGAACGCAGCGCAGGAAAAATCCCTCGACCTGGACGAGAACGTCCGCGACCACCCGTTGAAACTCGGCGTCGTGCGGCGCGACTTCGAGGGCGGAATTGACAAGCATGCAGCCCTTCCGCTTGGAATCGCTCAGGGATCGTTCGATGATCTCGGAAAAAAAAGCGTCGATCGCCAAGCGGGGGGACTTCGTTTCGAACCGCCCGACGCGATCGACAAAACTCCGCTCTACATAGAAATCAAGTGCCCGTCGATAAACGGCCCGCTTATCCCCGAACGCGTTGTAGACGCTGGCGGTCGTGAGCCCCATGGCCTCGGCAAGGTCTCGGATCGATGTCGCTTCGTACCCCCGTTCCCAGAATTGCTCCACTGCCAACTCCAGCACTTTTTCTTCATCGAACTCTCTTGGCCGGGCCATGCATCGTCTCTCGGAAAATTGATTACGCCAGCAGCATAGCCGCGAACTTTCGGAGATACATTTTATAACGATTGATTTAAAACGCAATCATGCTCCGATCACGGATGCGCGTTTCCGATGGGCTTGCGGCCCAAAATTCACAAGGGTAAGCGGTGATGGGTCTGGAGCAGGAGTTCGCTGACTTTAACGCAAAATTCGAGGCGGGGGCATCTGCCGGTGCCGCGGCGTTTCTGAATGCAAAGATCGATGAGCTGACGGCGGTCTTTCCGTTCGATCGCGTCCTGAAGCCCGGCGATCTTGCTCCTGAATTCGCCCTGCCCGGCGCCACCGGCGAGACGATCTCGTTACTGGAGACGCTCGCCGGCGGCTCAGTGGTCTTGTCCTTCTACTGTGGTGCCTGGTGTCCCTATTGTAACATTCAGCTCGCAGCATACGAACGGGCGCTTCCGGCGATCTCTGAAGCAGGTGGATACCTTATTGCCATTTCGCCACAGAAGCCGGACGGGTCCTTGATCATGGCGCAAAAGAATAATTTGACATTCGAAGTGCTCAGCGACGCCGGAAATGTGGTCGCGAGGAAGTTCGGGCTCGTCTACAAACTATCTGACGACCTCGTGTTGGACTTTCCGTCGTTCGGCGTCGATCTCACCGCCATCAACGGCGATAACAGCTGGGAGCTGCCGATAGCCGCGACGTTCGTGATCGGTCGCAACGGCCGTGTGCGGCTTGCCAACCCTGAAACAGATCAGCGCAAGCGACTGTCTCCGGAGGCGATCGTTGACGCATTGGTGGCGGCTGGCGTGTGAGCCCAAACTGCATCCAAAGAGGGAACGAGACGAAGAGCATGAATCTCGAAGGAAAGCGTGTTCTGATCACGGGTGGCTCGAGTGGCATCGGCTTGGCGATCGCGCGGGCCATGCTGGCAAAAGGCGCGAGGGTTGTTGTCACGGGCCGCAATGGGAAGCGGCTGGCGGAAGCGGTCGGGAGCCTCCAAACGGGCGGTTTGCCCGCTACAGGGTTCGTGGCGGATGCAGCGACGCGACAAGGTCGGGCTCTGACCCTGCAGGAGGCAACGGAAATCCTCGACGGACTTGATGTGCTGGTGAACAACGCCGGCGGCGTTCGGGCCGGGCGTCTGGAAAACATGGCCGAGGAGGAAATAAGGACGATGGTCGAGGTTGATCTCGTCGCGCCGATCCTGCTGACGCAGGCCGCTCTTCCGCATTTGCGTGCGTCAGGCGATGGACTTGTCGTCAATGTGACTTCCGGAATCGCTCTGGTGGGCGCGCCGTTCTATACGGCCTATGCCGCCGCGAAAGCGGGGCTCTCAAGATTCGGCGAGGCTTTACGGCGAGAATTGAAAGGCGAAGGGATCCACGTTCTGACACTCTATCCCGGCGCAACCGATACGCCGATGATGAGAACCTCCAGAGCCGCGTCGGAGCTTGGCTTCACGCGAGAACCGGCGAGCGCCGTCGCCGATGCCCTGATCGATGGCATCGAGGCAAACGTCTTCGAGGTGATCCGCGGAGGGGAAGCGCGCGCAAAGATGATTGCCGCCAATCGCGACTATCCGGCGACAATCGATGAACGCTTTATGACGATGAAACCCGCGCTCGAAGAGGCGGTCAGCGACCACTTTGCACTCTAGAAGAGGAGACGACCATGACCAAAGTAGCTCTGTTTGTGCAGCTGAAGGCTAAAGCTGGAAAGGAAGAGGAGGTCGCCGCGTTTCTGAAAGGCGTGCAGGCGCTCCTTCAGCAGGAGCCGCTGACCGTTGCGTGGTTTGCGGTTCGCTTTGACGCCTCGACATTCGGTATATTCGACGCTTTCGAAGCCGAAGAGGGACGCCAGGCACATCTCAACGGGCAGATCGCAGCTGCCCTCATGGCAAAGTATGACGACCTATTCGAAGGTCCGCTCGACATCAGGCAGCCTCAAGTCCTTGCCGACCGGTTACCCGGCTGAGACGCTCGCGGCGAAGCCGGGTGCCCGCCCGGCTTGGTATCGTGGGGACGCGGGGTCGATCAACGACGCGGGAAGGCACCATCGAGAAAGGCCATCACATGCTTCCAGTTTTCGGAGGCACCCTGTGGATCTTTGTCGATCCTAAGCGTCGATGATCCGTGGACGCCGTTGTGCGGAACATATTGAACCGCTCTATGATCCGGTACAGCCCGCGCCAGCGCTTTCGCGCTTAAAATCTCATCATTGTCCGGCGCGGACGTGATGAAAACCGGAATGGAGAGCTTTGCGGCTTCTTTCTCGATGGAATAGCCCGATATGTATTCGCCCGGCGAAAATGCAAGCAATGCCTTTACCTCGGGATGCCTTGCAGCAGCGACGAACACCAATGCCGAGGAATAACTTGATCCCCAGAGAGCAATGGGACCGGAATGTTGCGCATTGCCATAGGCTATGGCTGCCTCCAGATCCGGCAAAGCGTCCGCGTATCCGGCGCCAGCCTTTGTTTTGGCTGCGGTCTGATTGACACTGCCCCAAAGATCGCCACCAGAGCGCTGGTCGATCGCAAGCGTGGCGAACCCCGCCCTATTGAGAACAGGCGCCAGGGGTGCATACTCCTGTCTGTTGGACCCTGCCATATGGAACAGCAGAATGGTAGCCCTCGGCTTACCCTCGGGGCGCTGGAATTCGCCATATATTTTCACACCATCCTTCGCATTGAAGGAGACTGGTTCGGCGAAGGCTGGCATGGCCAACGCGGCACAGATCGCTGTCGTCGTGCCCAGAACGATGGATCGGAACGGAATCATGGTCTCTCCCATAGAAAATTGTGATGACCCAACACATACGCAGGCGGTTGCCCAGTCGTTACGATGGAGCCAATCACTGTTTTGTCATCGCGATTTGACGGATCACGAAGATGTGACGCTGTAACTTTATCGCTGGCTCGAGCGAACTCCCTTTAGACCGCCCGGATTGCCTGGTGCGGCCTCGGTTAGGAGCATCACCATGGATAAACCCGGCAGGATCGGCGGATCGATCCTCATGTCCTTGTTAACGGCCGTTGCGGCAACTCCGGTTGCGGCGGCTGACTTGCAGCCGAAAGTCGTCGAACTCTTCACCAGCCAGGGCTGTTCGTCTTGTCCTCCAGCAAACGCCAACCTGATCAAGATGAGCAACCGGAAGGATGTGCTCGCTTTGAGCTTCTCGGTAACCTACTGGGACTATCTCGGATGGAAAGATACTTACGGGAGACCTGAATTTACCGAGCGTCAAGTCGCCTACGAGCCCGCCTTGAAACAAGCCGGTCCTTTTACGCCGCAGATGGTCGTCAACGGTGCGTCCACGGTGGTCGGAAATGATCTGTCCGAAGTTGAAAAACTTCTTGCCCAAGCAGCTCCTCTGAAAGGCCCGGCTCTGGCGTTCAGCGGAGATCACATCGAAATCGGTGCGGGCGCTGAACACGCAAATGCCGACGTCTGGCTGGTGCGATATGATCCCCAGGTCGAGGCCGTGCCGATCGCGCGAGGAGAAAACGAGGGAGCAACATTGCAGCATACGCATGTGGTCCGTCGACTGGATCGGTTGGGCACATGGGACGGCAGCAAGACCTCATTCTCCCTGCCCAACAAGGTCGCGAGATTGAAAACCGCGGTACTCGTACAGCGCCCCGAAGGTGGCCCGATCCTGTCGGCGATCACTGACTGACGGAGTGACCAGACACACTTGAAAGGCCGGCCGCCGGAACAGAAAAAGAGCGAGCGACCGGCCGGGCGACTTGGTGGGAGTATCATGGCTCGCTAGGAGCGGGTGCCTCCAGCTTTATCTCAGACTTCGTGTCGACATTGGAGGCGATTGCAAGCAGCTCCTCCACCGTGATCGTGACCTTCTGACGATCTGGCGCGCATGTCGGCAAGGCTAAATCCTCAGTTTCCGATCCGGCAATCCCCGCGTCGCTTATACTGTGGGCGGATAATTCGACGGAAAGAGAGCTCTTCTCGTTTCCTCGTCGTTTATCCGCTTGAATGCATGATCCTTTCCCACCGCGCGAGCGCGAGCGACCGCTGGACGCGCGTCGACTGTGCTAAAGAGGCGTTTCAGGTTCGGATATGTCGCAAAAGGATCTTCCGTCCCCTTAAGCACCCTCGACGCCCGGTCCAGCCATCCCCAAGCCGACATGTCGGCAATCGTATATCCACTACCGACCAAAAAGGACCGTCCTTCCAGATGGTCATTCAACACCTGATAGTGGCGTTCCGCCTCACGCCGATAACGGTTGACCGCATAGTCGAGCCCTTCTGGTGCAGAATGCTGGAAATGCACCGCCTGACCGGAAAAGGGCCCGAGGCCAGTCGCTAGAAACATCAGCCAGGAGAGCAGTTCTGGCCGGTCTTCCGGCGAACCCAAAAACTGACCGGTCTTCTCAGCGAGGTAAACAAGGATTGCCGTCGAATCAAAAACCCGGGTCTCATTGCCACTAGGTCCGTCTGTATCGATAATCGCCGGCACCTTGCCGTTGGGATTGATCGACCGAAACGCCGGCTGATGCTGCTCTCCCTTGCTGGTATCGACGGGCACCGTCTCGTAAGCCAGCCCCGCCTCTTCAAGAAAGAGCGCGACTTTAGCGGGATTGGGTGTGGGATGAAAATAAAAGCGGATCATTTGCGTCTCCTGTGTTTGTCACTCTTTATGCGCCGCGTTCGATCTATCTTCGCCACCGCGCGGTCGGCTGCCTCATCAAAAGGGCTTGGCGATCGCTAGCCAGTCGACCACCGCAAAGGCCAGAAGGATTGCAATTGGCGCCCTCCGGTAGAGCGCGATTGATCGTCGGCTCTGGAGAAACCGCTTCAAGGCCGATCCTTGGAAAAGGTGCATGCCGGTTAGAAACGCAGCGGGAACCAACTTGAGCAAGAGCCAGGATGAACCGGTCCAACCCGCACCGAATGCCATCGTCAAACCTGCCATCCAAACCACCGCGAGTGCCGGCGTCGTTACCAGGCCGTCCCACCGCAGAAGGTATTCGCCGAATCGCCGGGCGGCCATGTCGCCCGGCATGATCGCGAGGATCCGCAGTGCAAATGCCATGGCAAGCATTCCGCTGATGAGGAGAACGACGGCAAAGACATGAACCGCTTTCACATAGAGATACATTAGGCGTCATGCCCCCGGGCTTTCAAAGATGTGCGGAATTTCCGCCAGCGAGCGCACGGTTAAATCCGCAGTGTAATTCAAGGTCTCGGCCCGACCGCGCAGAAGGTCGAATAGAGCGCGCTCGTCGACCCGCCGGCGCATGGCCTTGTCGCGATCTCCCGAACGCGCGACACGAATAACCGTGAACCCAAAACTCTTCGCCCCGCAAATATCGAAGCCGTTCGAAGACACGAAGACGACCTCGTTGGGCCTTACGCCGAACGTCTCACCGACCAAGCCATAGGCGTCTGGAGCCGGCTTGAACGCTTGTTTGGTGTCGACGCTTAGCACGCGATCGAAACACTGATCGAACCCGGAGAATTTTACAAGTTCGGCAAGCATCGCGGGACTACCGTTCGACAATATTGCGCGCTTGTGCGAAATCAGCCCATCGAGACAATGTCGCGCGTCATCATAAGGCCGCAGGTGGAAATAGGCAGCGGCTATGCACTCGACACGATGTGCCGTCGCGTCCAGATGGAGCGAACGAAGCGTATAGTCGAGAGCACGCTTCGTCAGAACCCAGAAGTCCTCGTACTTGCCCATCATCGACGTGAGCCATGTGTATTCCAGCTGTTTCATTCGCCAGACGGCGGTGATTAGGCTCCCGTAGCCCGGAAACGCGGCCTCTACCGTTTGCTCAACCGATCTGATGTCGTAAAGCGTACCATATGCGTCGAAGACGAATGCCTTGATCCCTTGTCGCACCGATTTCCCTCTCACGAAAATGAGTTTGAAACGCTATCAGCCAGTAGCGGCGCCGCCATCACGATCAGGCTGTTACGGTCATGACCGACAACGACCTTGAATGTCGTCCCCTGCACGACTGAGATCGGCGCTGGAAATGGATGCAGGACCTGCAGCCATCCACCGTCTGAATAGTCGTCTGGATGGTTGGTGAATTCGATTCCTTCTGCAAGATCGATCTTCAGCCATTGCACGATGCCGGCGGCCATTCCGTTCGATGTGACGGGAATGTCGATGACGCGATATTCCCCGGCGTGAATCGGGACGGTTAGGTCGATGGTCTGCAAATCAATATCGTGCGACAGACGCTTCCATTCGGTCATCGTTCCGTGGATTGGAAGCTTATTCGGCGCGAGCGATGAAAAAGCGGAGACGTCAAAGCCAGAAACTTCGTCGACAAATGCGTATTTGCTTAAAATCTCGCTTTCCACGAGGCAACCGACCGCGGTCGCGCCTCGCGGAATGATAATCGCATCCGCGTTGATCAACCGCTTATGTGCGTCCTCGAAGGTCTCGACAACATCCTCTGCGAGAAGATCACTCGACAGGATTTCCGATACGAGGATGTCGGCCCGGCAGTCCATATCCGTGCCGACAACAAGTTCGGAAGAACTTTTGTTGACCACGACGACGCGATCGGAAAGGCCATTTTGCTCTACAACTTTTCTGGCCGTTTCGGCGATAATCGGGACAACCTCACAGGTGACGACATGCTTTGCCCCTGCTCTCGCCGCCATCATCGACAGCAGCCCACTGCCGGTCCCGATATCAAGAATTTGCGCATCCGGCCCCCGATCGGCGATCGCTTTGGCAATAGCCGCTTCGAACGCATCGTTCCGGGGAGCATCGTTCAGCATCGGAATATGCCAGAACGGCACGATGCGGGACGTCAAGCGACGAAGCTGGTGTTGCGCCAAGACGTTGCTCGGTTGATGTTGCACCAGGGCGCGGAACTTCTCCAGAGCATCATGTTGGCGATTGGCTTGGGTAAGCGCGACCGCGAGATTGTTGAGTGCGAGCATATTATCCGGGGAGCCCAGCGTTGCAGCTTCAAAACAGCTCACTGCCTCAGCCGCCTGCCCCACTTTCAGGTGAAGAGCGCCTTTTTCGAGAAGCGCGACCGGGTGGTCGGGACGAATCCGCAACAGGTCGCTCCAATATGCAATCGCGGCCTCGTACTTTCCACGCGCGCCTACCACCCCCGCAAGCAATGGTAAGATGTCCGGGATCCGGTAGCTTTGCTTCAACACTTCGACATAATACTGCTCCGCAGGTTCGAGATCGCCGGAGGCGTGGAATTTCATAGCTTCATTCAGGAATTCACGCGCCTTTGAGAAGTCCTGTTGCAAATGTTCTGCCGTCATCAAATGTCCCCGAGCGACTAGATCGATCCTCGTGCGTCTTCGCTGGCAGAACTAGTTTCGTTACAGTCGCTCGCAGAAATAATCGGAATTCGTCGCCTTCCCTGCGCCCGGATCGTCGCTCCGCCGTCCGCACACGCCTTCATGATTTCGAATCACAATCCCATTCTCTGAATTATCAAGAGATTAGCTCCGTGAATTGCGCCTATCCGGCCGCTCCCGAAGGATATCTGAACCTCTCTAACACGCTGGCCAAGAGCAAGCTTGCAGAACCGACCCACGAACGCATCGCGCTTGTCGTCGCGCAGATCAAGGGTACGACTATTGCCTTTCAGCCCATCACTACCTCGGCAAGAACCTTGCCAAGCTCGACGAAGCCGAAAACGCTGCCAACCCAAATGGTGCTTCGAACCATCCCGGCACCGATACGGCGGGGCGCTTTGCCACTGAGGTGGCACGCGAGCGCGGCCATGTCGAGGACCTCTCTGCATAGACGTGGCGCCGGCTACAGTGATGGCGAGATTATCGAAATCCTCCTTCATGTCGCTTTGAATCTGGACGAATTATCTCAACGAAATCGCCAAGACCAATATTGATTCCCAGCACGTGAAGACGAAGCCATGGCCTCCCGGGATTCCCCCTCGAGCAGGGGTGCCCGATCTGATAACGATTTGGCTCCGTTGACGACCGGCTATAACAAGGCGGCGGCCAAAACGACTTCGCGATATGCGGTCGCTCACACGGTCTAAGGTGACATTACCGCTGGATGAGGTTCGCGATAAGCGCAGTCCAGCCCGTCTGATGTGCGGCGCCAAGGCCCTTGCCGGTATCGCCGTGGAAGTATTCGTGGAACAACAGATTGTCGTCAATCACCGAATCCGACGTCAGCGAGGCGCGGCGTCCTTTGGCGTCTGCAATGAAGAGCCGTTGCAGGCGCCGACTCAGCTCGTCGGCGACGCCGGCAAGACTGAGCATCACACCCGAACCGACAGGGCATTCCACACGGTAGTCGTCGCCGAAGTAGGTGTGAAGCTTTTGCAAGGAGTCGATCAGCAAAAAATTGACCGGCATCCAGATCGGTCCCCTCCAATTCGAATTGCCTCCGAAAAGTCCGGTCAGGGACTCTCCGGGCGTATAGGTCGCGTCGAAGCGCATACCGGCAAATACGAGATCGCAAGGAGCCTTAAGATGGGCCTTCGACATGGATCGCACGCCAAAATCCGATAGAAATTCCTCCGGATCGAGCATTCGGCGAAGCAAATCTCTCAAGCGATCGCCATGCAGCAACGAAAGGAGGGCGCGTTCCCCGGATCCAGGTTCGGTCCACTTGGGAACAAGGTTTGCAAGCTGTGGTCGATGCTGCAGAAGCCAACGCAGACGTTTTGAAAATTCCGGAACCTTGTCGAGCATTGCCTGATCGAGAACCTCGACTGCAAAGATGGGGATCAGGCCAACCATCGACCTCACTGGGATCGCCTGGATTTCGCCCCCTCTCGTATGCAAAGTGTCGTAGAAGAAGCCGTCGGCCTCGTGCCAGAGGCTTTGCCCGCTGCCTGCCACGTCAGCCATTGCGCCGGCGATCGAGAGGAAATGCTCGAAGAACTTTGTCGCGACATCCTCATACACCGGATCTGTCATCGACAATTCAAGTGCAATGCGCATCAGGTTGAGCGCATACATTGCCATCCAGGCGGTGCCATCCGCCTGGTCGATCGAGGCACCGTCCGGCAGGATCTCCGAGCGATTGAACGGGCTGATGTTGTCGAGGCCGAGAAAGCCTCCCTGAAAGATATTCCGGCCCCCACTGTCCTTGCGATTGACCCACCAAGTAAAGTTCAGCATCAGCTTGTGAAATATTCTTTTGAGAAAAGCCGTATCAGCAATACCGGTAAGGCTGCGATCCGCCTGATAGACCTTCAAAGCTGCCCACGCATGAACCGGCGGATTGACGTCACCGAACTCCCATTCATAGGCAGGAAGCTGCCCGTTCGGATGCATGAACCATTCGCGAGTAAAAAGAACCAGCTGGTCTTTCGCAAAACCCGGATCGACAAGAGCGAGAGATACGCAGTGGAATGCAAGGTCCCAGGCCGCATACCAAGGATATTCCCATGTATCTGGCATGGAAATGACATCGGCATTGTTGAGATGGCGCCAGTCGGCATTTCGGCCCTTCAGCCGCTGGATTGGCGGCGTTGGCTGAGCCGGATCCCCCGCCAGCCAGATCGGGACGTCAAAATAGTAAACCTGCTTTGACCACAGCATGCCTGCGAGCGCCTGCCGATGGATTCCGCGCGCATCCGCATCACGGATACCTACCTGAACGACCTCGTAAAATTCATTTGCCTCCACGATACGCTGGTTGAAGATCGCATTGAAGTCTTCGAAAGGTTCGCTTGCAACGCCGTCCGGGCGCCAGCGCATCCGGATCTCGCGACTTCCAAGAGGTGGCAGGTCGAGAATAATATGAGCCGCTGCTTTCGTCCCGAGCCCATCGACGCTGACGGCGGTCTTCGTTGCGTTGACGACGTAGTCGTTGATGCCATCCTTGAATAGGCCCAGACCCGCCGAACCGAACAAAAGAGGCGCGTTTGTTTCGTTTTCACAAAACAGCAACTCCGCGGTACTGTCGCTGCTCCAGCGCCACGTCTTCTTGCCTGCCCGACACGCCAGCACGTCCCCGGATGCGGTCGCCTTGAGGATCGGCCGTTCGCTGCCCGGTTTCCACGACCATGTGTTTCTCGCCCAGACATGCGGCAAGACGTGGATACGTGCGGCGTGTGGTGCAGCATTCTTGACCGATACCCGCATCAAGATGTCATCCGGTGATGCCTTGGCGTACTCGACCGTGACGTCAAAAAAGCGCCCATCGGCAAAAATACCGGTGTCGCCGAGTTCATACTCCGCGTCCCACCTGGAACGCTGTCCGTTGACTCGGATCAGTTCCTCATAGGGAAACGCCCCTTGGGGGTAGCGATAGACCATCTTCTGATAGGAATGTGTCGGGGTCGCGTCGAGATAGTGATAGACTTCCTTGACGTCCTCCCCATGATTGCCCTGTTCGTTGCTGAGACCGAACAGCCGCTCCTTGAGAACCTTATCCTGGCCGTTCCACATCGCCAATCCGAGGCACCATCGCATGCTCTGGTCACAAAAGCCGGCGATTCCGTCTTCGCCCCAGCGATAGGCGCGGCTACGTGCATGATCAAAGGTCAGCGCGTTCCACGCATCACCATTGGCGCTATAGTCTTCCCGGACGGTGCCCCACTGCCGCTCCGCGAGATAGGGGCCCCACCGGCGCCAGCCGACGCCGGTCGCTATTTCGCGCAGGCGCCTGCCTTCGCTGGTTTCGAAGATCGATGAGATCGTTGAGGCCATGGTGGTCCCATGTCAATTCGGGGGTCAGGGAAACTGTCCCCCGAAAGAATTACTAGTTCGTTGCATCCGCCCCGGTCGTAATGGGATCGGTTTTGGAAATCGATCCAAGCGCATCGGCACGCGCCTTGTGCCAATGCTCGTCGGCTCGTCCTTCCGGCTGTCCATCCTCAAGCCACAGCAGATAAGCCCGCTCGCGGATGATGTCCTCGTCAATATCTCGTCTCGTCTCGTCGGCTGTTGTTTTCATGGGCGTATTCCAGATTTGCGTTTCGGAAAGTCCTCTTGAAGATCTTTCGTTTGCCAGTGAGCGACGAAAGATGGGACATCCCATATTCGCCGCCACAGCGCAAAACGTTACAGCACATCGCGTTTTTGGGTAACTCAAAGCCAAGAATCCCAATTCTACAGTCGGTGGGCCAACGCGACCCGCGGCGGGCCAGGGTTCGTCGTATTCCGTCTATGCCATCACAACGGAGTCGAACTGTCCCTTCTCATCGACAAATGGGCGTCGGCCGATCCATGGCTTTGACCGACAGTTCCATAGAACCGGCTTCATTAAGGTGCGGATGGTTGGAAAGCCGGTGGCGCGGCATCTCATCAGAGTATATGTCGGCATGGGCCAACGCGCATTTTCACGTCACCTCGACCAGATAATCGGACGTCTCACGTTCGGTGGAGAGCATAATGGCAGGACACCGCAAGCGTGATAGATGTTCGGCGGGAATGTCACGCAATCGGGTTGCATCTCACATCGCTCGGCAATGGAACAGTCATACTGATCCTTTTGGAGGCTCACATCAGCTTCGTCATGAGGGCGTTCAGGCCCGAAAGAAGTCCAATCACCACGGCGCCGAAGATTGCGTATCGCAATTCCTCGAATGGTGTCCCGTCGAGATACTCGAGCGCATACTCCCAGATGAGCACGATGACGGCGATGGCGATGGCAGCCACCAAAAGGCCAAACAGATGACGCCACATGCCCTGGACAGGCACCGTCATGCGCCCGTTCCGTTCGCAAAGCGATCGACTCTGAAGATGAAGAGATCGTCCCGACGCTCGACGCGACCTTCAAGCACAACCGGTACACTCGTCTTGTCGAGTAGCCCTGCCGGCATAGGGCCACCATCTTTCGACGCGAGCATGAAGAAAACACGGCCGTCGACCGGTGCGGTGGAGACGAAGACCGGCGGAACGCCGCCGGAAATGCAAAGATTGGCGCAGGCCTTGTGCGCGAGGCCCGTTCCGGGCTTCATTGCCCCGCCTCCGCATTTCCCGTCACAGATCTCGCCGGTCAGCCGCCATCGTCCGAGATCCTGCGGGGCCGAAATCGCAGGCGCTGCGGGACTTTGCGGGTCAGCGGCCTTCAATTCATCTCCCCCGCCCACGAGAAGCATTTCGAGATCTCCGCGCTTGACGAAGATGCCGCCAACCCTTGCCGCTTTGCCCGCAAGTGGCAACGCTCGGTCATCGACGCCAAATTTGCCGGACCCTGCCAGCATAATGGCGCGCGCAGGTGTCGTACCATTTCCAGGCACGCGCAATATCGGATAAGGTTCGACCTCCATCGTGCCAGTCAAGTGCTCGCCGTGTAGCTCGTCGGCATAGCTTCCCGCGCCGGGACTTTCGGTATTAAGAGACAAAAACACCGATGCTGATGCCATGCCGGCGAGAAAGAATACCATGAAGCCGATCATCAGCGCTCGCACATCGGACGGCACCTTCTTGAAGTACCCGACGAAAAATCCTCGTTCCCTAGGTCCTAGCATCACTGTCCACCTAACTTGGCTGAGCCAGCAACCGCGGCAAGCAACTCCGCGGGAATACGAAACGGCTCCATCTTCGTTCCAAGCGGCAGGGGCTCAGGATCGACGAGGACGCTCGAACCCTGCATTTGCACACGATATTTGCGGATACGCTCCCGGAACGGCGGCGGTGAACAGCCATCCTCAAGCCGATACTGATAGCCGTGCCATGGACATGTGATGAAACCGGCAATGACCTTGCCCTCGCCGATCGGCCCGTTTTGGTGCGAGCAGACATTCGATACGGCGGACAAACTGCCCTTTGAGCGAAAGACCGCGATCCGTTCACCGCCGGGAGAAGCGCCAATGATCGCCCTGCCCTCGGCGATCTCGGAAAGATCGCCAACGATGATCCAGGGCTCCTCCGGCGCCTTGGCGGAGGCGGCCGCATCTGCTGCCGTCTCTCGGCGCCCGGCGATCAGATGTAGCGTGCAAAGCAGCGCCAAGCCGCCAATCAGTAGCAAGCCGAGGGCAAGATCGTGACGATCGAGCAGCGCGCCGAGCGCCACATGGCAGACGATTGCGGCATAAGCGAAATAGACGCTCATGTGGATGGCCTTCCATATGGGCGGCGTCAGAAAGGAAAGCCAGAAGTCATGGCTGGTGGCCGCGAGAACAGCCAAAACGACGAGCGCGAAGACGCCAAACAGCTCGAACGGAAAGCCGACGATGCTTGTAAAACTAGTATTACTTGTAAAGAGCGCCGTCAGTTGCGGGGTTGGGCTGTAGGAAAAATACCAGCCGAAAACGTAATAGGCGTGCGTTGCCGCAACGATCGCCGTCATCACGCCGAAGTGGCGCCTGTTGTAAAGCAGCGGAATGAAGCGCGTATCGATGCGGGCGAGCGGCCCGATCGCCAGCACGATTGTAAGCATCAGCAGCGCCAGCGAACCGAAAGCGCGCATCCTCTGCGTCGGGAGATCGATATCGCGCAGCGCTAGTGAAAGCAACGGGCCGGCCTTCAGGAAAGTTAGGATGTAGATCACGATGCCGGCGAGCAGCACGCCATCGTAGATCATTTTGGTCCGGTTCCAGATGACTGGCTTGTAGGACACGCTCATGGCTGCCCTCCGCCCGCAACCTTGCCGTCGAGACGGATTGCCGGCGCGTCGGCCGGCAGTTTCGGCGCACTTGCAAAGATGATGGCAAGAAACAGTGGTAGAGCCACTGCAAGTCCAGCCCAGATCGCGGCATGGGCGCGACGATGGCGACGCTGCATCTTACCGTCCTCCCCTCACGAGGCTCAGCCAACGCCAGATGACGAGCGGCCAAAGGAGAACGAGGCCGGGAATGAGAAGGGGCCTCACCGCATAGGCATCATGAGCGCCCGGATCGACCTTGTCGAAGCCGTAAAGCAGAAACGCAGCAGCGACGACAAGCCCGACCCCGGCCCATAGCGACAGCGCTGCAGCAATCGGATCGGATGAATTGAGCATAGTCCCTCACACGCGTCCCATTGCCGGGATCGCCGCGCCTGTGACGATGCCGCCTGCTGGCGAGACAAGAAAACCAATAAGCTTGGCAATATCGGCCGGTTGAACCCAGGCGTCTGTCTTTGCGTTCGGCATCGCCGCTCGATTTTGTGGCGTGTCGATCGTGCCAGGCAGGATGCAATTTGCGGTGATGCGCCGATCACGGTTTTCCGCGGCGATTGCCTCCGTGAGGCGGATGACGGCACTCTTCGACGCGGCGTACGCTGCCTGGCTGGCACCCGCCTTCAACCCGGGTGCGGCCGCGATGTGGACGATACGGCCGTAACCTGCGTCCTGCATGGGCTTCAGAGCTGCGGCACTGATTGCGTAGGCGGTCCGAGCATTCATCTGGAACATGTGGTCCCATTGGTCGAGGCCCTGCTCCTCGACCGGTCCGGTCTGGAAGCCGCCAACCGTGTTGACGAGCGCATCGAGGCGGCCAAAGGCATCAAGCGTCCGCCGAACAGCGTCCTGACAGGCGGAGAGGTCCGTGAGGTCGATACCCTCAAGGTCCAGGATTTCGCCCTTCTGCCAACTTGCTCGCCTATCTTGATCAAGCAAATGTCGTTCGACAGCTGCCACCTTTGCACCGGTATCAAGGAACTCCGCAACAACCGCGCCGCCGAGATTGCCGGCGGCACCGGTCACCATCACGACAAACTTGTTTCTTGATGCTTCTCCCATTGGCGTGCCCCTTTTCGCTCTACCGATCGGAAATCATAACCGCATTTATACGAACTAGACATTCATTTTGTTACGGATGTTTTAAAATTTTTCCAGCGTCATTGAATCCGAAGGTGATTTGCTGCGGTAGCGAAAAAAGTGTCGGCCGATGTAACGAACCCGGCCCCACCACCGTAAAGGCCCTTGTCGGACCTGAGCTTCTGGTTTTCCCAATCCGAACTGAAAGGCCCTCCTGAAGGAGAATAGCATGAGACGCGATGCATACGACCTTGTAACCAGCACGGACAGCATGGAAGCACAGCGCGCGTTTGAAAGCGCCGTGTTCGGAATTGCGGCGCACAGGCCCAACACCGGTGCGGCACTTCAGGCGACGCTTGCGGCCGATCCGCACCATGTCGCCGGTCATGCGCTGAAGGGATTTGCAAACCTGATCCTAGCCCGCTCCGAACTTACGACGGTTGCCGCTGGTGCCTTGGGCGACGCACGGACCGCGCTGCTGAAGAACAACGGTGGAACGACCGATGAGCGCATCCTGATTGCAGCGCTTGAGGCGGCGGAGGCTGGCCTTTTCGCACAGGCCGCCCGTATTCTGGATGCCGGCTTCGAAGACCGCCCTGCGACCTTCCTTCCTTTCAAGCTCGCCCATGCGCTGCGGTTCATGGTCGGCGATGCTGCCGGTATGCTCGCTGCGAGTGCGCGCGCCGCGCGGCATATCGATACGGCAAGCAATGCGGCAGGGTTTGTCCTTGGCTGCCATGCGTTCTCGCTGGAAGAACACGGGCGCTATGGCGAAGCATTGCGGATCGGCCAACGCGCCGTTGCGCTGCAGCCTGACGATGCCTGGGGATTGCATGCCGTCTCCCACGTCTTCGAGATGAAGGGCGACGCGAAGCAAGGGATCGACTGGCTCGAAGGCAGCCGCAAGAGCTGGTCGCGCTGCAACAATTTCTCGTTTCACATGGCCTGGCATCTTGGCTTGCTACACCTCGAGCGCGGAGACCACGACCGTGTACTGGCACTCTACGACGACGAAGTCCGTCCGCAACAGACAGATGACTTTCGCGATATGGCCAATGCGATTTCCCTCCTATGGCGCCTTGAGCAATCGGGTGTGCATGTCGGGAATCGCTGGGCGGATGTTGCGGAGATTGCCCGCCGGCGCACGAGTGACACGACGCTCATTTTTGCGGCACTTCATAACCTGGCTGCGCTGGTAGCGGTTGGCGACCTCGAGGGCGTCGCCGAACTTGTGGCTCAGATTGACGCCAAGGCGCTCGGCTTCGACGATCAGGCCCATATCGCAGCCGAGATCGGCGTTCCGATGGCGCGCGTGCTGGCCGGTCTCGACGCGCCTGCCGATCAAAGGATGATCGACCGGATGGTCGCCAATCTGCCCAAGATCGGCGGCAGCAATGCCCAGCGTGACTTTTTCGTCCTGGCCCTGGCAAAGGCGGTGGGTGCGGGCGGCGATGGTGCCGCGGTCTATCGAATCGGCCAGATCCGCCAGCGGCTGAAGGCCGACGACCAGCTTTTCAAATCGATCGAACGCTCCGTCGGCATGCGCCTGTCGGCCTGAGATCATCTGTGGAATAAGGAGAACTTCAATGTCCATGATGGGAATGCAGAAGGCGAATGTCTTCCCCGACATCCAACCGACCCTCGCCCGAACAATCGTATTGTCGGGACTTGCCGCCGATATCACCTGGGAGATCTGGGCCCGCATCATCACGCCGCTTTGGGTCGGCGGACCGCTCGAACCCGCTGCACTGGTGCAATCGGTCTTCGGCTTCAACAACCTGCTGCTGGCAGAATTGATTCACGCCGTCGTCGGCATCATCTTATACCCGATCGGCTATCTGTTCATCGCTCGTCCACTGCAGAGATTGATTTTTCCGAGACTGCCGGTGCTTCTGACGGGTATCGGATTCGGTACGGGCCTCTGGGTGTTTGCACTTTATGTGATGGCTCATCTCTTCGCCGGATTGCCTGCATTTCTCGGCTTCATCACGCTGACCTGGGCCTCACTGATCGGCCATATACTGTTCGGCACCGTCGTCGCGTCCGTCGTCCGCCTGACGGAACGTTGACAAGTGTCGCAGAGGAGGCCTGTCCGGTCTTACCATCCACCGGACAGGCCTCTGACCGAAAGCATCCTCCAATCGAAATGGCTGTTTGCAATGTCTGAAACAGAAAACCCCACACGCGTCGCGGATATCGTTGCACTGACACTGCATGGACATCAGGTTCGCCACGCCTTCGGCGTGCCGGGCGGAGAGGTCGTCACTCTGATGGACGCTCTGCAGGCCACCGGCATCGCTTTTAACCTGACACGTCACGAAACATCAGCCGCTATCATGGCAGCCGGTGCCAGCACCATCAGCGGCAATCCCGAACTGCTGGTGACGACCGTCGGTCCCGGACTTGCAAACGCAGTCAACGGCATTGCCGATGCGCTTCAGGAACGTGTTCCGCTGATTGTCATTTCCGGTGTCGTCGATCGCGCCACCCGGGCACGCTATACTCATCAGGTGATCGACCATGCCCAGCTCCTGCGTCCGCTGGTCAAGGCCTCTTTCGAAGTCGAACCTGAAAGCGTTGCTTCCACCGTCGCACGCGCTGTCGCGATCGCAACGGCGGAGCCGATGGGCCCGGTGCATCTGGATCTTTCGCCCTCGGTTGCAGCAATGATCGCTCCGAATGTCTCTGTAGCCATCCCTCCGAAGCGGTTTGCAGCAAGTGCTTCAGTGACGGATCCGGCTGTTCGCGCTCTCTCGGAACGCCTCCGTACGGCCGACCGGCCGTTGATCATCGCTGGCCTGGAGGCGGTACGCAGCAACGCGGGGCCGTCTCTGCAACACCTGGCCGAGACGATTGGAGCGCCCCTCATTACGACCTATAAGGCGAAGGGCATCATTCCCGAAGACCACCCGCTGTCCCTTGGTAGCGCCGGCCTGTCGCCGCTTGCCGACCACGTCCTGCTTCCCTTGTTCGAGAGGGCGGATCTGGTGCTCGCCTTCGGCTATGATCCAATCGAGATGCGGCTCGGCTGGCTCGATTTCGTGGCCGACCAGACGAAGCTCATCGATATTTCCAAAGCCCCCCGCGACCACGGGATGCATCATGCTGGAACGTGGATCTCTGCCGAACCTCGCAGCATATTACAAGCGCTCAATGGTTCGCTGGTGGAGCGCAAAGCCTGGGCCGGCGGTGAACCGGCTGAAGCGAAAGCCGAGCTTGATCGCGTCTTTTCAACCAGGCATGCGTGGGGCCCGCACGCCATTGTCGACCACCTGAATGAAGCGGCGGGGACAGATGGCCTTGTTACGGTCGACAGCGGCGCCCACCGTATTCTGCTCTCGCAAAAATGGCGCGCGGCAACACCGCTCTCCCTCCTGCAGTCGGCCGGGTTCTGCACGATGAACGCGGCTTTACCGCTGGCGATCGGCGCAAAGGTCGCCGACCGTTCGCGGCGGGTGTTTGCGGTCATGGGTGATGGTGGTCTGGAGATGGGTATTGGCGAACTTGCGACCGTTCGGGATCTCGGCCTCCCGCTGGCGATCGTCCTGTTCCAGGATCGCAGCCTCGCACTGATCGCCATGAAACAGGCATCCGCCGGCCTAGCGCCAGCGGGGGTCACCCTCGGTGAGACAGATTTTGCCACCGTAGCGTTTGGGTTCGGTGGCTACGGCGTGAATGTGGAGACGATCTATGACTTCCGTAACGAACTTGAGGCTGCCGGCAGACGCAAGAGCTTCAGCCTCATCGCCTGCAGGTTTGATGCCAGCGCCTATGATGGCGCTTTCTGATGCCACGTCGGCGGTAACGCCAGCCGGACAAAAAGTGAAGCGTCCTCGCGATCCGCGCCTCGACTTCTTTCGTGGCGTCGGCATGCTCATCATCCTGCTTGCGCATATACCGAGTGACGGATGGGCCCTCTGGATTCCCGCCCGCTTCGGTTTCTCCGACGCCACAGAGATGTTCGTCTTCCAGTCGGGCATGGCTTCCGCCATCGCTTTCGGCTCTACCTATGACCGCAACGGCGCGATTGCGCTGATTGCGCGCGTTGCTCAACGCGTATGGCAAATTTTTTGGGCACACATCCTGGTCTTCATCGTGGTCGCAGCCGCCATGGTGGTAGCAGGAACCCGCTATGACGGCGTCACTTATGTCGACAGCCTGAACCTCGTGCCGTTCATGAAGGATCCGGGTCACCTGCTGGTCGGCTTGCTGACGCTGACCTACGTGCCGAACTATTTCGATATCCTGCCGATGTATATCGTCATCCTGGCGCTGATGCCGTTGATGATCTTCAGTTCGATAGCCGGCCGCTATCTGCCGTTTTTTCCGATGACGGCCTTATGGGTTGCTACACAATTCGGCCTGACGCGTCTGCCGGCTGAACCGTGGTCGGATCGGCCATGGTTCTTCAATCCGTTCGGCTGGCAGTTTTTATTCTTCACCGGTTTCTTCTTGATGCGAGGCGTCCTGCCGGCGCCTGGCTATGACCGCCGACTGATGACGCTCGCAATTGCTGTCGTTATCCTGACTGTACCTTTTGCATGGGTTCGCTTCCAGGAACTCCATCCGTTCTTCCAACAGGCAGCCGCACGGATCGCGCCGCTGACCGACAAAACCGACTTCGGCCCGCTGCGCTTCGTCCATTTCATGGCACTGTGTTACATCGCCGTCCATCTGGTCGGCGAGAATGGATCGCGGCTGCGGGGACGGGTCGTCCAGGTCCTGACCGTCGTCGGTCAGCAATCGCTCGCGGTTTTCATCACGGGCATGCTGATCGCTCAGCCGATCGGTATCGCACTGGATCACGCCGGTCGCACGACCGCCGCAGAGGCCGTCGGGAATCTGTTCGGGTTCGCGACCCTGATCGGTACGGCCTATCTCGTCCGCTGGTTCAAGTCCTCTCCCTGGAAATCGTGAGGCATCGATGTCCGATCATCAAAAACCCGCCAGCCTCCAGGGTCTTCGCATCCTCGATCTCTCACGGATCCTCGCCGGTCCGACAGCGACACAGCTTCTCGCCGATCTCGGAGCGGATGTCATCAAGGTCGAGCGGCCGGGCGCCGGCGACGACACGCGTGGCTGGGGTCCGCCTTTTGTCCCGAACGCCGACGGCAGCGACAGTGATCTCAGCGCCTATTTTCTTTCTGCCAACCGCAACAAGCGATCGATCGCCATCGATCTTGCAAGTGAGGACGGGATCTCTCTCGTCAAACGGTTGGCGGCGATATCCGACGTGGTGATCGAAAATTACAAGCCGGGGGACCTCGCCCGCCGCGGCCTCGGCTACCTGGATATCAGCAAGATTAAACCGGATATCGTCTGGTGCGCGATTTCCGGCTTTGGCCAGTCTGGGCCTTATGCCGATCGCACAGGTTATGACTTTCTGATCCAGGCGATGGGCGGGATCATGAGCATCACAGGCGACAGCGATACCAACGGCGGCCGTCCCGTCAAAGTTGGTCTCGGGATCGCCGACGTCATGTGCGGCATGTACGCGACCGTCGGTATTCTTGCCGCCCTGCGTCATCGCGACAGCACTGGCGAAGGGCAATACATAGATCTCGCTCTCTATGACACGCAGGTGGCATGGCTTATCAATGCCGGAACCAACCACCTCGTGTCCGGCAGGGTGCCAGGGCGTATCGGCAACCGGCATCCCAACATTGCACCTTATCAGACGTTTGCTACGGCCGATGGAGAGATTGCCGTGGCCGTCGGGAACGATCAGCAATTCCAGCGTTTTGCCGTAGCGATCGGCAGGCCGGAGCTATCTAACGATTTGCGTTTCCGCCGTAACCGCGACCGGGTTGTCAATATCGATGCGCTTGACGCGTTGATCTCCAGCGCGCTCGCACACGGCACCGCCGACGGATGGGTCGAGAAGATCCTTGCGGCAGAGGTTCCTGCCGGAAAAGTGGCCGATATCGGTCAGGTCCTGAGCGATCCGCACACGCTTGCCCGTGACATGGTCGTCACCATGAGGGCCGATAGGCTCGGTGACGTGAGGCTGCTCGGCAACCCATTGAAAATGTCCGCCACGCCGGTCCAGTTCCGACGACCTCCCCCTCATGTTGACCAGGACCGCCTCGATGTTCTCGCGGAACTCGAGGAGATCGAGGTCCGAGGGGAAAACGAATAGATACGCTGCCTCCACCGGTTCTCGAAGAAGGTAGAGCCCATCTGTGGAGACGGATCTTCCGATGGGCAAAAGCTTGTCAGACGCCAACATTTATGGCGAAGACGCGACTGATGTGGGTGAGATCCTTCCCACTCTCACCAGACCGGCGGTCAAGTGCGAAGCCATTTCCTAGACGGCACGCGCTTGTCGTATGGCTTCAATCAGTTGCTCCTTCCCGAGCACGCCCGAAAAAGTGCTCTTTCCGATCACAAAGGACGGCGTACCGGCAAAATGAAAAGCCAGGGCCTGATTGTAATTGCGGGTAAGGAGATCTGAAATCTTCCTGTCATTGCGCTGCACGGCCTCAGCGATCTCGGAAAGATCAAGACCAGCTGACGTCAGAAGTCTTTTGACGTCATCTTCACTGAGCGATGCGGGCGTTGCCATCAATGCATCCATGGCTTTCCTGTAGGCGCCGATCTCGTTCGCGCCAAGAACCGCCTGCGACGCGAATACGGAAACGTCGCCGAAGACCGGCCAGTCCTTCATGATCAACCTGACATTGCCATCTTCGGCAACGACCGATTCCACGTCTCGATAGCTTTTCTTGCAATAGGGGCATTGATAGTCAAAAAACTCGACGATGGTTACGTCGCCATGGGGGTTGCCAAGAACCGGAGCATCTGGATCGCGGAAAACATCGTCCTGCGTCAACTGTTGGGCAAGGCTCAGCCGAGGAGCCAAAGCAGCAGCAACGACACCCCCGGCGGCGACAGAAAGAAATTGCCTGCGAATGAACATATCGTTTTCCTATTTTTGAATAATGCCGTCTTGGGCCTAGGGATCGGCTCTTGCGGCCAAAGCTGCTTTCAAGACTTCGTCTGCGCCGAACTCACCAATCAACCGTCCGACAGTGTGTCCGCCATCGGCCGGAAAGAAGATCATTGTCGGCGGCCCTACGACGTTCAGTTCGCGCATCAACTCACGCCGTTCAGGACTGATATCGGTCAGATCGACCTTGAATGTCTTCAGCGGCGTCAGCGCATCGGCGACGTCCGGCCTGGAGAAAACATTGCGATCGATCGAGCGGCAGCTCACACACCAATCGGCAGTAAAATAGACGAGGCTCGCCTTGCCAGCCGAACGCGCTGCATTGAGTTGGATGGCGAGCTGCGAGTTCGATGCGAGTGACGACATTTGGGCTTCTGGGTCCGCCCGCGAGGCGGCACGCACGCCGGCGAAGCCATCAAGCGGACGTAGCGGATCGACGGAACCTGCAGCAAAGCCGACAAGCAGCACCACCGCATAGACGGCCGCAAGCAACCCCAGTGACTGCAAGCCCATACGAATTGGGGTCGTGCGGCCTTTCGCGACGTCAAATGCGCCCAAGAAAACAGCGATCGCCATGGTCCAGATAGCCCAGAGAGCAAGAGGTAGCCATTGCGGCAACACGGGTTGCGCCATCCAGATCGAAAAGGCGAAAAACATGAAGCCGAACACATGCTTGACCGAAGTCATCCAAGCGCCAGCTCGCGGCAAAGCCTGAGCGCCAGCTGTTCCGAAAATCACCAGCGGGATGCCCTTGCCGAGACCGAGGGCGAAGAGCGTCGCCGCCCCGAGAACGATATCTCCCGTTCGAGCGACATACAGTAACGCACCCGCGAGCGGCGCTGTCACGCAGGGACCGATGATGAAGGCGGAGGAAAATCCGAGTATCGCGGCCGAACCAACCGAGCCGCCTCGCTTCTTATCAAACCGGCTGAGACCCTTCACCCAGGCCGAAGGCAGTTGGAGTTCGAACATACCGAACATAGACAACGCCAGAAGAGCAAATATGCACGCCACGGCGGCGATCGTTATCGGCGATTGAAGGGCGATCTGCAGGTTCTCTCCCGTCCAGGCAGCCGCCGCGCCAAAAATCGCAAACGCCGAGGCGAGCGCGATTGCATAGCTTGCAGACAGGACGAAACCGCGCTGCGCAGTCAGCCTTTCTCCTTCGCGCGCGAGTGTGGCCGCCAAAATCGGATAAAGCGGGAAAACACACGGGGTAAACGCCAAGAGAAAGCCAAACCCAACGAAAGCGGCAAGGAGAAGCGGGACGCCCCCACGCGACAGGAAACCACCGACGATATCGTCCTCATTTGCCGCAGCCACTGCCGATCTGGCATTCACGGAGGTTGGCGCATCAGTAGCGCTGTCAGCCGTTGTCGGATTGGACCATGCTGATTGTCCGCCCATCGGTGGTGAAAAGACCGGCTGTTCGGAAACCGCAAGCGTTGTCGGATCGATGATGCGCCGAGCTGGAGGATAGCAGAGACCATGCTCCTGGCACCCCTGGTAGGTGACAGTCACGGGCGAGCTCACGGGACCGAGCTCCGCATCGGTGTGATCGAAATAAACCTCAGATGTGCCGAAATTCGGGTCATTCTTTTCCGCTCCGGGCGGAGTTACGAGCGGAACAGAAGCGCCACCTGCGGTCTTGGCTGAGAGATATTGTCGGTAGAGATAATATCCTGGCGGCATCCGCCATAGCAGACGGATCGATCCGGACGACGTGCGATCCACTGAAAACTTGAATGCGTCGTTCATCGCAAGCGGCGTCTCGGCCGCGAGTACCGGGCTGACGGCAAAGATGAATAAGAAGACAAAGGTCGGGAAGCGCATGCTTTGCTCGCAGAACGTGGAAACATTAAAAACGCCAGGCCGCTACGCCACGCGGCGCGACGGCTGGCCAACTAGTCGACCATTGTGCGAAGCAAGCCACCTGCGTCTTCTGGTTCGGCATCCAACAGGTCGGCACGGACCATGACGACCTCCCGCCTGCTCCAGCCCGCAACGGTTGCCCGATCGATCAGGTTGTCAAGATCAGTGACAATCGATCTTTGACAATCGTGAAGTCGGTTCGGATGGTCATGGGAAATACGAGGTGCAGCAATCATGGCTTGGGACCTGAAATTGGTGATGTTCTGCCCGCCCGCGATCGCGGACGAGCGATGCTTGGTGACCGCGTCAGTCATGGAGCAGGCTGGGTCCTTACAGCATCCCAATTGGCATTTGCCTTTTTGATGTAACCGCCAATATCGGACCGCCAAGTCTTTGCGACCTCGTCGTTGTAATTGAGATAGAGCTTGTCATTGACGACGGTGAAAGCTTGCGGCTGGGTGGGCGCCTTGTGCCCCTCGGCGGTCCCGAAGGCACAGTATCCACCATATTGCGGAGCATAGTGTCCCGGGTTCTTTGCAAAGGCATCGCGATGTGCAGCGGACGCGAAATAGAAGGTCGCGCCCTTGTAAGAGGTCGAGAACTCTCGCGCGCCCTTTACCGGCTTATGGTCGGTGAAATATGCGACAACGTCGTAGCCGTTGATGGCAATGCCATCGGTTGTGAAGATTTCATCGGCGAAAGCGATCGACGCCGAAGACAGCGCGAGGACGGCTGCCGCCGCGAGAGGCACGATACGCGGGATGAACAAGGTCATGGTCTTTTCCTCTTAAGTTGACGAACAGCCCCGATACGCAGATGGCCGGAAAGACGTTACAGGTCACAGCCTTCACGATTTTGTGCGTCCCTGTGCAGAAGCTCACTGCGAGCACATCGCAAGCACGACCTGAGCTCGAAGCTGCTGAATTTCCTGATCCTTCGCGGTAGACTCACGCTGCAGCTGATCGAAACGGGCATCGCCTGCCCGCGAAATCTCCCAAAATGTCACGCTGAAGACGACAGGAATGGTGGAGGCCATTTCGGGTTTGCCGGAAGGTTCCTGTCCAGTCGATCCCTCCGCTGATGCGCGCCCCCAGAACTTGAGGGTGCAGTCGCCGTCAACATTGAGGCGAATAAAGGTCTCGACGGTGGCATCCGGTCGGCCGGTGGCATGGCGAAAAGCCGTCGTTCCAATATGAAGCCGCAGTGTCGATGCATCCATGACGTGGGGCAGCATGGCGATGCCCGTCTCGACCTCGAAAACAATTCCAGGGCGGACGCGGGAAAAATAGATAGGAATCTCGCGTTGGGATTGAACCAGGTGAGCGATGCTCGGTGTGATCACTTGCCCCCATGCGGCGGCGCCTTCCCCGAAATGATGTACGATGGCGTGGCCCATGCTGGGACAAACGATAGAATGCATCATGATCAAGTTCCTTTGTAACCTCTAGGCCGAACCTCTCGGTCAGATCTTGCCAAGGCCGAACACCTTGCTGATCATTAGTTCGCAAGATGCCGCCCGGTTGTTACAAGGATCATCAGCTAATTTTCGGAAAGAGGGTCATCGCGGAAAGCCGATCGCCGTCAGACCGGCATCGAGCATGTCGGCAGGTGCCTCGTGGCCGCCGGCATGGATACACATGATGCTGTCGCCCCGGATGCAGCCAGGCACATCGTCGCACTTGATTCCGTCTAGCGTGATCGCCTTTGCATCCTTCACGTCACATTTTGCGCGCGCACGCAGGATAGCCATGCTGTCATAGGCGTTGCCCTGGTGAAAGTTTGCGCCAATGGAGCGCCCGGCAAGCGGAAAGGTCTGATCCGCCGTTCCATGAAAATGGATGATTGGTGGAATGTCCGCGATGCAATCGTCAGCCCTTGGAAGGGGATCCCAGAAAACGCCAGAGAAGGTCACCATCGCGGCAGCTTTATCACCCTGTTGGCATGCCGTGTACCACGCCATCGAAGCGCCTATGGAAAAGCCTCCGACAATCGTTTTATCAGGCGTGAACCCGTAGCGTTGTCGCAGATCGTCGAAGACGCTGGCGATGAATGTCTTTTCATCTCGTCCTGGGCGGGCGCTGTGGGGAAACGCCCAACTGCCATCGATGCCATCCACGGCAATATATGCAAGGTGATGCGACAGCGTCGTATCGACGAGTGGGCGTTGTTGCATCTGCAATTCAGCTGAGCTTTTGTATCCATGGAAAAAGACATAAGCACCGCGAATGTCGCCGTCTTTCGGCAGCTCGATCCGATAGTTCCCATCTAGAACCCGACACGGGGTCGGCCCGCCACAAGCAACTGCGGCGAAAAGATGGAGCGGCAACACCATCAATATCAAAAGGCATAACAAAAGACTTCTGGCCATCGAGACGGTCTCCACTGAATGCAGTGAGATGCGTAGGCGCTCGTTTGATCCAAGACAATTTGCTTGAAGATCAAATTAGCGAGAGGGGTCAGCAGGGACGGCGCTGTTTTCATCTTATTGAGACACTCTGACTTCATACGGAAGTAGCGATGCCACATGAGGTAGGGTCCCATGAGGGCGGACGTATAAGAGCTTCGCACAAGCGGTTTCGCCCGTGACCGTCAGGGTAATTCGGTCAAGGTGTCGAGAAAGGCGCAAACGGCCGGGCTGGATCGGCGGCTTCGGGCCACAGCGCCGTGATGTTGTGTCGATCTACGGCACAGTCCGCGAGCATCGAGACCAACGCTCCACACCTCACCCATACAGCGGCCATAAAGCTCGTCGCCATTCCGATACCCGCGCCCGCAGCAATGGTCGCGAGTACAGCCTCGCTCGCATCGACGACGATGCCGAATGATGGGACGATCTCGATCTCTCTATTGCGCTCCTATGGAGCAGCCCGCGCCAGGCCATCCCGCACGTTGAACACCGATCCCGCGAGGGTCTGAACACCGGGCTGAGAATTCACATGTGCCGCTGCGAAAACGGGAGCGGATAATGCAAGGCCTCCTATCACCAGAAGGCCTTCAGCGGTTTCGTCTCTGTCTTTTCCGCTGTCCGTAACCTCTTTGTCCCACCGCGCTCAAACCCTCCGCATTGCAAAACCGCGTTCACCGCATCCAGGCGATCGCACAGTGGGGCCGCTACGGCCGACGCCATGCCCTGAGACCAATCCCCAGAGCCGTCTCCCGTCTATCCGAATTTAAGTTGAGGTGACATCGCCACGACAGGCCTTAATTGATGCGCAATCAAGGAATTGCGGCCGTCAGACGCCTTGGTTGAATATCCGTGAGCAACCGCTCCCGCAGCGCATCAATGAAAACTCGCACCCGGGCGGGCACGCGGGTACGAGTAGGGAAAACCGCCCAGATACCAATTCCGACCGGTTCGACGTCAGAAAGGACGATGCTCTGCAATTCTCCGCGTTCGATCAGTTTGTGGACGTCCCAGTAGGTCATCATGGCAATACCGACACCCGCGACGCACGCTGCCCGAACTGCATCGACCGAACTAGCTGAAAACGGACCGCTTACACGAACGCGATGAAGTTCGCTACCAAGCATAAACGGCCAAGTGTCCATCGCGTGTAGTTTGATGCACGGGTGCGCCACCAGGTCGCCTGTCGTCGATGGTCTTCCATGGCGGTTGATGTAATCGGCTGACGCGCAAAGGGTATAGGGATTGTCGGCCACTTTCGTCGCAACCATGTCGGAAGGCTTCATTAGCGCGACGCGAACGGCAACGTCCAGACCCGTCGTCGCAATGTCGATAACACCGTCGCTGAGAGTCAGGTCGACGTGTAGCCCGGGATTGCCGGCGATCAAATCGGCCACGACGGGAACAACGATGGAGTGGCCGATAACGTTTGGAGCCGTAATTTTCAACACGCCTGAGAGGCCTGAGCGGCCGGAGGACACCGACTCAAATGCTGAATCGCGAGCTTCGATGAGTGCAATGGCATGGGGCAAAAAGGCCTCGCCCTCAGGCGTTAGCGAAAGGGATCGCGTTGTTCGGTGGAACAAGCGCGCGCCCAACTCGGCTTCAAGGCCTGCTAACCTGCGGCTGACTAGCATTGGTGTAAGACCCAACTGACGAGCCGCGGCCGACAGGCTGCCGACGGACGCGATGACACGAAAGAGAGTTACGTCCGCTAGGTCCATATTTTAACGCTAGGCGATATACTGCTTAGCGTCAATCCCATCTTCTCCCCTCGGCATTCAAAAGCTATTTCTAGAGCCAGCAGCCGATTATCTCTGACATTCATGCTGAGTACGGCCGATTTTATGCTCTGGAGGTTTGGATGATAAACATTGATACTAGCACGCTTTTCGCGCCGATCGTTATAAACGGCCATCCTGTGAAGAACCGCCTCTCGGTCGCGCCGATGACACGTATCACCGCGACCGAGGACGGCCGGGCAACCGAGACGATGACCCGCTACTACGAGCGCTTCGCGCGGGGCGGTTTCGGCGCGGTGACCACGGAAGGCATCTACACCGACCAGGCTTTCTCGCAGGGTTACATCCATCAGCCGGGCATGACTGACGAGGCCCAAGCCAGCGCCTGGAAGCCGGTCGTCAACGGCATCAAGGCACATGGAGCGCTCGCTATCGCCCAGTTAATGCACGCCGGCGCAATCAGCCAGGGCAATCGCTTTCGAGACACCACGGTCGGGCCGTCTCCAATCCAACCCAAGGGCGAGCAGATGACGTTTTATCACGGCAGGGACCGCTACGTTTTGCCCAGCACGATGACGGAGGAGCAGATCGCCGATGCCATCGCTGGTTTTGCCGGCTCAGCCGCACGGGCGATCGAAGTCGCCGGGTTTGACGCCATCGAAATCCACGGCGCCAACGGCTACCTGCTCGACCAGTTTTTGACCGACTACGCCAACACGAGAATGGATCGCTGGGGCGGTGCCACTGAGAACCGCATGCGATTGATTCTAGAAACGTTCAAGGCGGTTCGTGCGGAGGTCGGCGCCAATGTCCCTGTCGGCGTCCGGATCTCGCAAGGCAAGGTTAACGATTATCATCATAAGTGGGCGGGTGCGGAGAGCGACGCCGAAATCGTCTTCGGCAGCCTCGCCGATGCTGGCGCCGACTTCATCCATGTTACCGAGTTCGAGGCCTACAAGCCTGCGTTCGCCGAGGGTGGCCCATCATTGATGCGCCTCGCCAAGCGATACGCACCCAAAGCAGCGATCTTTGCCAATGGCAGTCTGCACAATGTTGAGCAGGCCGTGGCTGCGCTTAACGACGGCGCCGATGTCATCACGATAGCGCGGGGAGCGCTGGCAAATCCCGACCTGCCTAAACGCTGGTCCAACAACATCGCCCTGGAGGAGTTCGATCCCACGATCCTCGGTCCAATCGCGAACATCAAGGAAACTGAACTGGCGATGTGATGGCCGCGCTGCTGGCAGCTGCCTTGAACGCAGATCAAGGTCAATCAAAATGGGTAGCGTTGCAATATTCTGGTTGCAGCTTCTGGTGAATTGCGTCGTCTTTGCCGTCCTCGCGGCATGGCACGTATGGCCAACACTGGCCAATCTACGTCGCAATTTTGCTCTAATTCCGCTGCTCTGGGTGCAATGCCCCGCTAAGTGGGAATGACCTTGTTGGCTATGGCATGGTCGATCCGAAACTGCCCAACGAGCTCCTTTCCAGTGCGGCTTGCGGTGATCTGTTGGAAGCGGCGCTGGCTCTCGCCTCCCTGGTCGCTCTGCGGAGCAATTCGCGGCGCCGTTTTGCTCGTACGGGGGACCAATATATAGGGATTTGTCGATCTACTAAATGGTGTACGCGGTGTCTTGCAGCTGAACGTTCCAAGCTTCAACCTGGCCACCTTCTGGTATATCTACACGTTCTACACCGTGGTGATTATCTCTCATGCGATGGTCTTCTGGGTTTTAATCAAGTCTGGATCATGGAAGAAGTAAGGCTTCAGCTATCGGCGTCAGGAAACAACATTCGCCGCATCGTCCGCAGCTTGGGGACCAAGTAATTTAGGAGGCACAGATGGCAGAGCGCGCAACTGCGATCATCTTCGGCGTTGGCCCCGGCCTTGGGTGGGCGCTTGCAAAGCGTTTCGCGATAGAGACTATGCAGGTCGCAGTAGTCGCTCGGAACGAAGAGAAGCTGAATTCACTAATTCAGTCCGAAGGGGCTCACGATATTCGCGCTTATGCTGCCGACGTTTCAAAGAGCGATGATGTCCTCCGGGTCTTCAATGATGTCGGTCGCGACCTCGGAGAACCAGATCTCGTCGTATTCAACGCCGGCGCCTTTCAAAAGGCCAACGTCCTCGACATCAATCCTGCCGACTTTGAGCGATGCTGGCGCATCGGCTGCCTTGGGGGCTTGCTCGTCGCGCAAGCGGCCGCACGTCGTATGATCAAGCGGGGACACGGGACAATCATCTTCAGCGGTGCGACCGCCGCGCTGCGAGGCAGCGCTGGCTTTGCCAACCTGGCCGTCCCGAAATTCGGCTTGCGCGCCCTCGCCCAGAGCATGGCTCGGGAGCTGGGACCCCAAGGCATACATGTCGGATTCGTTATTATTGATGGACAAATCGAGTCCGAACGCTATCGGCATCTGGTCGAGGAGCGCGGGGAGGATTCTCTCCTGGCACCGGATGCGATCGCTGAGCTTTATCTGCAACTACATCGACAGCCGCGCAGCGCCTGGTCCCACGAGATCGATGTTCGTCCATGGTCGGAGAAGTTCTAGCTTGCTGGACCGGCGGTGATGTTAGACCGCAGAGAAGTTTTCCTCAAACCAGTTGACGAAGGCGCGTGCTTTCGCCGTCGGCAGTCTCCCACTCGGATAGAGAGCCCACAAGTCAGCGCCCGGAAGCTTCCAGTCAGCAAGCACCGGAACAACGCTCCCGCTCGCAAGCTCTGGTTCCATCATCCAGCGTGCGCTGATCGCGACGCCAAGACCGGCGATTACCGCCTCGCGAACGCCCTCGGCTGCACTGAATGAGAGCCGGGTGGGAATGCGCACGGACGTATCTTCAGTTGCGCGACGAAAACGCCATTCCTCCGCCACCAAGCCCTGTGTGTAGACAATTGCAGTGTGGTCGAGGAGATCATCCGGAGCGGATGGTATACCCATTCGCGAGAGATAGGCCGGGCTTGCCACGACCAAGCGTTCGCAGCTTGCAAGTTTACGTGCGGTAAGGCTGGAATCGGGTAATTCGCCAGCACGCAGGGCCACGTCAATATTCTCGCCCATTAAGTCAATGTAGCGGTCATCCATGACGAAATCGACGCGAAGATTGGGATGCGCGTCCAAGAATGCGCCGATCCTCGGGACAATGTGTAATCTGGCGAAGGTGACGGACGCGCAAACGCGCAATCGCCCATCGAGCCCTTTGCTCAATCCACGAGCAGCAGTCTCAGCCTCATCGGCTTCCGCGAGTGTTCGGCGCGCGCGCTCATAGAAGGCCTGCCCAGCTTCCGTTGGGTGAAGTTGGCGGGTCGAGCGGACGAGAAGTCGAACCTGGAGATGATCCTCCAATGCCGCAACCAATTTCGACACAGCCGGCTGCCCAATCCGCAAATCCTGCGCAGCCGCCGAGAAGGAGCCTGTCTCAACGACCCGGACAAATACCTCCATTGCATGCAACCGATCCATATTACACCATATATTCTAATTAGGAATATATCCTATCGCCTCAGCCATCCTTCCGCAAGGATGAGGAATAGTTCATTTAGGCATTACGCCAGCGATATTGCTGGATGGACCAGGAGAATTTTGATGACCCTTCAGGAAACCCTCGCCACGATCGCGAAATCCGGCCTGCCGCTGCAAGGCAAGCTCGATGCGTTAAAATTCGAGTTTGATAACAACATCGCGCCGCCGGCGGCCGTCGAGGTACTGCACCGTGCCACCGAAGAACTGATCTCGTCCGGCGCGCAGAGCCGCGCACTGAAAGTTGGGGACGTTGCGCCAGAGTTCATCCTTCCTGATCCTGATGGCAAACTCGTCTCTTCCCGGGTGCTCCTCGAATACGGACCACTTGTGGTCACGTTCTATCGCGGCGCCTGGTGTCCATTTTGCAACTTCGACCTGAGCGCGCTTGAAGAAGCCCGTTCGGAAATCGAAGCGCGCGGCGCGACCTTGGTTGCGATCTCGCAGCAAACGGCGCCCAACAGCCGCAAATCACAGCGGCAGAACGGACTGGGGTTTCCGATCCTCGGTGACCATGGCGGGGAAATCGCCGCTCAGTTCCGCGTGCGCTGGACTTTGCCGGCCTACCTGCGTGAGGTCCAGAAGGCGCTCGGTGCGGACCTGACGCAGTTCAACGGAGAGGACAGTTGGACCCTGCCGATGCCCTCTCGATACGTGATCGCCCAAGATGGTACGATCGCCTACGCTGAGGTCAACGCAGACTATACGCGGCGCCCCGAGCCCTCTGCGATATTCCCGATTTTAGAACAGCTGTCGCGCCGGTAGGCCGACGATCCTTTGGCAATTCGCCCATTCAAGTCTTCGGCGCCTAAAATGCTGAAGACTATGCGCCCAAATCCAAAGTTCTATTTGTTGCGGGTTGCGATCGCCTATAACACACCACGAAAGATAATGATAACGATGCCCCTTCCAGTAATCCCCTCGATCGAAACCGCCTCGGCTGTGGTGGCGTCGCTTTTTTGGTGTCCGCCATCGTCCAACATTTAACGAATACGATTAAGCGCGGCGCCCAGTCTGGCATGGCATCGTAAAGTTAAAGGGCTCCGGTCACTCCGCCGTTTATGGTATGGCTCGGGCACTCAACGTGCTCAGTGCCCGACACCTGCCTGGGCACAGCAGCAGACTTATTGAGCCATAACCACGCCTGACAGTTACAGTACGGACGCCGGCGCGGAGCGGGGCATCTCGCGCATCTGTTTCAACATCTGAACCGCAGCTCAGATTCCCAATCCGCTTTGGAAGGAAGATCTGTATGGGCGCCCAACCACTCCATCGGAGCCAGAAGGAGGTGGGCAGCAGTACTTACCTCGTTTCTCGGAAATCGGTTGTCGCGCGTCTGGCGGATTGTAAAAAACGAGGCGCGCACTACAACTTATCTGGCAACGATTAGGATCGATAGCGCTCTGTTACACGTCGCGGCTAAGCGGCATTGGCGCGGATCGGCGACGGGCACCGAGACGCCTGATCGGAGATAGGTTGGGAATTTGCGAAAACAGCTTTCATTTCCGAGGTTTGATATGCAGATCATATGGCGCGCCGTTGTTCTGGCGACCACAACATTTCTTTGCGTCACCGCATTTCAGGCGCGGCGGCAGACGAACGGGCAGAAATGGTTAAAGGACCCGAATTATCCGTGCGCATCGGTCTCGCCGGTATCGCTCACCGTCGGCCGAACCTATTGGGTCGGCGAATGCGCGGTCAATAAGGCAAGTGGCTTCGGAATGCTCAGGCGGCGCGACGGCGACCACGCCGGTCGCGCCTTTTATGGCGAGATGCGCGTCGGCGTTCCGGCGGTCGGCGTTATCGACAACGAGGGTTACCGCGTCGGCCGCTTCAAGGATGGCGACATCGGTGACGATGCGGAGCTTGTGTTTCAAGTCAGGATGGATGCATTCGAAGCGGCTGTCAGAGCAGCGCGCGAGGTTGATGCCGATATGCCAAACAGGGAAATCAGACTTCCGCCCGCCTGCACGAGGGGGTCGCGAAACAGCTTGAGGAGCAGATCGAATAATGTCGCAAGCTCTCATCCGGCCTTTGTTGCTCGCAGCCTTGTCGCTCACAATCTTGCCGGCCTTTTCCCGGGCTCAAAGCATCCCGTCAAACGGTCCAGCCCTTCCGGCGGAGGTCAAAGCCTTTATCACCCGGCGGAACGACTGCGACCATTTCCGTGGCGAAGCCTCGCCTGATGCGGGCCGTCAGGCTCAGATCGACAAGGAGGTACGCCGGCTTTGCACCGGCACCGACGCCGCGTTGGCGCGTCTCCTGAAGCGCTATGCCAAGAACGCTGCAGTTCAGGGGGCGTTGGCAGATTACGAGTCAAATATAGAAAGACACTGAAGTCCTTCTTTTCTCCCAAGCGTGGGTGGTTCAGCATCGCAGCTTGAGAAACTCATGACACGATCGGATTTATCAAGACGAACAATAGATCGTCTGAGCGTTGCTCAGTCCTTCGCAAAGTTCTCGCTTTGCCAATCATGCCTTTGGCAATATGCCGCAGAGAAGGGTTTCAATAACGGTTTCTGCTGCCTTGTCGTAATCCTCCGCCTTGAGGCGACTTTTGCGCAAAGCGTCACATGCCAGCGGCTCGAAGTCGCTATAGAACTGCGTTGCGGCCCATAGCATGATAAACAGATGCCGAGCGTCGGTCGGCATCATCTTCCCAGCGGCTATCCATCCGTCCACGACCTCGACATGCCGATCCGTGACCTGGCGCATATGTTCGCGATCCTTTTTCTTCAGAAAACGCGCGCCATGGATAATCTCACTGGCGAACAGGCGGGATTCTGCGGCATTCCTGCGCGTATATTCCAACTTCGCCCGCACGTAGTTTCTGAACGCGTCAGCAGGTTCGCTTTCGGCAGTTATCGGCTTGAGTGCATCGTCCCAGCTTTCGATCAGATGGGCGACGATGGCGGTATAAATCTCCTCCTTGGAGGAAAAGTAGTAATAGACGTTCGCCTTGGGTAGGCCGGACTTTTCCGCGATTTCCGCAATGCGCGTCCCATCGAAGCCCTTGCGTGAGAAGACGTCTATTCCAGCCTTCAAGATCAGCCGTCTGTTGCGTTCGCGAATTCGCTCTTCCTGGTCTCTCGCCGTTCTTGCCATGCCTGCTCCTCGCCTCCCGTCGCTTCCCGATCTTTCCAAGGCAGCACCAACGGATTTGCTCCATGTGTCGCCTTTGCGCTGGAAATGCAAGCTTCCGTCCTTGTGAAAATCCTGACCATATCGTCAGCTTTTTTTGACTGAAACGTCATTTTCTGTGTTTCGTAAGTTGACACTTTGGTCAGCTTTTGCCTAGTCTTCTCGTCAACGATAAAGGGGACAACCGCTGATGCCGATGCGATTGAGAGATGCGATGGCGGAATCATTGGGCGGTTGGGAAGCCGACCTTCCGGTTGCCTGGCGCGCGGCGATCGGACCCATTGGAGATGATCTATCGGGCATTGACGCCGGACTGGAATTCGAAGCCTGGGAACCCATCTTCCCGGTGCGCCGCGGCAAGCACTTTCCCGGCCAGCCCAGCGGTGCTCACGCGCTGCGCGCCTTCGACGACATCGCCCCCGAAGCAGTGCGCTGCGTGGTCCTCGGCCAGGACCCTTATCCGGAGCCCGGTTTTGCAACGGGCCGTGCCTTCGAGGCGGGCAATCTGGCGGGGTGGCATGAACTCGACAAGATGTTTTCGAAAAGCATCCGGGCCTACATGCAGCTGATCGTTGCTGCGCGCACCGGCAATGATGCTTATGCCCGCGCCTTCGACGACTGGCCGGCCACGCGAAAGTATCTGGAAAATCCGGAAAACGGCTTCGAGAGCACAGCTGAGATAGCAGATCGATGGGTGCGGGAAGGCGTACTCCTGCTCAATGCGTCGTTGACGCTCTCACGTTTCAAGGTTGATATCGATCCACACCAGTCTCGTGGTCACCTGCCCTTCTGGAGGCCGCTTATGCTGCGCATCGCCGAAATGCTGATTACGCGTGGTAGTCCACTGGTTTTCATCGGCTTCGGCAAGGCAGCCCAGAGCATTCTGGGAGAGGCGGGCCTGACGGAGGGCCTTTCCGGCCAGGTCGGCTGCGTACTGCGCGAACATCCAGCTTTCGCGGACGAGGTGCTTGGCAAGGAAAACCCTTTCACCCTTTGCAACAGCTATCTGGAGATGATGGGTGCGCAGCCCATCGCGTGGTGACGGCGATGGTTCAGGCAAATCACTACGATTTCATCATCGTCGGTGCCGGGTCGGCGGGTTGCGTGCTTGCCAACCGGCTCTCGAGAGATCCGGCAAACAATGTGCTGCTTCTGGAAGCCGGTGGCCGGGATCGCAACCCGCTGTTTCGCCTGCCCATGCTCATGGGGAAGCTGTTCCATTCGGGTATCTACAACTGGCACTATCATACGGAGCCGGAGCCCTATCTCAACGGGCGCTCGCTTTATTGGCCGCGCGGCAAGGTGTTGGGCGGCACATCGACGATCAACGGCATGATCTATGTTCGGGGCAACCGTCATGATTACGATCGCTGGTCGCAAATGGGCTTACCCGGCTGGTCCTATGATGAAGTGTTGCCGGCCTTCCGCCGATCCGAGGTGCACGTCGAGCGCAATGATGCGTTTCATAATGATGACGGCGAGCTGACGGTCTGCCGGGCACGCGGCTCCAATCAGCTGATCGATGTCTTCTGTGAAGCCGGCAGCCAGGCGGGCTATCCGCTGAACGACGATTTCAATGGCGCGAGCCAGGAAGGTTTCGGGCGTTACGACTTCACGATCAAGAAGGGCAAGCGGTGGTCCTCCGCTTGGGCGTTCTTGCGCCCTGCGCTCGATCGACCAAACCTGACGGTTCTAACGGAGGCTGAGACCAGCCGGGTTTTGATCGAAAATGGCCGTGCCGTTGGTGTCCGCTATATCGTCGGCGGCGTCGAGGCCACCGCCCATGCAGATCGCGAGGTCATTCTGTCAGCCGGAGTCGTCAACACGCCGAAAGCGCTGTTGCTGTCAGGAATAGGACCTGCGGGTGAATTGATGAAGGTCGGCGTGAAACCGCTTCACGATCTTCCCGGTGTCGGCAAGAATCTGCAGGACCACGTCGACTGTGTTATGAGTTGGGAATGCCGCGAACCGATCACTCTTTTCGGCGATCTGCGCGCCGACAGGCTTATCCCGGCCGTCGCCCAGGGCCTGCTTTTTGGCAAGGGCATCACCACGACATTTCCCTACGAAGCCGGCGCATTTATTCGTTCGAATGATGCCCTGGTAGCGCCTGACATTCAGCTGCATTTCATGCCGGCACTGGAAAAGACCGCGAATCTGCATTTTCCGAATCCGTTCCGGAAGCGCGCCACCGAGGCCGATCACGGTTTTACCCTGCGCGTCGGCCCGGTCAATCCGCTGAGCCGTGGCGAGATCACCTTGCGATCCTCCGATCCTGCGGACGCGCCGAAAATACAGGCCAACTACCTGCAGGCGGATTTCGACATTCGCACCATGATCGATGGCATCAGGCTGACCCGCGACGTGATTAGCCAGAAGGCCTTCGACAGATATCGCGGCCGGGAACTGGCCCCCGGCCCCCAAGCGGACACTGATGCCGCGCTGACGAAATGGCTGCGCGCCACGGCCATGACGACATTCCATCCCGTGGGTACCGCGAAGATGGGTACCGATCCGATGGCCGTCGTCGACGCGAAGCTCAAGGTCCATGGAATAGACGGCCTGCGCGTAGCCGACGCTTCGATCATGCCGATCATTTCGAGTGGCAATACCAATGCCCCTTCTATCATGATCGGCGAGAAATGTGCCGAATTCATCCTGACAGCATAGGACCGGACCGATGATCCTCGAACACCGCATGTACACGTTTCGGCCCGGTACGGTCGACAGATGGATGAAGAAGTACGAGGCCGAAGGCCTGCCGGTGCAGAAGCGGCATCTCAATACCTACGTTGGCCTATACGTCTCCGAGATCGGCACGCTGCATACGACGGTGCTGATGTGGGCCTACGACAGCCTTGCAGATCGCGAGCGGCGGCGCAAAGCCATGTACGCAGATCCCGACTGGCAGAAATTCATCTCCGAAGTCTGGGCGCTCGACGCGATCCAGAAGCAGGAGGTGATGATCATGTATCCGGCGCCCTCCTCTCCCGCCGTAACAACACAAACCGGAGAGTAATTACACGGTCGGAACCACCGGCCGAACCCGAAACGCAAGTCAGGCAACAAAATAAGGGAACATCACCATGACTGGCAACAACATTGGGACTTTCAAGAATATGACAATAGGCCGGCGCAGCTTTTTGCAGATGGGTGTGGGTGCCGCTGCACTGGGGCTTGCAGACGGCCTGATCCCCGACCTGGCGCGTGCCGCAGGCGGTCTCGTCGCCCTGGTGCATACGCAGGCCGCGGGCGATAATGGCCCTGTCGATTCGATGATCGAGAAGCTCAAGCAGCTCGCGGGTGAAAAAGGCTTCCAATACCGCGCGGTCTACGCCCAGGACCCGGCTACCTACGAAACGGTATTCCGCACGCTGGCAGATGCCGGTGCGGCGATCATCGTTTCGACCTTCAACGAGGTGGCCGAACCCTTCAAGGCACTCGCGCCTTCCTATCCCAACACCAAGTGGATTCAGCTCTTCGCTGACCCCTTCACTCCAACCATCGCGAATGTCGTCACAGTTTCATACGACTACTACCTGGGATGCTACCTCTCCGGTATGTTCGCCGCCAAGGTCTCGAAGACCGGCAAGATCGGCTATATCGGTGGTATCTCCATTCCGCCACTCAACGCCGATTTCAATGCGCTGAAGGCCGGCGCGTTGTCGGTCAACCCGAATGCTGCCGTTACCTCCGCCTTTGCCGGCTCGTTCCAGGATCCGGCGAAGGGTCAGGAAATCGCCACACAGATGTATAATGACGGCATCGACTATATCCAGACGGATTCGGCAGCGACCGACGGTGGCATCATCGCGGCGGCCAACGAGAAGGCCGGACGCATGGTATCAGGCATCTCGCCAGCCCAATACAAGCTCGGACCCAAGTCAGTCATTGCACTCGTCTCGCTGGATTTCGGCCAGTCTCTCTATAACGAGGTGACGAAAGCACTCGACCCGAGCTGGAAGGGTGACCATATGCCGACCGGCCTCGGCACAGGCGTCATCGACTTCATCGCTTCTCCGGTCTTTGCCAGGCAGGGTCCGAGCGAATTGGCAGCCGAGGCACAGGAAGCCTGGGCCGATCTCGAAAAGGCGAAGAAGGGCATCCTGGACGGAACGATCAAAGTGCCGTTCAGCACCACGCTCTAATCTGAGGCAAGGAGTTGGCGATCCCTACCCGGATTGCCCTGGGTCCGCGGCCCCGTCACACTCGCCCTCGTCAGGGCCGCGAACCCGTCCGTCGATGGCCTTTTTAGTCGGATCTTTGGGGTAAGACATGTCTAATTCGTTTCAACCCGCGCTGGGCCTCGGCGGCGTCACCGTGCGCTATGGCGAGGTGGCGGCACTTTCCGGTGTTTCCGTTGGATTCGCGCCGGGTCTCATCCATGCTGTCGTCGGCCAGAACGGCGCGGGCAAGACGACGTTCGCTCGCGTCGCCGCTGGCATCGTCCGGCCGGCCGACGGCGTCGTCAGCATCCACGGTCGCGCAATCCGCACCGGCGATGTCGGAGAAAGCCGGGCGGCGGGCGTGGAGCTTGTGCATCAGAGTTTTGCTTTGCCTCCCTCCTTCACTGTTGCGGAAGCTATGGAGTTCGGCGCAAGCGGCAAGGGTGGCATCTTCTCCCGAAAGGGTTTGGTCAGGCGCTGGACACCGCATCTCGAAAGCCTCGAAGTGCAGATCGATTTCGGCAAGCGCATTCGCGATTTGCCGATCGAAACGCAGCAAGGTATCGAGATCGCCCGCGCGCTGGTGACGGATGCCAAGATCCTCGTCCTCGACGAGCCCACCGCTGTACTGTCGCCATCGGGCATCGAGACGCTTTTCGCCCGCGTTCGAAAGCTGAAGGAACGCGGCGTCACCGTCATCCTTATCCTTCACAAGATTCGCGAAGTTCTGGGTATCGCCGACACGGTGACGGTGCTGCGTGGCGGGAAGCTGATCGACGGCCCGCTCGCCTGCACCGATATCAGTGCCGAACGCCTCGCAACACTGATCGTCGGCGACGCCGTCCGGAACATTGGAGCCGACGACCGAAAAGCCCTGACCGGCTCGGAGACTGTTGATCATGCGCAAGGCCAAAGTTCGCTGGACGCAGCTCCTGTCCTGGCATTGTCAGGCATTTCCACCAGGCCGGACAGCGAAGGCACGGCGCTGGATGGCATCAATCTTTTGCTCAGGCCAGGCGAGATACTCGGCATCGCCGGCGTCGAGGGCAATGGTCAGAAGACATTGGTGCGAGCCATCGCCAATCTTGCCGACCTTGCTTCGGGTAATATCACACTGGGCAGCCACGACATAAGCACCGAACCGCTGACCGTCCGCCGTCGACTGGGACTTCGCATCATTCCCTTCGAGCGCAATGTTGAAGGGCTCAGCCTCACGAGTTCGCTCTGGGAAAACTGGAGCGCCCGCGACCTGCTCCAGGGATCACTGCTCCGGCTGGTCAATCCCTCGAAAATCCGAAGTCTTTGCGACAAGGCGCTCAAAGGATGGGACGTTCGCTATTTCTCGTCGCTACAGAAGGCTGGATCACTTTCAGGCGGCAATGCCCAGAAGGTCGTCCTCGCACGCGAGATCGATCAGGACGCCAAGGTTATCATCGCCGCACAGCCGACACGCGGGCTCGACATTGGCGCCACAACCTTCGTCTGGCAATCGCTGCGGGCAGCGCGAGATCGGGGTTCGGCCATCTTGCTTATCTCCTCCGATCTGGATGAGCTGTTCGATATTTCCGATCGGGTGATGGTCATGCTGTCCGGCAGGTTCGTGGGCGAATTCGCTCCTGCGTACGATATTCAGGCTGTGGGTGCTGCCATGACGGGGTTGGGAGGAAGTGCGGCAAGACTGGCGGCTACGGAGGCATTCACATGAGGGACCGTATCCTCACTATCATTCGCAGTCTGATTTTCGTGGTTCTGGCCCTGGTGCTCTGCGCCATCGTCTTCCAGTTTGCCGGCTACGACGCCTGGCTTATGCTCACTTCGGTGGCTGACGGCGCCTTCCTGCATCCAGGCGCGTTGCAGCAAAGCCTTCGCTGGGCCCTGCCGCTGTTTATAACCGCCGCTGGTGTCTCGATCTCCTTTCGCGCCGGCTTCTTCAACATTGGCGCACAAGGTCAGTTCTACGTCGGCGCAATATGCGCGGCCTTTGCGGCCGAATGGCTGAAAGGCGGCCCCGCGGTAGTTGTCATACCTGCCTGTTTCATCGCGGGAATGACCGGCGGCGCGCTTTGGGCGCTATGGCCAGGTTTGCTGCGGCTTCGCTCCGGAACGGACGAGGTGATCACCACGCTCATGGGCAACTTTCTCGCAGGCCTGCTGCTAATCTATGTCACCTCCGGCCCGCTCAAGGATCCATCCGGCTCCGGCCAGCAAGCCTCTAGCCGACCGCTCGATGCCGCTTATCGGATTTCCAATTCGCTTGGTCTGTCGCCGGCCATCATCGTCATCGCGGCGTTAGTCGGCATTGCCATGTGGTTGCTCGTCAACCGCACCGCCTTCGGTGTGCTGGCGAACCTTGCGGGCCGCAATGGCACCATGGTGCAGTGGCAGGGTGCAAAGCTCTGGCAACTGGGCCTATCCTCATTCCTGATCTCAGGCGCAATGGCGGGACTTGCGGGCACGATCGAGCTGATGGGTCCGAATGGTCGTCTTGCCTCCGGCTTCCTGCCGACCCACGGCTTTACTGCCATCCTGATTGCCCTGGTCGCCAATCTGTCGATTGTCGGAACCGCGGTCGTCTCGCTCTTCTTCGGCGGGCTTGCCTCTGCTGCTCTCTATCTGCCGATTATGGCGGGCCTGCCTGCAGCGGCCATCGACATCATCAATGCCGCCATCGCGCTCTTCATCACCGCCCGTGCCGAGTTTCTCGACCGGCTTCTCAAGATCGGAAGGCGCTCACCATGAACGACGTCATAATTGCCATCCTTCGATCCGGCACGCCGCTCGTCTATGTGACCCTTGCCGGCATGATTGCACAGCGCGCCGGCGTCTGGAACCTCGGCCTCGAAGGCATCATGATCATCGGCTCGTGTGCGATCATTCTCGGCATCATGCTAACCAATTCCTTCTGGCTCGCCATGCTGATCGCGATCGTCCTCTGCGTGCTGGCTTCCGTCCTGCTCTGGTTTGTCATCGACCGGCTCAAGGCAAATCCGATCATCGCCGGCCTGGGCCTGACGGGGCTCGGCATCGGCGGCACAGCTCTCGCGGTGGAATCGATCTTCGGCAGCCAGGCGACCGTCTCTGCCCCTTTCGGCGCGCCGAAGCTGGGTCCGGCCTTTGGCGATTACGGAGTGCTTTCAGTTTTCGTGCCTTCCATGCCCTTCGTCGTCTTAGGTCTGTGGGTGCTACTTAGACGCACCCGCTTTGGCTTGCGGCTTGCAGCCTGCGGCGAGCACCCCTTCGCTGCGCGCTCGATTGGCGCCAACCCATCGCGGATGCGGCTGATTGCCCTTTGCATAGGCGGTGTGCTCTGCGCTGTCGGTGGAGCGGAACTGGCGGCGGGCAGCCTGCAGTTCTTTGCCCAGGGCATGACGTCGGGGCGGGGATTCATGGCTTTCGCCGCCGTCATATTCGGCGCCGCCCATCCCATCGGCTCAAGCTTCGCAGCACTCTTTTTCGCGGTCGTGGGTGCCATCGGCATTCGCGCCCAGCTTACTTTCGGTGACAAGGTTCCCCAGGATCTCCTACAGGCACTGCCTTACCTGGCCACCATCCTCGGCGTCTGGCTTTCGGGCAAGCTGCGCGGCGGCGCGAAGGCGGCGACCGGTTTTGCCGAACTCAAAGACCAATAATCAGGGAAGAAACATCATGAAATTCGCGCAAGTCCATCCGATCCAGGATGTCTGTATTCTCGTCACCGACATCGAGAGGTCGATCCGCTTCTATACCAAAAAACTCGGCTTCGACCTGAAGCACCGAGCACCCGGATTTGCTGATTTTACCGGCGCCGGCCTGACGTTGGCACTCTGGGAACGCAACCATATCGAACACCATGCCGGCGTACATGTGAAGGCAGGATCGGCATCCGCTGTGCTGATCGCCGTCAAGCTCGATAGCGCTGTTGAACTCGATCTGGTTCATGATCAACTGAAGGCCGATGGTGTCGAATTCGTCAGCCCGCCGGCCGATTATGCCTGGAACGCACGGGGTGCCTATTTCTACGGACCGGATGGCGAAACCTGGGAGCTCTACGCATGGCTTGAGGGCGGTGCGCCGGGCAAGATTGAGGCGGCGGCATGACGCGCAAGCTCATCATTCTTACTGACCCAGGTCAGGATCAAGCGGCTGCAATCCTGATGATACTCGGTCAACGCGAGGCTTTCGACGTACTTGGCCTTGTGGCAACGGCCGGCAACATCAGCCTCGACCATACGATCACCAACTGCCTGAAGCTGGTGGAACTGGCCGGACGGCCCGATATTCCGGTCTTTGCAGGCTGCCCGCAGCCGATCATCCGGCCGCTGGTCATGGCCGAGCATGTTCACGGACCAACAGGGCTCGATGGCGCCCATCTGCCCATGCCGGCCATCAAGGTGCAGCAGAGACACGGCGTCGATTTCATCATCGACACCGTGCGGGCGCATCCCGGCGAGATTACCATCTGCTCCCTGTCTCCACTCACCAACCTTGCCGTGGCCCTGCGCAAGGCCCCGGACATTGCCGGGAAGATTGTCGAGATCGTCGCCATGCTCGGTGCCTATTTCGAGGTCGGAAACATCACGCCCACGGCCGAATTCAACTGCTATGTCGATCCCGAGGCCGCCGACATCGTCCTGAAGGCCGGTATCCGGACGACCCTGTTGCCGCTCGACGTGACCCATCAGATGCGTTCGACGCCGGAGCGCCTACAGGCCATGCTGGCATTCGGCAACAGATGCAGCGTCGCCACTGCCGAAATGCTGGAATTTTCACAGGCTTTTGATCTCGGGAAGTATGGCTGGGAAGGCGCGCCGCTGCACGGACCCTGCGTCCCGGCCTTCATGCTTGCGCCGGAGATTTTTTCGGGCCGGCTGATTAGCGTCGCGGTCGAACTGAATGGCACGCTGACTGCAGGCATGACGGTTGCCGACTGGTGGCAGATAACCGATCGACCGAAGAATGTGTTCTATGTCAGAGATGGTGACCCGAATGCCTATTATGACCTCCTCATTCGCTCGCTGGGAAACCTGCCATGACTGAGACCCTTGTCCGCGGCGCTAAAATTCTCTCCGTCGATGAGAAGCACGGGACTGTGCCTTTCGACGGCGATATCCTGATAGAAGGCACGACGATCAAGGCCATCGGTTCGAACCTCCAGGCTGAGCCGGGTGCACAGGTCATCGATGGCCGCGGCAAGCTGGTCATGCCGGGACTGGTCAACGCGCATACGCATTCGAGCGAGACGTTCTTTCGCGGTCGCTATCAGGGCATGCCGTTGGAAATCTGGCTGCTCTATGCCTATCCTCTCCTGATGAACGACGCGATAGGCGAAAGGCTCCTCTATCTCCGCAGCCTGCTGCTAGCGATGGAATCTCTCGGGAGCGGCGTGACGACATTCTGCGATGACTTCTTCGATCCGCCTGCGCACGATCTGGACCGCTTGAGCACGGTGTTTCGGGCTTATGATGATGTTGGCATTCGCGCAAATGTCTCAAGCGCGGTCATGAACATCCACACACTCGACGCCCTTCCCTACGCCCGGGAAGTCATGCCGCAGCATTTGCAGGACATGCTCGATTTCGGGCCGCCGATAACGACCCATGACTACATCGATTACTGCAGGTCCGCTTTTTCCGCCCTTCATGACCGCGCCGGCCGGCTGAATTTCATGATCGCACCTTCGGCGCCCCAGCGCTGCACGCCGGATCTCATGGTCGCATGCATGGATCTCGCGATCGAAAAGGGCGTCCCTTATCACACCCACGTCCTGGAGACGAAGACGCAGGCTGTCACGGGTCACGAGATCCTTGGCAAGTCGATTGTTGCCCATATGAACGGACTTGGCCTGCTCAAGCGCAATACGACCTTTGCCCATTCGGTATGGGTGAGCGAGGAGGATATCGCGCTGATGGGGGAGGCCGGCATGTCGATCGCCCATAATGCCGTTTCCAACCAGAAGCTTGGCGCCGGCATAGCGCCGATCAGACGGCTATTGGACGCAGGGGTCACGGTAGGATTGGGGACGGACGGTGTCTGCTCCAATGACACATCACGCATTTTCGACGTCATGCGTGTCGCGGGCCTGATCCATAGCGCATCCGGCCCGGATTACTCGAAATGGGTAAGGGCCGACGAAATCTTGCGCATGGCCACAATCGGCGGTGCGCGCAGCGCGATGCTGGAAGAGATCACTGGGACGCTGGAGGTCGGCAAGGCAGCCGATCTTCTGATCCTCAATCTCAATTCTTATGCCTTCACGCCTTTCAACGATGCCACCCGACAGCTGGTCTTTTCCGAGAATGGCTCTTCGATCGAGACCGTGATGGTCGCGGGTCGTGTGGTTATGCAACATGGTCAACTGACCACGGTCAACAAGGCGGAAATCTTCGCCGAACTCGGCGAGCTGCTGCCCGCTTACCTTACCGAACACGCCGAACTTGAACGCCGAAACAGTATCTTCGAACCGACCATGGCCGAAATTCACCGTCGTGCGACGCTTCAAGACATCAGCCTCGACCGTTACCAAGGAGACATGCCTGCTTTCGATGGCTCAAACCTGGCGTAATATAGCCGCACGGCGCATTGGGCCCGGGACGCACGCCCGTGGCAGTCCAGCCCGCCTCGAAAAGATGCCTATGTCTTGAAGGATGCGGACCGCTGACCGTAATTGCGCTGACCTTATTGAAGTTTGCTTTTCGCATAGGATCTAGCGACTGCGTCGCGGTGGTGCCCAATATCATCGTGCAAGGCTGCCCGCGGTGATCGGCCTCAGCCAACCGCAAGACGTTTTCGCAGCTTGCGCATTTGATCCAACAAGGGCCGTGACGTGCACCTTTCGGTCTCATCCGCACCCTCGCCCAGCCGGTGGCTGAAGGCTCAATGATAATCGGGCCCTCAGGCTAGCAAAAGGATTCCAAGGACGCGAGCTGCTTCAAAGATGGACAAGCGGGGAGCCAGTTCGAATTGGATCCCCTCCAAATCCGGGTTTGCGCTGCCAGGATGCTCTTCCCAAGAGCCGCCTGATTATCTGAAAATCCCTTTTCCCATATCTTCCCGCTCCCCCATCTCCGCCGGGAGTCCGCGATCGGCGGACGAACCTCCCGCATCGACCTAAACGAACCCGAGCAGAGTTGCCTTTTTGGCAATGGAGAATGCGCATAATTGTTCTTTATTAGAACACGGAATTCCCCCATCATCCGATCATTGGTGGATAACGAGGCAAAAGTCCGATCGCCCAATCAACAGGGGAACTGTCAAAATGCCGCAATTCATGATGAATCGTCGCCGCTTCCTATCCAACGCTGCTGTAATCGGAGGTCTCGCCGCCACCCAGAGTCTCGTCAGCATCCGTGCCGGAAATGCTTCCGATATTGCCGAAGTACGCATGCAGCTCGGCTGGCTTGCTTCCAACGGGCTAATCGGCGAAGTCGCGGCACAGAAGAAGGGTTTCTTCACCGAGCAGGGCATCCATCTCACCATCGTCCCCGGTGGCCCGAATGTCGATGGCGTCGCCGGTGTGGCGGCCGGGCAATCCACGATCGGCCAGATCTCCTCAAGTCCCTCCGTCATGCTCGCGCGCTCGGCCGGCATGCCGGTTAAGGCGTTCCTTGCCGGATACCGCAAACACCCATTTACATATTTCTCGCTGAAGAAGTCGCCCATCCGCGAGCCGAAGGACATGATCGGCAAGACGATTGCCACACAGCCGACCGCCTTCATCCTTCTGCGCGCGCTCCTCGCCAAAAATGGCATTCCAGAAGACAAGGTGAAGATGGTCAACATGGGTTCCGACATGAACCAGCTGATCACCGGCCAGGCCGATGCCGTCACCGGTTGGGTGACGAACACCAATGCGCTGAAGGTGCTGGGCGATGAGCGTGTCGACATGATGCTCTGGGATGCCGGCCTGCAGCTCTACGCCAACGTCTATTATACGACCGACGAAGAGCTCGACCAACATTCCGACGTGCTGGTGCGCTTCACCACGGCCGCCGCCAAAGGCTGGGGTTACGTTCGCGACCATCCGGAAGAAGCCGTCGACATGCTGGTCGACGCCTATCCCAATCTCGACAAGGCGAGCGAACTTGAAGCCGTCCACCCGGTCATCGATTTCTCCTTCGGCAATAGCACCAAGCAGACCGGCTGGGGCGCGATGAATAAGGACAATTGGGCAGCACAGATCAAGGCTTACGCCGACCTGAAACAATTCACCGGCACGGTACCGACAGTCGACGACGTCGCCACCATGGCGATCCTCGATGCGACGACCGAAATCCGCAAACAAATCGGGTGAACGCCATGATAAGCGCCGCCACCATAAAACAGTCGTTGCCCGTTGCCGAAACGGCAAGGCTCGCCGTCTCCATTCGCGATCTCGATATCCGCTTCGGCGACAAGGGCAACGAGTTCACCGCTCTTTCCAACGTGTCAGTCGATATTGCCGAAGGATCCTTCGTCACCATGCTCGGGCCATCAGGCTGCGGCAAGTCGACCCTGCTGCGCTGCATTGCCGATCTTGTTGGCATCAGTGACGGCTCGGTCTCGGTGTTCGGCCGCCCGCCGCGCGAGGCCCGCGAAGGTCGCGATTTCGCCTTCGTTTTTCAAGAAGCGACACTGCTGCCGTGGCGTAGCGTTATAGACAATGTCCGCCTGCCGCTCGAAGTCGGCAGGCACGACAAGAGTTCCTACGCGGACCCCATGGAACTGCTGGCCCTGGTCGGCTTGAAGGGGCGCGAAAATGCCCTGCCGCATGAGCTGTCGGGCGGCATGCGACAGCGTGTGGCGATCGCCCGCGCGCTGGTGACCAAGCCGCGCATCCTGCTGATGGACGAGCCCTTCGGCGCGTTGGACGAAATCACCCGCGACAAGCTCAACGAGGAATTGCTGCGTATCTGGCGGGAAACGGGCACGACCATCGTCTTCGTGACCCACTCCATTCCGGAAGCCGTTTTCCTCGGCCAGCATGTACTGATGCTGCAGGCCCATCCCGGCCGTGTAAAGGAATTCATGAAGGTCGACCTTCCCTATCCCCGCGCGCTTTCCATGCGCGACACCGTCGATTTCATCAGAGTAACCGCGCATCTACGCGTACTGCTGGAGGAATGCATGTGAGCAACGCTGTGCACCCCGAAATCGGTGGTATTGGCAAAGCGCCGCGCAAGGCCGCGATCCTCGATGCAACCATTGGCGTTCTGTCTTCGAACATGCCGGCGATCCTGGCGGCCCTCGGCTGCATCGTGCTGTGGCAGGCCGTCATCTGGATCTTCAAGATCCCGACCTTCATGGCGCCAGCTCCGGTCGATGTCCTCTACGCGTTTCGCGACAATGCCGCGACACTAACGCGCAACCTCCTGCCGACGCTACTCGAAGCCGTTCTCGGTTTCGTCTTCGGCAATCTCGTCGCGATCATGCTGGCGATCTGGTTCGTTCACAGCGCGACGGCGGAAAGGGCCTTCTATCCGATTGCCGTCTTCGTCAAGGCGATCCCGATCATCGCCCTGGCACCGATCCTCGTTTTGATCTTCGGCAACGGCGTCGCCCCGAAGATCATTATCGCCGGCCTCATCTGTTTCTTCCCGACGCTGGTCAACATGGTCCAGGGTCTTCGCGCGGCCAGTCCGGCCATGCTAGACCTCATGCGGGTGCTTTCGGCCAGCAATTTCGAAATCCTCTGGAAGGTCCGCCTTCCAAGCTCCCTCCCCTTCCTGTTCGCAGCCTTGAAGATCGCGGCGACCAGCAGTGTCATGGGAGCGATCGTCGCCGAATGGATCGGGTCTAGCTTCGGGCTCGGCGCACTGATTATCGAGGCGACCTATAATTTCCGCTCGCCGCTTCTCTACGCGACGGTTGTCATTGCCGCCCTGCTCGCCGTGATCCTCTTTTTCATCGTCTCGATCGCCGAGGCGAAGATGGTCCGCTGGAAACCGGCCGGGCAGCACTGAGCGCTCAACAACATCAAGGAAACACCAATGACACAGGTTATTCATCAGCCTGCACGGGATATCTCTGTCGTCGATCGCTCCGATGTGGTGGTGGTCGGCGGCGGACCGGCCGGGATCGCAGCAGCCGTCTCGGCCGCCAGGAACGGCGCCAGCGTCACACTTCTCGAACGCTATCCCTATGTCGGCGGGCTTGCCGCCGGCGGCATGGTGCTGGTGCTCGACGACATGATCAACGAGCTTGAGATCACCGTGCGCGGCATCTGCTTGGAAATGATCGAGCGTATGAAGGTTTGGGGCCTTTGCGTGACACCGACCGATCGCGACCGCCTGATCGAGTTCAGGGAGACGCCGGAGGCCTGGCAGCGCTGGGCACGCTGGGGTCTCTTCGACTTTCACACCAAGGCGATGCCGCACCCTATCTGTTTTTCGGCAGCGTTCGATCCCGACGCGTTCAAGCGCGCCGCCTATGACATGATCGGCGAAGCCAGGATCAAGCTTAGAACCCATAGCTGGTTCTCCTCGGCGATCGTCGAGGATGGAACGATCAAGGGCGTGATCTGCCAGACGAAGGAAGGCATGCAGGCTATTCTCGGCGATGTCGTCATCGACACGACAGGCGATCTGGACGTGGCGGCCAGCGCCGGCGCCGCCTATATCGAATCCAATTTCATCCTGACCACGGTTTCGCGCTGGGGTGGCATCGATACTGGGGCCGCCGAGCGCTTCGAACGGCAGGAACCCGAAGCCTTCAAGGCGCTCGATCACGAGGCCAAGCGACTGATCGGCGGCTGCTGGTCCTTCTGGTGGCTAAAGACACCGCTGCCAGGCATCGTCTGGCTGAACTGCCCGCATATGCCGACGCTGAGCGGCCTGAAGGTGGCGGACCTGACAAAAGCCGAGATCGAGGGCCGCTCGCGCATTGCGAAATTGCTCGAATTTGCCCGTCAGAAGATGCCCGGCTTTGAGAATGCCTATGTCGTCGACTTCGCGCCGCAGACGGGCGTGCGCCAGACACGGCAGCTGGAAGGCGCCTACGTAGTCACCAAGGACGATGTCATGTCGCGCCGTCACTTCGCCGATACCGTCTGCCGTGGCCGCGACTACTACACCCCCTATCGCGCAATGCTGCCAAAGGAGATCGATCAGCTGATCGTCGCCGGCCGGCATTATTCGGCAACCCCGCAGGCACAGAAATCCAGCCGCGAAATCCCGCCGTGTATGGCGATGGGCGAGGCGGCGGGCGTTGCGGCAACCGTCGCGCTCAATGCCGGAACGACTGTCCGCAGAGCCGATATCAGTACGATACAGAAGCAGATGCGAGCCCAGGGAGCCGACCCCGGCGACATCCCATCGGAGAACGCCACATATTTGGAGGCTGCAGAATGATGACTTTGCCACTCGACGGAATCCGCGTGATCGATTTCACGCAAGTCATGCTTGGACCCTCCTGCACGCAGGTTCTGGCTGATTACGGCGCCGAGGTGATCAAGATCGAAAAGGTGAAGATCGGCGATCTGTCGCGCTGGTCGCTCGGCTCCGATCCTGATGGACTGAACAATCCCGTCTTCTGCTCGCTGAACCGCAACAAGAAGAGCCTGGCACTGGATCTCAAAGATCCGGCGGCACAAAAATCCGTCCTGACGCTGCTGGAGACGGCCGACGTGGTCGTCAACAACTTCCGGCCCGGCGTCATGGAGCGCATGGGCTTCGGCTACGAGGACCTGAAGAAGATCAATCCGCGTCTGATCTACGCCGTCGGCACCGGCTTCGGATTGACCGGCCCCTATCAGCACAAGGGCGGTCAGGATGTGCTTGCACAGGCTGTCTCCGGTGTCATGCGCAGAAAGTCCGACAACAGCCATCCGACTTCAATCTATGCCACGCCGCTCGCCGACTATTCGGCCGGCATGCATCTCGTCCAGGGCATCCTGCTTGCCCTTCTGCAGCGCGACAAAACAGGCGAAGGACAGCAGGTGGCCGTCAGCCTCTACAACTCCATGATCGCCATGCAGATGCAGGAAGGCACGACGCATCTGATGCGGCAGAAAGATCTGAACTGGGGCGCATTCCCACTGACAGGCGTCTTCGAAACCACGGACAGCGCCATCGTCATGGTCGGCGCGTTCAAGCCGAATCCGCTGCGCGACATCTGTGAGGCACTGGAGATCGAGGACCTGTCGCAATATCCGCACTACAAGGATTTCGACGCGCAGATGGCGCGACGGCCGGAGCTGCAGGCAATCTTCCGTGAGAATTTCGCCAAGAACCGCACCGCGCACTGGATCGCCCGACTGGAAGGCGTCGATATCCTCTGCGCGCCGGTGCGTTCACTCCCCGAGGCGTTGAAGGACGAGCAGACGATCATCAACAAGATGATACTTGAGGCAGGCGAGACCGCCGCCGGTCCGATCCGCTTGATCGGTTCGCCGATCGACATGTCGGCCGCACCGGTCACCGTGCGGATCGCACCGCCACAGCTCGGCCAGCACAATGAGGAAATTCTGGCCTCGCTTTCCGCGCTGCAGGGAGACGCCGCATGAGCGTTTCCTTCACCGTTGAAGACCGCGTCGCCCGCGTTACGCTTGACCGGCCCGACCGGATGAATGCGGTTGATGCGGAGACCGAGGCAAGGCTGGAGTCGGTCTGGACAGAGATCGAGAGGCGCGACGACATCAGCTGCGTTGTCCTGACGGGCTCAGGCGAAAAGGCCTTTTGCGCAGGCGCGGATCTGAAGGGCGGAAGCGGCAGTTCTGGCGTCGACTACTGGACGGTCGGGCGAGAAAACGGCTTTGGCGGCCTCGCCTTCCGCCGCTCGCTCGACGTGCCCGTCATCGCCCGGGTAAACGGCTACGCGCTTGGCGGCGGTTTCGAGATGGTGCTCGGCTGCGACATCGTCATTGCTGTGGAAACGGCACGGTTCGGCCTTCCAGAAGCACGCGTCGGCCGGATGCCGCTCGATGGCGGCATGGTGCTCCTGCAGCGCAAGATTCCGTTCAACCGTGCCATGGCCGTGATGCTGACGGGGCGACAGTTCGGCGCGCAGGAAATGGCGAGTTTCGGCGTCGTCAACGAAGTCGTGTCGGCTGCCGAACTGGACGCCGCCGTCAATCGCTGGGTCGCCGACATCGTTGGCTGTGCGCCGCTGTCGTTGCGGGCGATCAAGCAGACGGTCAATCGCACAGCACATCTAAGCCCTGCAGAGGCGCAAGCGTTGCGGACGCCCGCGCTCATCAAGGCCTTGAAAAGCGAGGATGCCATGGAAGGTGTAGCGGCCTTCCGCGAGAAGCGGGCGCCCGTTTGGCGCGGCAGATAGGCATGCTATAGCTTCAAGATTGCCGAGGGCTTTTCATGCATGCCAGCATTCTGAAATATTTCGCCGAGGTCGCACGCTCCGGATCGATCCGAAAGGCATCTGAAGAGCTGCATGTGGCAACGTCCGCCGTCAGCCGCCAAATCAAGAAGCTGGAAGACGAGCTTGGGACACCGCTGTTCGAGCGCTTTTCCGACGGTTTGCGCCTAACTTCTGCGGGCGAAATCGTGCTGCGCCATGCCAAGGAGACGCTGCAGGACTTCGAGGTCATGAAGTCCAATCTCGGCGACCTTCAGGGAAAGAATACGGGCCGCGTCCATATCGCCGCCCTCGATAGCCTGCTCGTCACGTTTCTTCCTGATTTCATCAAGAGGTTTCATAAGCTGCATCCTGCAGTCGACTTTCGCGTGCGAGCAGGAGCCTACAACAATATTTTCCATTTCATGGCGGCTGGCGACATTGATATCGGCATCAGCTTTGATCTTGCAACCCCACATGACTTGAAGCTTGTGGGCTCGATCCGCACAGCCTTCATGGCCATGGTCGCTCCATCGCACCCATTAGCGCGGGCGAAATCGGTGACCTTGCCAGAATGCGCCCAGTTTAAGCTTCTTCTGGCGCTCGACAGCGAAGTCGTCAGTTCGGCGATAGCGGTCGAACTTGCGGGGCTCAATCGAGTGGGGCGAACGTTGGTCGCATCCAACAATCCAATCCTCCTCAAACCATTAATCATGTCTGGAGACGGCATTGGTTTTTTTACGCCGGTGGGACTCTGGCCGGAAATCCAGACGGGCGAAATCGTTGCCATCCCGATCCGGGACTTCAAGCTTAGCATAGTGGATATCGGTATTTTCGTGCCGCGCGACCGGCATCTAACTCATGCCAGCCAAGCAGTTATCGAGCAGCTTAATACCGAACTGCGCAGGTTTGGCGAGGATTTGAGAACCATTGTCAGCAGATGAGAAAGCATGAAAAAGATCCGCCTGCTAAAATGTCCTGGCTATGGCCCGGCCACGCGCTTCGACACATTGACAGACCTACCACTGCAATTCGACACTGCGACCGCGCTGCCCGGCGATCTGATCATGCCGTCACCTGTCAATGCTCACGATCATGGCTACGGCATCCGCACCCTTGATTTCGGCGCGACCGACGACGCACTGGAAGCTTGGATACCGGGCCTCAGACTGCGGCCGCGAACGGATGCCTACCTCGAAGCGCTCGTCGCCTTCGGCCGGCTTGCCAGAACCGGCATCGGCGCGACCATGCATTGCCACAACTCCCTCAACATTGATCGTCTGGTCGAGGAAGCAAGCGCGGTTATGCGGGCAGCAGGTGATGTCGGCATTCGGCTTGGCCTCTCCTGCCCACTGCTCGACAACGATGCCTGGGCCTATGATGGCGGCCCGCAGCGATTGCGCCCATTTCTCTCCGAAGGTGATTGGAATGCACTTGCCGGAACGATTCCGAACTATGCTCCCATTCACACACAGCTCGTTGCCGTCGAGGCTGTCGCCGCCGCAAATACCAATCCCCTCATCGATGTGCAGTATGGCCCGATCGGGCCGCAATGGTGTTCGAATGCGCTTCTGGAGGCGATTGCTGAGGCTTCCGCGCTGCGTGGCCGGCGCATCCATATGCACTTGCTCGAAAGCCCGCGGCAACGCTTCTGGCTCGATCGGCGTTTTCCCGAGGGCATCGTCACCTATCTCGACAAAATCGGCTTTCTGTCGTCGCGGCTCGCTATTGCCCACGGCGTCCAATTGCGCCCCGATGAACTCGAACTGCTTGCTGAGCGGGGCGTGCAGCTCGTTAGCAATCCCTCAGCCAATCTCCGCCTCCGCTCAGGCGTCGCTCCGATCACCTCCACGTTAGAGATCGGCGGCCCCGCCTTCGCCATTGGTCTTGACGGCACCGGATTGGATGACGATCAGGATCTATGGCGGGAGATGCGGCTCCTCTATCTCCTGCAGGGCGGTCGCGGCCTGACGCGACGGCTGACGGCGCGGAATGTGTTCGATGCCGTCATTCGCGTCGGCGGCCAAGTGATCAATGCATACGAAGCCGAAGATTTCACCATCATCGACTATGAGGGCTTGATCACCGAAGCACTGTTCGACGACGCCGACGAAGCGGAAATCCTGTTGACCCGCATGAGCGCTAAATATGCCAAGGGGCTTGTCATTGCGGGCCGAGAGGTCATGCACCAAGGAAAACTGACAGGCATCGACTTTGACGCAGCCTTGTGCGAACTCCTGGCCCAGGCCAGAGCCGATCTGACAAGGCTTGAGAAGCAACGTCCTCTTGTTCGAGCTTTGTCCGAGGCCACGCGTGCCTATTATGCGACCTGGCCGGGGATCTTATGATTTCGAGCCCGGCGGAGATCATGCGTCGACTACCGCGACGAGTCGCAACGCATCGAGGCTATCGAGCCTTTTCCTGTCAGTAATCGGCAATTGAGGCGGCAACACCCTGGTCCAGACCGGATTTCCGCTGCGCTTGCCAACGAGGTACTTGACCCCCGGAATAAGGGGATGAGCGGCGATGTTCTGCCGCAGACGACGCACCTGATCCCGCAGCTGGGCATTCTCCTGATCGTGCCATAGTTGTTGCGACGAGGGAGGGTCGATGTTGACCGTCGCTGAGATGCAGCCCGCATAGCCATCGCGACCGGCATCGGCAAGCGCCGCCTCGCTGCTCGGGAAGACGCCGAAGCCGGCGATCTTGGCGAGCTCACGCGCATAGGCAAGATTGCCCGAACTATCCTTCGCCCCAAGAATCCGCTTTGGAAAAGCCTGCGAAAGCCGCGCTGACAAGGCGGGTGAAAACTCGATGCCGGTCAATTGCGGGAAGTTATAGAGGTAGATCGCAATCGGCGTCTCCGCCGTCCTTGCTACAAGCTCGGCAAACCACGCAAACAAGCCGTCTTCCTCAACAGGCTTGTAGTAATAGGGCGGCAGCACGAGCGCTGCCGCAAAACCAAGATCGAAGGCACGGCGCGTCAATGCAACCGTCGTTTCCAGATCCGGCGTGCCGGTCCCGACCATCAGCCTGCTGCCATCCAATTCCCGCGCTGCGGTCATCATGAGAGCGCTGCGCTGGGTGGCGGAAAGAGAGTTGGCCTCACCCGTCGTTCCTAGCACGTTCAGGAAATCGCAGCCATTATCAAGGCACCAGCGAGCGTGTTCGATGAAGGCGGCATCATCGATGTCGCCATGATAGTCGAAGGGCGTGGGCAGGGCGGCGATCACGCCGGAAATCCGGGTCTGCGTCACGAAAAGGCTCCTCCCATTTTATCAGATTCTGCGTTCCATCGGGCTACGATAGGCTGCCACGAAAGGATGATCGAGGCTGGTGACGCGGCTCTTGTCCCAACCGCCGGGGGCGCCCCATCCGGTGACGTCATTGGCAAAGAAATCGCGATTGACCTCGCGCAGGAACAGCCGCTCCGTTGGCATTTCCTCGTCCCACAAGATTGCGTCAACTGGGCAAACAGAAAGGCAGAGCCCGCAATTGATGCATTCCTCCGGCTGAATGTAGAACATCCTTCCGCCCTCATAGATGCAATCGACCGGACAGGCGACCGTGCAGGCCCCATCCTTCGTATCGATGCAGGGTTCAGTAATTACATAAGCCATGTCCTTCGCCTCACGGCGCTCTGAACGGCGCCTTTAGCAAACTATGACAAACTAGAGCGTTCTTAAGAAGCGCCGATTTTCGGCTCTTTCCTTGCCGAAACGGCAATGCTCGGGCCAAGCGAGCGGTTCGCAATACAGATGGTGTAGTTCTTTCAGCCGGCATGCAGTAGCTGCTTGCTGGTCTACTCATCCGCTGCAATATCACGCGACAATCGCCTTTCTTTCGCAAGAAAGAGACGATGGGGAGCGGGAAAGTCGTGAAGCAGCTCGTGGGCGATGTCACGTTGTTTCTTGGAGGCCTGAGCAAGGCGCTTGTTTTTGACGTCAGGCCGTTGCGCCGGTTACAGTTGCGCCATTGCGCGGACCCGATTAATCTGAAGGGAAAGGCTGGGCGTTTCCAATGCGGCGGAGCGAAGAGATTTGGGACTGCGGAAAAGATCGATGTGAAACGCTCAGGTCAGGTATCCGAAATTTAGGCTCTTGAACAGATTCGAACCATCGATCCGGCCGCCCACTCTGTAATTATGATGCGCAAAAGTCTCAACACTTTAGCTTCCGCCGCAGGTCGCCTCATCTGAACATCCTGCGGGCCGCATCGCAGATTGCAAAAACCTGCATCGTTAGCGCGTTTTCGATTGCGGCGCCGGAAGCGGTATTGTCGAACACGCACCAGCCGTCCGGCGCCAAAAGTTTCGAGAACGATCGGATGTCCTCATCTGCGTAGCTCGAGTAGTAGATTTTCGGTTTACCGTGGAGACGAACGTATCGCGGCACCGTGTCGAAATCCTCCGCCGGCCACACCGGCGCAGGATCGGCGAGAACCCGGTCGATCGCAAAGCTTTTGATCAGATCCAATGCCTCGGCCGATGCCCAGCTCTTGTGCCTTACCTCGATCACGATCGGTCCCTTATCGGCGCTCCGCATCGCCTGAAACGTCGTCTCGAACGCATCAGTGTCGAACGCCAGCGACGGTGGCAGCTGGCAGAGCAGCGGACCGCGTTTTTCTCCAAGGGGCGCGATCTCATCGAGAAATGTGTGGAACGGCTGGGCGATGCCTTTCATCGCTCGAGTATGGGTAATCTCTTTGGGGATCTTTACCGCAAACCGGAAGTTCTCGGGGACCGTTTCGGCCCAGCGTGCGAAAGTTGATGTTCTGTGATGGCGGTAAAACGTGGAATTGATCTCGACGCCATCGAACACCGAAGCGTATCGAGTCAAACCGCTTCCCTCCTGTGCAAACCGGCCGGCCACTTTTTTGGGAATGGACCAAGCCGCGGTGGCAATGATCGGCAAATCGACTTCCTCCGAGCTTTTGGGCGCTCGAACGAAACGAGGGAGCCAATGGCAGAGTTCCCGCCGCTGGGCATTAGCAAATGGCTCGATTGCGTTCTATGTCGCGAAACGGGCGCCATCCAGGCATGACAACGCCATCAACGCAGGTCAGCGCGCAGATCGCGCACGCCTCTTCCCAGGCGCTGGCGTAAGAGCGTGCCTAGTGTCGCCCCGTCGATATAACCGACCTCGGCTGCTATAGCGTCGAGGTCGAGACCGGTTCCATGGAGGAGAGATTGGGCGTGCTCGACACGCGGGATGCGTACCGCGTATGGGTCTTCCGTGTACACAACGATATTGTTTGCCCGCACGATCATTTCCCGCGTACCTTCGACCCGACCGGGCCGGTAAAGTCGGGGGTGCTCTGGAAGCTTCGCGACTTTGGTCTAGATATCATCTTTCAATCTTTGCGCTGCGTCGGGATTGTCGTCAGAGATGTAGTCGATAATCGCAGTTGATCGGCTCGAGCTGGTTTCAGCCATTCAAGCTCGCGCACGGACGTATCCATATGGCAAACGCTGCTTCCAATGAGCACGACGCGATCACTCTCGCGAGTTCCCTCGCGTCCTTTGATCGTCTCGCGGTAATGCTTACGCCTTTCATCGCGACACGATGGCTATCTCATCTCAAGAACTGTCGGAACCTATGAAGTGAAGCTATAAAAAAGATAGCTGCGATCAATGCCAGCACAAGCAGTTGAGGCCAGACGACGCCAATTCCCGCACCCCGAAAAAGCACGCTTTGCGCCAGAATGACAAAATGGGTGTTGGGCGCGGCCAACATAATGGTCTGAATAATCTCTGGCATGCTCTCACGGGGCGTCATTCCGCCGGATAGCATCTGAAGAGGCAACAGAACCAGCATGAGGAGCATTCCGAATTGCGGCATCGATCCGGCAATGGTCGCCAGGAATATGCCCAGGCAGGTCGTTGCGATGACGTCCAGAACGGTCGCGAGCATGAAAAGTGCGATCGATCCTTCGATCGGCACTTTGAGCAGCAACTGAACGACAACCACGATGGAGAAGAAGGCAGCAGCAACCACGACCGCTCCCATTGACCAAATCTTGCTCAGCATGATTTCAGTCGGCGTGACGGGCATGACGAGAAGATGCTCGATCGTCCCGTGCTCACGTTCCCGGATCAGGGCAGCTCCGGCGAGGATGATCGACAACATGGTGACAGACGAGATGACGTTGTTGATCGCCCCGAACCACCCTTTATCGAGATCGGGATTGAACCGCGCCCTTAGGGCCAAATCGATCGAAGGGGGCTTGCTAGATCTGGAATGGTCAACGAATTCGTTGACCTGGCCGGAAACGATAGACTGAACGTAACCGCCGCCGGTAAATGCCTGCGACATTCGGGTCGCATCAATATTGAGCTGGATCGACGGAGATCTGCCCGCCAAGAGATCGCGTTGGAAGTTCGGCGGTATGTCCACCGCAAACGTGTCCAGGCCGGCGTCCATGCGATTGTCCATCTGTGACGCTGAAATCAATTCGGGAACCGCGAAATAGGGCGGGTAGAATGCGGTGATAACACGGGACGATATCGGGGATTGATCTTCATCGACGATCGCGATCGGTGCGTTATTGAGCGTATCGGGCGATGCTCGCGATGCCGTATAGACCGAAAGTGTAAACGCGTAGACAATCAGGATCATCATCATGGGATCGCGCGCGAGACCCCACAACTCTTTTACGCCTAGCCGCAAAACACTCTCGACACGCATCTTCAGCGCTCCTGCTTGCTGAGCAACAATACGCCCAACATCATCACTACAGGGACCGCGAGGATCAGCGGGAAGAAGGACCCTGCCAGATCCGCGAGCCCCAAGCCTTTCGAAAACGTTCCACGAGAAATGGTGACAAAGTGGGTGGCAGGGTAAATCCGACCAATAAAAGCCCCCGCCCCGCGAAGCGAGGAAACGGGATCGGTGATACCGGAATACTGCGAGGCCGGAATGACCGTTGCCAGCACCGTGCCGAAAATAGCTGCGATCTGGCTGCTCATGAAGGTTGAGATCAGCAGACCCATGCTGGTCGCCACAGTTACGTACAAGATTGCTGCCAGGGCGAACGTCAACAGGCTGCCGGTGAACGGAACCGCGAATATAAAGACTGCAAACGCCGTCAGCATCGCAAAATTGAGCATCCCAAGAGCGATATATGGAAGTTGTTTGCCAAGCAGGAATTCAAACCGTGAGACCGGGGTGGTATAGAAGTTGATGATAGACCCGAGTTCCTTTTCCCGCACGACGCTCAGGGCAGCCAGCATCGCAGGTATCATGAGAAGTAGAAGCGGGATGACGCCGGGAACCATGGCCACTAGGCTCTTGACGTCAGGATTGTAACGATAGCGCACTTCGAGTTGAAACGCTCCCGTCGATGAGGTTGCACTCGAACTGGCGTCCTGGACGCGTTGCGCGAGCCATTGCGCGTGAACGCCCTGCACATAGCCGAGGATTGTTTCGGCGCGAGAGGGCATTGCGCCGTCAATCCACACCCCGATCTGCACGTTGCGACCTCGCGATACGTCCCGACCGAAGGCCGGTGGGATCTCGACCGCCATGGTCAATTCCCCATTGCGCATGCGACGATCCATGTCGTCATAATCGACGATAGGCGGCTTCTCGCTGAAGTAACGTGAGCCGGCAATCTGGAGAACGTAGTCCTGGCTGATCATCGTCTGGTCACGATCGAGGACAGCAAACGAAAGGTTTTCGACATCCAGATTGATGCCGTATCCGATCACGAACATCAAAATAACACTGCCGAGGATCGCCAAGGTTGCCCGGATTGGATCCCGCTGCAATTCCAGGGCCTCGCGCCTGGAGTAGGCAAACATCCTGTTGAAACTGAATAGACGCTGTGAACGATCGTCTGTGGCATGGAACTTGAGATCTGAAGCCTCGGGACCGGCGGCGGGTGCTGTCGAAGCGATGGCCAGATTCGCATCTCCGCCGATTGCGTCTTCCAGATAGGCGATGAATGCATCTTGTAGGCTTTCGGCCGATCGGCTCTCCACGATCGCCGCAGGGCTGTCGGTCACCAGGATCCTGCCCGCGTGCATCAGCGAGATGCGGTCACACAGGGCAGCCTCGTTCATGAAGTGCGTTGAAACGAAAATCGTCACATTGTCGTTTCGAGATAGATCGGAAAGGATCTGCCAGAACTTGTCTCTGGCGATAGGATCGACGCCGGACGTGGGCTCGTCGAGAATAAGGATGTCTGGGCCGTGGATCATCGCGACCGCAAGCGACAATCTCTGGCGGATTCCGAGTGGCAAGGCATCTGGAAGCGTATCGATGACATCAGCGAGATCGCAGCGTCGGACCATCTCCCGCATGCGGTCCGGGATAACTGAGGCATCGACGCTGAAAAGGCGGGCGTGAAGCTCCAGATTCTGCCGCACGGTCAGTTCGCTATAAAGCGAAAAGGCTTGCGACATATAGCCGACTCGGCGGCGCACCTCCATGTTGGCGGCATCAATCTCTTGACCGTTGAGACGCGCCGTACCGACGCTTGCCGGCAGGAGGCCGGTGAGCATTTTCATCGTCGTCGTCTTTCCACAACCGTTGGAGCCGAGAAAGCCAAAGATCTCACCACGCGCGATACTCAGATTGACGTCGTCGACCGCCGTGAAATCACCAAAACGCATCGTCAGATGCTCGGCCTCGATGGCCGGCTCGCTGCCTGAGGTGCTCGATCGCGCCGGGATATGCACGTCGACATGGCCTATCCGCCTTTCTTCAGGCAAAAGGGCGATGAATGCGGCATCAAGATTGGTCGTTCCGGTTCGTTCCAAAAGGTCGGCCGGCGATCCGGTTGCGAGGACGCGCCCGGCGTCCATTGCAACCAGCCAATCGAAGTTGGCCGCTTCCTCCATATAGGCCGTGGCGACGATTACACTCATCCCGGGGCGGCCTGTGCGGATCGCGGCGATCAGGTCCCAGAATTGACGGCGGGAGAGCGGGTCCACGCCGGTCGTCGGCTCGTCGAGAATGAGCAGGTCGGGATCGTGGATCAGGGCGCAGCAGAGGCTCAGCTTCTGCTTCATACCCCCCGAAAGTTTGCCAACAGCGCGATCGGCAAAGGCTGAAAGACCAGTATCCTTGAGCAGGGATCCTATTCGCTGCCTGCGCTCGGCTGTGTCCTGTCCGAAAAGGCGTGCAAAAAAATCGATGTTTTCAAAGACGGAGAGCGTCGGATAAAGATTCTTGCCGAGACCCTGGGGCATGTAAGCAATGCGCGGAGAGGTGCGCTCGCGGTGCTTTGCATCGGCTATATCGCCGTCCAGAACTGTGATTAGGCCCTCTTGCACGACCCGGGCTCCCGCGATAAGCGACAGAAGACTGGACTTGCCGACGCCGTCAGGCCCAATCAATCCGAGCATTTGCCCAGCAGGCAAATCCAGCGTTACCTTCTCAAGCGCGCGTGTTTTTCCGTAGGAAAGCCCAACGCCGTGAAGACATCCAACAAGCGCGCGATTGCCGGCCGCGCTCATTGGACGACGGTTCCCTCAACATTCTTTGGCCATACAGCCTGAGGATCGAGCTTTACATATGCCACTCCCGGCAGGCCGGTCTTGACCATCTGGATGTATTTGCGAAGCAGGTCTTCCGGGATTTTGGCCTTTATACGGAACATGAGTTTCTGGCGTTCGTCGGCCGTCTCGACTGTCTTTGGCGTGAATTGCGCCACATTGTCGACAAACGTCACCTTCGCTGGGATGACGTATTTGGGGGCCGCATCGAGCACAAGCCGCACGTCGGCTCCAAGTGCAACGCGGCCCGCCTGATCGGTGGGCAGGAAGAAGGTCATATAGACGTCGCTGAGATCGACGAGGTCAAGAACGCGCCCGCCAGCGGCAAGCACCTCGCCCGGCTGGGCAACCTTGTACTGGATACGGCCGGCGAGCGGTGATTTCAGGGTACTGTCATCGATATCGGCCTGAATGCTCTCTGCGGCGGCACGGGCTGCATCGACCGCAGCCTTGGCATCTATAACTTGCGCGTTCGACGAAGATAGCGCGGCCTCTGACGCGGCGACCTGAGCCTGCGCTGCCGAGAGCGCGGCCTTCGCAGCAAGGGCTGCGGCTCTGTCGTCGTCCAGAACCTGTTGCGCAGCGGAGTTTGCCTTGACCAGCTGTTCAGATCTTTTTTCCTTGATCTGCGCGGAATCGAGTTCAGCCTGGCGTTGCGCTACCACCGCATCGGCCGATGTTTTCTCCGCCTGTCTTTGTTTGACGAGGCTGCTTGCGGTGTCGACACCGACCACTGCCCTCTGTACTTCCGCCAGAGCCTGCCGCGACTGTGCTTCCAGCTGAGCGATATCCATATGAGCGAGCACCTGTCCGGCTTGGACGAGATCGCCCTCATCCACGGTGACATCCTTGATTCGCCCGGCGGCTTTCGTCGAAATGTCGACCTCGACTGCCTCGATACGGCCGTTGCCGCTTGCAATTCCCGCCGGCTGCCCTTGGCCAGCATATTTTTGCCAAACGAACCAGCCGATGAGGCAAGCTATCACGCCGATTACCAGCCAAACCCAGTTGCGGCGCAGACCGGTTTTTGTCATCCCGGCGACCGATGCTTCAGACGAAACCGACTTATCCATATGGTGAAACTCTATGTCATTGCTAATGTAATGTGATGGTATCTTTGCGATCGAATTCGAAGGACAAAGCTCTTGTCTAAGTCATGTCAACAAAGCTGGCGAGCTCGAGGCCGACATAGGAATGTTCCAGCTGGCGGGAGGCGATGAGGCGCGGTCGAGCGCGCTTTGACGCGCGGGGAGACAGCGATCTGGCCGCCTGGTGGCTCGCTTTGTGCGCCGACGGGAAAATTGGCACCGATCGGGCCGCAAAGGTCATCGACGGAAATATTAAACTGCTTCACGATCGCCTGGACCGCCTCGCTCCGCGGCAGCTCGTAAAGCAGATGCTCGGTATCGACTTCACACTTGCCGTACTGGACGGCGTGCTCGGCTGCGTGCTGAAGAATTTCCTTCGCCTGCTCGCTGAAATGGTACTGCGGACCGACCGAATCGCGATCGGGTCGAGCCAGAGGCACTGAACCTTTGCTTTGGGAGCTTGCGGTGCCCGGATCGAATAAGTTGTAGAACGGGCCGCCGCGAAAGAGGGATTCCAAGGCCGATAGGTCGCGCTGACGTCGCGTCAGCTGCGCATAGTCATGATCGCAAACGTTCGGCTGCTTCGGCCTACCGTTCTGGACAACGGCGGCGCGCTCGCTGGCAGGCCGCGCACTAAAAATATCGGACGTGATTGCTGCCATTTCGTTTTCCTTCTCGTGGCGCGGCGTTCCCAGGCAGCAGGAGCCAGGAAGATTCTGGCACCCATCCTCGGGAATCCCCGCTTCTGTTGCGAACAAGCAACCGCTCTGACGTGCCGCAAGCTTGCCATGCTGGCACTGATCTTAATCAATTTGCGATGAATTCTGATCAATTCGTTGCTGTCGCTGCGAGCCGTTTCCGTGGATCGAAGCGGCAAACCGTGGCCGGATAACCTCAATGACTTGGGAGCGGCCAACAGCGCCTTTTACGAGCGGCAACTGCATCTGCTCGGCGCACCAGCAATTTGGACCGTCGAAAGAACGCCTCAGTAACCTCGCGCTTGATCAGGCGGTTCTTCAACTGCCGTTACATGAGGCGAATATTGGCGACCGTCAGACGAAGCAGCATCTGAACAGCGCGCCACATAAAATGTGCTTCAATCTATCCATTCGTTGGCCGGCTTCTGTCGAGACCCGGCAGGAAAGCCGCGGCAGGCGCTCTTGCCGACCGGTCAAGCGCTTCTGTCGTGTGAAGTGCAATCATTCGCTCCTCGTCGGTTGGTAAAACACGGATAATCACACGGCTTTCAGCCGTACTGATAATCGCGTCATGACGGGCATTGGCATCTGGGTCGACTGCAACATCCAGCCAGGCAAGCCGTTCACAAACCAGACGGCGAATTTCCACGGCGTTCTCGCCGATACCGGCAGTGAAGATGAAACCATCTAAGCCGCCCATCGAGCTCACAAGCGCGCCGGCTTCACGGGCAATGTGGTAGCAAAACAGCTCGACAGCTTCGGTCGCGTGCGGATTATCGCTGCCGAGAAGCTCGCGCATGTCGCTGGAGATTCCGGATACACCGAGCAAGCCGGATTGATCGTAAAGGAGATGGGATAACGCTGCCGGCGTCATACCCTGATGTTGGAGCAAATAGAGCAAAACGCCGGGGTCGATAGATCCGCAGCGCGTCCCCATGACCAGTCCGTCCAGCGCGGTGAAGCCCATGGTCGTATCGATGCTACGCCCGCCCTTGATAGCGCACAGGCTGGCGCCGTTGCCGAGGTGAGCGACGATGATCTTGCCGGCGGCGAGAGCCGGATCGATCTCTGCCAGACGTCGGGCGATAAACTCATAGGAAATGCCGTGGAAGCCATAGCGCTTGACGCCCTCGGCGCTAAGGGCACGCGGTATGGCAAGCCGTGATGCGACCGGCGGCTGGTCATGATGAAACGCCGTGTCGAAACACGCCACCTGCGCAAGCTGCGGCCGCACTGCAGCGACGGCTTCGATAGCCGCCAGGTTATGCGGCTGATGCAGCGGCGCCAGCGGGATCAATGCTTTCAAGGCTCCGAGCAACGAAGGCGTCACACGAGCCGGCCGATAGAAGTGCGCACCGCCATGAACCACGCGGTGACCTGCGCCAATCAGCTCAGCGCCACCGAGATGCTCCTCGATCCAGTCGAGCAATTGCCTGAAAAAATCTTCATGCCCAAGACCTGAACCGTTTTCCCAGCGGTGCTCCGTCAGCACCCTGCCGCTCATGTCTTTCGCAATGAGGTGCGGCGCTGTCCCGATACCCTCGATCTTACCGTGGACCTTTTGATCTAGCGCAATGCCATCATGGCTGAACACTGCAAACTTCAGGCTTGATGAGCCTGCGTTCAATGTGATGAGGGCTTTAGTCATTCAAACACCGTGAGAAAATCGTCACTGCCGGCACGCCATTTTTCTGTCAAACAGAAACTGACATCACCGGATAACGGTTTAAAAGTCTGTCTCACAAAAAGGCTACGTTTCGATCGCGTCAATAGGTTGAGGTTGAATAATGAATACGCTTTTTGAGAACCACCTTCCAGCGATACCGCAAGACGAATTGCTCAGGATGCACGCCTGGTGGCGAGCGGCGAACTATCTCAATGTCGGACAGATCTATCTCCGCGCCAATCCGCTGCTCAAGGAAAAGCTGACGGTCGAGCATATCAAGCCCCGTCTGCTCGGCCATTGGGGCACCTCTCCCGGCCTCAACCTCGTCTATGTTCATCTCAACCGGCTGATCAAGAAGTACGATCTCGATACGATCTACATGGCCGGTCCCGGCCATGGCGGCCCGGCGATCATCGCCAATGTCTGGCTGGAAGGCAGCTACAGCGAATTCTATCCCGAGATCACCAATGACGAAACCGGCATGCTAAAGCTGTTTCGACAGTTTTCGACGCCGGGCGGCATCCCCAGCCACGTCAGTGTGCCGACACCTGGCTCGATTCATGAAGGCGGCGAACTTGGTTATGTCCTGCTCCACGCCTTCGGGGCCGTCATGGACAATTCCGATCTGCTCGTCGCGGCCGTCGTTGGCGACGGTGAATCCGAAACAGGCCCGCTAGCGGGCAGCTGGAAGAGCATCGATTTCATCAACCCGAAGCGGGACGGCGCAGTGCTGCCGATCCTGCATCTCAATGGTTACAAGATCTCCGGCCCGACGGTCTGGGCGCGCCATAGCGACGAAGATCTGAGAAAATTTTTCGAGGGTCAGGGTTACGCGCCATGTTTCGTGGAGGGCGACGATCCGATGATCGTGCATCAGAGCTTCGGCGCGGCGATGGAAAAAGCCGTCCTTGCGATCCGTGCCATTCAGAAGGCTGCCCGTGAGGATGGTGCCGACGAGCGGCCTCGGTGGCCATTGATCGTATTGCGAACACCAAAGGGATGGACCGGTCCGAAGATTGTCGACGGTATCCAGGTCGAAGGCACGTTCCGCTCGCATCAGGTGCCAGTCGCCGATATCCTGACCAATCCAGAGCATCTTCATATCCTCGAAGCCTGGATGCGGAGCTACAAGCCGGAGGAGCTCTTTGACGACCGCGGCGCCTTCCGCCCGGAATATGCCGCCCTGGCGCCTGAAGGCAAACGACGCATGGGGTCGAACCCGCAGAGCAATGGCGGCGAGCTGACGCAGGCGCTCAAGTTGCCGAACTTTGAAGAGTTTCAAGTCAAGTTCGAGCAGCGCGCCCGGGAGCGCCTCGGATCGACGCAGATATTGGGAAGCTATATCCGGGAAATCTATCGGAACAATCCGACGAACTTCCGCCTGTTTTGCCCCGACGAGACGAACTCGAACCGCCTCGGCGCTGTCTTCGACGTCTCCGACCGCGGCCTTATGAGCGAGATACAACCCGGCGACGATCACATCTCTCATGACGGCCGGGTCATGGAAGTGCTGAGCGAGCATTGCTGCCACGGCTGGCTCGAGGGCTATAACCTCACCGGCCGCCATGGTCTGTTCGCGACCTACGAAGCCTTTGCAATGATCGTGGATTCGATGGCGATGCAGCATGCCAAATGGATCGAGCACGCCGAACGCGTCTCCTGGCGCGCGCCGATCCCGTCACTAAACTATCTCTTGACGTCAACCTGTTGGCGCAACGACCACAACGGTTTCAGCCATCAGGGGCCTGGTTTCATCGACACGATTATTCACCGCAAGCCGGCAGTGGCCCGCGTCTACCTACCGCCGGACGCCAATTGCCTGCTGTCGGTGGCCGACCACTGCTTTACCAGCCGCAACTATCTGAACCTGATCGTCATCGACAAGCAGCCACAATTGCAATGGCTGACGATGGAAGAGGCAAAGGCCCATTGCGCCAAGGGCGCAGGCGTCTGGGACATGTACAGCAACCAGCCGGACGAGCCGGATATCGTGCTCGCCTGCGCCGGCGACATCCCGACTCAGGAAACGATCGCCGCCGCCTGGCTGCTGCGGCGTTATGCCCCCGATCTCAAGGTGCGCGTCGTCAATGTCGTCGACCTAATGCGGCTATGCTCCTCAGACCGGCATCCGCACGGCATGAGTGATACTGAATTCACCGGGATTTTCACGACAAAAGCACCGGTGATCTTCGTCTTCCACGGCTACCCCGGCGTGATCCACGATCTCTTGCACGGCCGGGAAGCACACGATCAGTTTCACGTGCGCGGCTACCTGGAGGAAGGAACGACAACCACCCCATTCGATATGGTCGTGCTCAATCGCATCAGCCGGCTACATCTATGCCTCGACGTGCTGCGCTATGTACCTGACCTACTGGTCAAAAGCCCCGAGCTGGCCGTCCATTGCAAGTCTCTCTTAGAAGAGCATGACCGGTACATCCGGGAGCATTTCGATGACCTTCCGGAAATCAGGGACTGGGTCTGGTCGGACTGATGAAAGAGTCTTTGCTGGCCTTTTCGGGATGGGTGTGGCCTACCGCGACTGGCGGAACAGTTTTGCCAATATCTTCATGCTCCCCTGTTTGCTTTCGTCGACCAGCGACCACAGCGCTCAGGGCCGGACAAAACTTCTGTCTTCGGACTGCGATTGATCGTCATAATGGGCACATTACTCCTCATACTTAACAAGTGGGAGACCGTGACCGGGGATTTATGGGGCCACTACACCCACGAAGAGCACGCGAGCGTTGAAATCCGCTTTCTTCGGAGCCTCGGTTACACTTTATGAAATCGGTAAGTTTGCCGCCTTCTTCATGAAAGAAGAAATCCTGGGTCTGGTTACCGGGAGGCCGATATGCAGATAGCCATATTCCGCGGTCGAGATAGGCGCGGTTTCGTCCCGTGGAAGATGCCTGCAAACCCAAAGGGCACCTATTGGCAGCGCTAATCGCTCGATTGACGTCCGCTTTCGACTTAATCGGCGTTTTCTCCCGCGCGACGTCCCGGGACTGAAAGAGGTCCACCGCAATGAATCGCGAGTTTTGACTGGCGTCAATGAAGCACTGGGATCGGCCGGCTAATGTCAGTTGTACTCACGGGATCAATTGATATGAACGCTCCGCTTAGAAGTCCAGATTCCGCAAACCAAAATTCAATGCTTCCGGCCTCGCCTTTTTGGTCGAAGACCGAAGACGTCCTAGTAGAAGATCTTGGTTCGCGGATAACAGGTCTTTCGCCTGAAGAAGCAACTTCCCGGTTAAAAGCCCACGGACCGAACACAGTTCTCGCTGTGACGCACACGAATGCCCTTCACATTCTGCTACGTCAATTCCTGAATCCCCTCGTTCTCATTCTTATCTTTGCCGCGACGGTATCATCACTGGTTGGGGAGATGCATGACGCCATCATCATCAGCGTCATCGTCCTTGCGAGCTGCCTGCTCGGCTTTTCCCAGGAATATGGAGCGACGAAGGCGCTGGAGGCGTTAAAGAAAAGCATTTCGTTGTCCGCGACAGTCGTAAGGGGCGGAATAGAAGTCCTCGTCCCGGCAAGTACAATCGTCCCGGGTGACATCATCAAGCTTGCGGCCGGCAGTCTTGTGCCGGCCGATGGTATGATCCTTTGGTCGCGCGACTTGAGTGTCAGCGAGGCCACTCTGACGGGCGAGACCTTCCCGGTCGGCAAGATGGCCGGTGTTTGTCCACCCGAGGCTCCGATCGCCGCTAGGTCCAATTGCGTTTTCACCGGCACATCGGTTCGCAGCGGTACGGCAACTGTCATCGCTGTCGAAACAGGTGGACGCACCGAATATGCAACCATCGCTGGAGCAATCGCGAAACAGATACCCGAAACGGACTTTTCACGAGGTATACGCCGCTTCGGCTATTTGATGACACGCATCATGCTGGTGATCGTCATTAGCGTGTTTGTTGCCAACCTGCTCCTTCATCGGCCGTTGATCGACTCTCTCCTATTTTCTCTGGCGTTGGCGGTCGGCCTCACTCCGGAGCTTCTGCCGGCGATCATCAGCATGACGCTTGCCCGCGGCGCGCGCGCCATGGCCGCCGGCGGCGTCATCGTTCGCCGGTTGGACGCCATTGAAAATCTCGGGAGCATGAACCTTCTATGCACCGACAAGACCGGCACGCTGACGGAAGGCATCATAAAACTCGATGATTGCGTCGACCCCGGCGGCATGCACTCGCAACATGTCCACTTACTCGCCGTTTTGAACGCATCGTTGCAGGCGGGCCTCAAAAACCCGCTCGACGATGCTATACTGGCGTCCGGCGAGATTGGCGCAGATCTGAAAGCCTTCGTGAAGAAAGACGAGATTCCATATGATTTCATGCGCAAACGGTTGTCGGTCATCGTGGATGAGGCCGGCCAGGATGCGATGTTGGTCTGCAAGGGCGCCGTCGTCAATATTCTTTCCGTGTGTACCACCGTCAGATCAGGCGATGCTACCGAATCCCTCAACGAAAAGCAGCGCCTGCAAATCGACACGCGCTATCGCGATTGGGGCGAGAACGGCATTCGGGTGATCGCAATCGCCACCCGGTGCTTCGTAGAGAGCAAAGAATCCTATGACGTGGGCGACGAATGCGAACTTTGCCTCGAAGGCTTTCTCCTGTTTCTTGACCCACCGAAGGCAGGAATTAAGAATGCCCTAGCAGGATTGAGACATCGTGGTATCGGCATCAAGATCATATCCGGGGACAACCGCTACATCGTCAAGCACCTGGCCGACACGATCGGGCTAAGGACGAAACGTGTTTTGACTGGCGCAGAACTGGTATCGATGAGCAGTGATGCATTGTTCGCCCGTGCGCCCAAAACAGATCTGTTTGTCGAGATTGATCCCAACCAGAAAGAGCTCATTATCAAGGCGCTGCGGCGGTCTGGCCATGTGGTCGGATATATGGGCGACGGCATCAACGACGCTCCAGCCCTTCATGAGGCCGACGTCGGCATTTCCGTCGACGGCGCAGTCGATGTCGCCCGGGAGGCTGCGGATCTCGTCCTGTTGCGACAAGACCTCAACGTGCTGATCCGCGGCGTGGACGATGGTCGGAGAACCTTTGCCAATACCATGAAATACATATCGATCGCGACGAGCGCGAACTTCGGCAACATGATCAGCATGGCGATCGCCTCGCTGTTCCTCCCATTCCTGCCACTGCTCGCTAAGCAGATCCTACTCAACAACCTGCTTGCCGACATTCCATCTATGGCAATCGCCACGGATAGGGTCGATCGACAGCAAGTGCGGCGCCCGCGGCGATGGGACATTCGTGCCATCCAAAGATTTATGATCTTCTTTGGCCCGGTCAGTTCGTTGTTCGATTTCGTGACGTTCGGATTTCTGTTGTTTGTCGTCAACGTAACAACCAGTCAGTTCCGCACGGCCTGGTTTGTCGAATCACTCATTACACAGCTCGTGACCATGCTGATCGTTCGCACGACCCTGGCGGCATGGAAAGATAGACCGGGGCCTCTACTCCTTTGGTCGACGGTGGTCATCACCCTCATCGCCCTCGTGCTTCCCTATTTTCCGCTGGTTGCAGGCATATTCGATTTCACGCCGCTGCCCATTCCGTTGTTGGGAGGGCTGATCGCGATCTCGGCAATCTACGCCGCCGCGCTCGAGCTGGTGAAGCGATTCTATTTCCGACAGGGATGAAAGTGTCGGCGGGATGGCAAGACCCGTTGTCATATCGGGTAGCTTGCCTCGGGCATCAATACCGCGGCCCCGACGAGACGCCCGGCACGGCGTCCGCATCGAGATCGAATGCAAAGGATGCGTCGGCCACAACAGCGTCGTGAAGCCGCCGTCGCGGGCGTAGCCGGTGAATTGCGGCCGGTCATACTCAGTCTTCATTTGACAGAAGAAATACGTTCCGTACGTGTGACCGAGCCAGGGAACGCCGACGCGGCGCCCAAGTTTGTCATTCTCAACGCAGCAGCCTACCGTATCGACAATACCCACGATCTCATGACCAGGTGCGAACGGAAGCTTCGGATGGTTGAGGTCCCTTCCACAACGTGAAGATCAGTATGACAGACGGCGCAAGTCTCAACCTTGATCCTAAGTTCGCCGACGCCAGACTTTGGATCATCGCGTTCGACAAATACCAACGATTTCCCGATTTGTTGAAGAACCATTGCTTTCATGGCTGAAGCCCATCGAAATTGTGGCTGGTTTCGAAGTTCGGTATCGGGCCAAAAGGCGGGAAACGGCGTGTCGCCTCTCCGTTCAATCGGATTTTTTGTCTCTGAATGACTTCGGCGAGCGGGTTAATTTACCACTCTTCGCGTCCTACAGAAATGGTGCGTCGGCTTTGACGCGAATCAACGCATGCGCCGCGAGAACGTGAAAACGTCGAAAAACCGGGCAAATCATATGGCGTACCAGGAGGGTATCGGTGCAAAAGCTATTACTGATCATATTGATCGCCATGATCGCCACGATCATGGGCATCTTATGGGTGAGGCCGATCTCCAAGACTGGACGACAGGCAGCGCTTGAGAGATCGGGAACGCAATGAGCGTCCTGAAAACATATTGCAGTCCAACGGCGGCGATATCTCGTCAGTTCTCGAAGGAAATCATTCTGCCGCGAAAGCTATATGGCTTCGTTTTTCGATCATCAGGATGGCACCAACTCGTTACCGCGATCTTATCCGTCATGCTCTTTACAGCGGGAACGATACCCTTGGAGATACAGAGACGGATCGTGAATGCGGCAACAGAGAATGGGTCTTATCGAACGATCGCCTTTCTGGTGCTGTTGTACATCCTTTTGGCTCTGACCGAGGGGACCGTGAAGCTCGTGCTTAAAATCTACAGCAGTTGGATTGGAGAAGCCGCCGTGCGACGGCTGCGCCTGCAGATGTTCCAGGCGGCACCCGCATCAGGGACAAGCAGCTCCATGATGGCGAGCGAAGGCGTCCAGCTCTCGATCATCCTGGCTGAAGCCGAACCCGTCGGAGGCTTCGTCGGCACAAGTATCTCCGAGCCTTTATTGCAGATCGGCATATTGACGGCTGTTTGCAGCTATCTCGTTTATCTGCAGCCGATGATGACGATCATCGTCATCACGATCTTTCTTCCCCAAAGTGGCTTTGTCCCGATCATGCAGGCAGCGATCAACCGACGCGTCGGCAAAAAGATCAGCATCATGCGCAATGTCAGCGAGGACATCGTCGAGATGGGGCGCGCTATTGACACGAACGGGCTTCAGGCGTCGCGCATCGGAGATGTCTTCCGCATCAACATGAGCATCTACAAAATCAAGTTCACGATGAATTTCATGATGAACATGATGACACAGATAGGTTACGCGGGCATTTTCGCGACGGGCGGCTACCTTGTGGTCACCGGAAAGACCGAAATCGGGACTGTCGTCGCCTTCATATCTGGCCTGTCAAAAATAAACGACCCTTGGGGCGATCTCGTCAACTGGTATCGCGATTTGCGCGTGACGCAGGTTAAGTACGGCCTCATATACAATTCTGCCCAGATTGGCACCGTATCAGCGGGCGAATTGCCTCTCGAGGCTCATTCTTCCAAAACATGACGAGTCACTCCGCTGATCATCGCAAGCGCCAGCACCAAGATTTTGTGGAAAGCGGCAAGCCGTGTTGAGATTTGTCACATCTTAGCAACGAAGGTTCTGCCGGCCGAATACGCCGCCTAGATTGCCCTGTAATTTCCTACAAGGCCAGTTACTGCCGCGACCGAGTGGCCAACGCCTTCGCTGCAATGCCGGAAGGAAACGGACAGCAGGTGGAGAGTGTTGTGCGAAGACACCCCAGATATCGACGACCAGAATTGCTACCCATGTGGCTTAGCCTGCCCGTCGGGACATCACAAATTGCGGTGCCTGCCAAGAGCCATGTGAGAATTGACAGGCCGTCAGGCTTCGTCAGAAGCCGGCGCTTGGGCATTCTTCCGCGATATTTGTGTTCTCAGGTCGTCAGAAGGCACCACTGACAGATGCAGCACCAGACGACGTCGCGGATTTTGCGTATCCGAGGAAGAAATACCTGGGAGACGAAAATCTGATCTCCTACGGGCTTCCGGTCAACAGCGTCGCGCGAGGGCGACGACGTTGACCACGACAATCGGGTTGCATTTTGCCATTATGTCATTCCCCTGAACATCGTTAGAAATCAAAAGCCATTGCCTTTTGTCGGCGGGATGTAGGGATCGGGATAGCCAAGCTTAGGTTTGGCGGTTCCGTTGCCGGTACTGCTCGACGACCGTTCGCTTGGTTCTTTTGGTTTGTCGGAGCCACTGGATTGGTAAGCGTATGCACCGAAGATAACACCTGCTATCACGGTAACCAGCAGAGCTGTACGCATGCTTTTCTCCTTATCACGAATCAATCGTTTGAAATCACAGCGAATGATGAGATTTCCGCTGCATTCGTGATCAAATTCTCGGCTCCATTGGGGATTGCGGCCTTGATATACATCAAAAGGGCATCAACTTAACAGAATTTGAAATGTGATGTGCGACGAAGGTCTATGACACCCCGCAATCCACTGTACCGCCGCCATCGTTTTCCCGCAGACATCATCGCCCACGCCGTGTGGCTCTATTTCCGTTTTCCATTGAGCCTACGGATGGTCAAAGACTTGCTGGCGGCACGAGGGATTATCGTCTCTCACCAGACGGTCCGACTGTGGACGGAGAAATTCAGCCGCGCATTCGCCAACGGACATCCCGCCGCCGCTCATCAGGCCGGCTCGGCGACAAATGGCATCTCGATGAGGCCGTGGTTTTGATCCGCGGCAAGAGGACTGGCTCTGGCGTGTCGTTGACCAGGACAGTTTCGTTCTGGAGGTTCTGGTCCAAAGCCGCCGCGATGCCTAGGCGGCCAAACACCTGATCCGTAAGCTTTTGAAGGGTCAAGGCCGTGCGCCGCGTGTTATGATCACCGACAAGCTTCGATCCTACGACGCAGCAAAACGAGAGATCAGGCCGGATGTCGAGCATCGATCGCATAAAGGACTGAACAACCGGGCGGAGAATTCACACCAGCCCATCCGACGACGAGAACGGATCATGAAGCGCTTCAAGTCGAGACGACAATTGCAATCCTTCATCTCTCTTCAAAACCCGATTGCCAACCTGTTCCACATCCCACGCCACGACATGTCTTCCAACCATCGTCGCGAACTGCGCGCCGAGGCGATGAACCTGTGGATCAGGCCCATATGGCAGCTCTGAACGCACCATAAAATGATACTCCCTTGCCATGTTCTGCTCCGCATTGCGTCATGTTGCTGACCATATCAGCTCGCCCTTGATCACGTCTTCTTTGGAGTTGCGTCGGCTCGTGGGTGCACGGTTAAATGAAGTATCCTTGAATAGAAGCCGTACTGCGCGTCGTTACTGGATATGCTGACGACGGCAGTCTTTGAAAGCTCGTTGCCAAAGATCGAAAACAGCATCCTGCGATCGTCGTCGTTCAGGTGGCATAGGGCCTCATCGCTGACGACCCATTGGGGCCTGTGGACGAGAATCCGAGCGAACGCCAGGTGCTGCTGCTCGTCGACCGTCAGTTCCCTGTCCCAGCGCGTGACGCGATCAAGCAAAGGCACCAGATGGTGCAGATCGGTACGTTCGAGCGCGCAGGCGAAATCCTTCTCCGCAAAGGCAGAGGGGTCGAATGGATAGGCCAGAACCTCGCCCAGGGAGCCGTTCGGAACATATGGCCTCTGGGGCAAGAAGATTGTGCACGCCCTCGACGGCAGGCGCACCCGCCCGGTGCCCCGCGGCCAGAGTCCCGCCAGCGCACGGAACAGCATGCTCTTGCCCGTCCCCGGCTCGCCGATGATGAGCAGATGTTCGCCCGGTTCGACGGCAACGACCGGCTCGTCGACGGTCACCAGCCGGTCCGCCACGTGCACGGTCAGGTTTTCGAGAACGAGCGCCGGCTCGTCCTCGATGACGGCGATGCGGCTCTCCGAGGGCGCGGTCTGGTCAAGGTCGAGGAGCGCCTGGCGCAGGCCCATGACACGCTGGAGTGTGGCCCGCCAGTCTGCGATGTTGCCGGCATTGTCGACGTACCATCGCAGGGCTTGCTGAACCTGATTGAAGGCTCCGACGACCATCATCAGCTCGCCGAAGGTGAGCTGGCCACCGAAATATCCCGGCGCGGCGGCAACGATCGGGGCCACGGTGGCGAACCATCCGTACCCCGACGTCACGCCCGTCAGCATCGTGGCAACGTTGGCGATCCGCCGCGTGACGCCGATCACACCGTCGAATTCGCGTTCCAGTCGCACTCGTTCGCCCAGCTCTCCTCCTGAAAGGGCTATGCCATCACTGGCTTCGTTCGCCCGTATGAGTCCGAAGCGAAATTCCGCGTCGCGGGCGTATCGCGTTGCGTTAAGCTCAATCAGCGGACGGCCCAGACGCCAGCTCAGCCACGAGCCTGACGCCGCATAGATCAGAGCCGCCCAGACCATGAATCCCGGAATATGGAAGCTGCTCCCACCGTATTCGAACACGAAGCCGCGGGACAGCAGCCACAGCACGCCGACGAAGCTGGTGAGCAGCAGCGTGGACTGGAAAATTCCGACCGCAAGGGACACGGTAAGCTCCGTCAGCCGCCGTGTGTCCTCCTGGACGCGCTGATCAGGATCCACGCCGACCGGGCCTGCGCCGGCGAGCAGAAAAGCCCTTCGGGGCATGAACCACTGGAGCAAGAGCTCGCGGGTGACGCAGTCGCGCAGGGCGATCTTCGTCCACTGGTCTAGCCATGTCTGCGCGATGTTCAGGAAAATGAGGACTCCGGCGACGACGGCGAACACGGCGATCTGCCGGATAAACGAGGCAAGGTCCTTGTTCTTCACTGCATCGAAGAATGGTTCGTACCAGGCGTTCAGCCGAAGCTGGCCGATCGTCGTCGCGCCGATGGCGACAGCCAGAGCGGCGACCAGCAGGAGAAGTTTATAGCGGCCCACTGAGCCGCAGACGGCGTCGCCGTAAGCGCGGAGCTGCCGGGCGGTTCCAAGTGCGCCCGGAACCGAAGCGAGCAGGGATTGGTCTTGTGACATGGGGCCTCGATCTGGAATCCGGGGAATGTGGGGCGTCGGCGGGGGCACCTGGAGAAAAGGGCATCCTCCTTGGCGCCATGCCTCTCACGGGCTGCGTCCTTCTCCAACGACCGCCACGGATGATTCGACACATGGAGATGGCGGGCCTCGTTCATCCGACTCGTCCCGCCCGGGCTGCGTCAGAAGGCGCGGCACGCCCATGCTCGCGGCAAGCCCAAGGAGAACGACCACCGCCGCCAGTATAAAGGACGCGTTCGGCACGAAGGCGACGCCGAAGAGAAGACCTCCGACCGCCGATCCGGTGGCCTGGCCGAGACTGGCGGACGCGGTCTGCAGGCCGAGGTCGGCGCCCTGCCGTATACCGGCGCTCATCGAAATCCAATAGGTGGCGACGGGTGAAAGAATGCCGGCGCTGGCCGCGATCATGGCGACGATGATCGCAATGCCGACGGCCGACGATGCAAAGGGCACGGCCGCAACTCCTACCGCCAGGATCGCCAGCGATGGCGCCACAAGCCAGCGCGTGGACTCCGGCCTGACAAGCGGCGAGAACACGATCGACTGTGCGATCAGCATGACCAAGGCGCACTCGGTGAACATGAGGCCGAGCCTGTATGTGTTCATTTCGAGGTCCTGGACGCCACGTAGCGACAGACCGACTTCGAATGCGCCGACAGCCAGCGCGGTCACAAAAGAAATTGCCAGCAATCGAGGCAGTGCGGCTCGTCCCTCTGGCGCTCTCGCATCCTCCCATCCGACTGAGCCACAGATGATCCCGCCAGGCACCAATGCAAGAACGAGAACGGCCACAATAAACGCGAAGGCCGCGGTGACAAAAAATGGAGACCGAGAGATCGCCACTTCGCTCAGGCCGGGCAGAACGACGCCTGCGCTCGAGATGACAAGACCTCCCAGCATTGGTCCGACAAGGAAGCCGCTTGCTCCAGCGATGTTGAGGAGGGCGAACCGATGGGCGCGCCATTCCTTCGTGGACGCGTGATCTCCGACAAGAGCGTAGGCCGCCGGCGCGATCGCTGAGGCGAACATCCCGTTCAGGAAACGGCCGAGATAAAGCTGCGGCAGGCTTCCTGCCACGGCAAACAGCGCCAGGCTCAAGGCGAAGCCCATCAGCCCCAAGACGATCATGGGCCGTCGTCCGTACCTGTCCGCGAGACGACCCCCCAAGGGTGCGAATAGGAACAGCGCAAGCGTGTAGGTTCCCGTAAGGACGCCGGCATGCCGTGCCAGGACAGCCGGATCCGAGGTGCCGGCGATCCTCGCGATCGTGGATGGGAGGATCGGCAGCAGGAATCCGTAGCCGAGGGCGATCGCGAACATCGCCAGGAGCAGTGCCGCCAACGACCGTAGTCGCAGCGACTGAGGGAGGGAGTTATCGATCCTCTCGGTCATGTGTCCGGAGCCTACTATCGCCAGAAGGCCTGCATCTCTTCGGGTGTGACCTTGCCGTCCTTGTTGGCGTCCACGGCGTCGAAGATCCGCTTATGGATCGCTGTCATCTCCTCGTAGGACAACGCGCCATCTCCGTTGGTGTCGGCGATTGCAAACAGGATCTTCATCGTAGGCCCGTGCGCACCCATCATCGGCATGCCACCCATCATGCCAGGCTGCATCATGCCCCGACCCATCATATCACCTGGCATCATGTTAGAGCCGGGTAGGCCTTCCCCACCCTGTCCGGTCATCCCCTCCATTCCGGAAGGCGAGCTCTTCTGCGACGCGTTCGCCGGATGATGGGGATCCGTCTCGTTCGTCTGGGCGAAGGAATAGCCGGCTCCGCCGATCGCGATTAGCGCGGCCAGCAGGACCACGTTTGAAATTCTCGTCGTTCTCATGTCGTTTTTTCCTTTGACTTGATTTCTTTTGCGCCTGCTTTCTGAAACGGAAGCAGGATGGAGTCGATGTGGTGTCCGGCGGACGCGCCGCCGACCATCTAGTCGATCGCCGAGCGGCGCAGCCGCAGCGAGTTGCCGATGACGCTGACCGAGGACAGCGCCATGGCGGCTGCCGCGATGATTGGCGACAGCAGCAGTCCGAAGGCCGGATAGAGGACGCCGGCCGCAACAGGCACGCCGGCCGCGTTGTAGATGAACGCGAAGAACAGGTTTTGGCGGATGTTGCTCATGGTCGCGTGGCTGAGTTTGCGCGCCCTGGCGATGCCCTGCAGGTCGCCCTTCAATAGCGTGACGCCGGCGCTCTCTATGGCAACGTCGGTTCCCGTCCCCATAGCGATACCGACGTCGGCCGCAGCGAGCGCCGGAGCGTCGTTGACCCCGTCGCCAGCCATGGCGACGATACGTCCCTCGCTTCGAAGGCGCGCGACCACCTTGCCCTTGTCCTCCGGCAGGATCTCTGCCTCGACCTCGTCAATGCCAAGCTTTTTCGCAACCGCCTGCGCCGTCGTGCGGTTGTCCCCGGTCAGCATGACGACGCGGATGTTCTCTTGCTTCAGCGAACGCAGCGCCGCCGGCGTGGTCTCCTTGACCGGGTCTGCGATGGCGATAAGGCCGCCTACCCTGCCATCGACGGCGACGTAGATTACTGTCGCCCCCTCGCCACGCAGCGCCTCCGCTTCGGGCATAAGGGCCGAGAGGTCGACGCCCGCTTCCGCCATGATCCGGTGGCTGCCGATGACAAGCCTCCTTCCGTCGACAATTCCGGTGACACCCTTGCCGACGGGGCTGTCGAATTCGCTGGCTTCGCCGAGCGCTAGTCCCTTCTCCTTGGCCGCCGCGACGATGGCTGCAGCAAGCGGATGCTCGCTGGCACGTTCGAGAGTGGCCGCGATCCGCAGAAGTTCCATGTCGTCAATACCGCCCGCCGCTTTCAATGCCGTGACCTTCGGCCGGCCTTCCGTCAGCGTGCCGGTCTTGTCGACGACGAGCGTGTCGATCTTCTCGAAACGCTCCAACGCCTCGGCGTTCTTGATGAGCACACCCATCCGGGCGCCACGGCCGACGCCGACCATGATCGACATTGGCGTCGCCAGTCCGAGGGCGCAGGGGCAGGCGATGATCAGAACCGCGACCGCTGCGACGAGGCCGTAGGCGAAGCGCGGCTCCGGCCCCCATATCCCCCAGGCGACGAAGGCGGCGATCGCGATGAGGATCACGGCTGGGACGAACCAGCCGGAAACCTGATCGGCCAGTCGCTGGATCGGCGCGCGGGAGCGCTGGGCGTCGGCAACCATGCGCACGATCTGCGCCAGCATGGTGTCGCGGCCGACCTTGCCAGCGCGCATGACGAAGCCGCCGCTCTGGTTGAGCGTGCCGCCGATCAGCTTCGCGTCGACTCCCTTGGTAACCGGCATTGATTCACCGGTGATCATGGATTCGTCGACGGAGCTACGTCCCTCGACGAGCTCGCCATCGACCGGCACCTTCTCGCCCGGCCTGACGCGCAGGCGGTCTCCGACCACGACGACGTCTAGCCCCACGTCTTCGTCGGTTCCATCCTCCCTGATGCGGCGGGCCGTCTTCGGTGCAAGGTCGAGCAGCGCCCGGATGGCGCCGCCGGTCTGCTCGCGCGCCCTGAGCTCGAGCACCTGTCCTAGCAGCACGAGGACGGTGATGACGGAGGCCGCCTCGAAGTAGATGGCGACGGAACCGTCAGTGGCGCGGAACGTATTTGGGAAGATGCCGGGCACCGCCGTGGCAACGACGCTGTAGATCCAGGCCACACCCGTTCCCATCGCGATCAGCGTGAACATGTTGAGACTGCGATTGACGAGCGACGCCCAGGCCCGATTGAAGAATGGCCATCCCGCCCACAGCACGACCGGCGTTGCCAGCATGAGCTGGATCCAGTTCGAAAGCTGCGCGCCGAGCAGCATGTGCAGGTTCGTGAGATGGCCGCCCATCTCCAGGGCGAGCACGGGCACCGTCAGCACGAGGCCAATTTGGAACCGCCGCGTCATGTCCATAAGCTCGGCGCTTGGCCCCGTCGCCGCAGTCGCGACCTCCGGCTCCAGCGTCATGCCGCAGATCGGGCAGGTACCGGGACCGAGCTGCCTAATCTGGGGATGCATCGGGCAGGTGTAGATCACGCCTTCCCGAGGCTCTGGCCCGACGCTCGCCTGCGCGGCGGGCTTCTTCTCTTCGTGATGATGATGATCGCCATGGGAGTGCGTATGGCCTTCATACGCGTGATGATCAGTCATGGATCGCTCCTCCTGAGTGACGTCCTGCCGCTTCAGCCCGGCGGCCAAGCCTCGGGATGAACCGAGGTACGGTTCTCGCATAGGAGTCCCACGCCGCTCCGAACTCGGCGCGCGAGGCCTCCTCCTCCCGTTTCGCCAGGCGCACATAGACCCAGACCAGAACTGGGAACATGGCGAGGGTCACCAGTGTCGGCCACTGCAGCAGGAACCCGATCATGATCACCACGAAGGCATCGTATTGCGGATGCCGGACGCGAGCATATGGCCCGGTTGTCGCCAGGCGATGGTCGCGCTGGGCGGCGTAGAGCACATGCCAGCTCGACGCGAGCAGCCAGAAGCCGGCAATGATCAGGACGTTGCTTGCGAGATGGAACGGCCCGAAATGCGGATTGACCCGCCAGCCGAACATCATCTCCAGCAGGTGGCCGGCGTCGTGCGACCAGAAGTCGACACCGGGAAACTGCCGTCCGAGCCACCCGGACAACAGGTAGATGGTCAGCGGGAAGCCGTACATCTCCGTGAAGAGCGCGACGATGAAGGCGGAAAAAGCGCCGAGCGAACGCCAGTCCCGCTTGGTCTCGAGCTTGGTGAAGCTTGCAGCAAAGACGATGAACACCACGGAATTGATGATCACCAGGCTCCAGAGTCCATAGGCCGGGGTATCAGACATCGTCGGCCTCCTTCTTTGGCTGGTTCGTACCGGCCCCATGGCCCGCATGGTCGTGGCCGGAATGGCCACCATGACCGCCATGGCCGTGATACATGAAGACATGCATCAGCGGGCAGGCCAGAATGAGAAGCCACGGCAGGATGCCGAGGACATGCACGCGATGTTCGTAGGCGATGAGAAGCAGCGCGATTGCCGTGAAGGCGATAAAGACGGTCCGGCTGTAAACGCTCCAGGCCGACCGAGGATGATTGTCGTTCATGAGGATGCCTCGTTCGAATGAGTTCGGAAACAGCTTCGCGGTTGCCTGAACCGCGTCAGCCAATGCCGTCGTACGTGACGTAGGTCATCATCCCCGTCGCCATGTGATACAGGTGATGGCAATGGAGCGGCCAGTGGCCGGGATTGTCGGCGTCGAAGGCCAGGATGACGCTCGCCATTGCCGGCAGAAGGACCGTGTCCCTGACTGCGCCCGCGACCGGTATTCCGTTGATACCGATCACCTGGAAATGGTGCCCGTGCAGGTGCATCGGATGCGCCATCATCGACGTGTTGGTGATGGCGACCTCGACCCTTTCACCGCGCTTGACGACGAGACCGTCCGCGCCGTCAATCGCCCAGTTATAGGCGGCCATGTCGCCGGTCAGCGAAAGTTCGAAGCGGCGGTCCGCCGGGCGTGCCGCCAGCGGGCTGATTGGACGCAGCCGCTGTTCCAGATCGAGGCCGAGAACCGGTCCCTTCGCATCGCCTTCGACCGCAATCTTGCGGATGGCCGCGCCCGCGCTGGCAAGGATGATACCGGTACGCTCCACGGCTCCCTCGCGCAGGCCGAGGATGGGAAACGCACCGCCGTCCTTTGGAAGGCTAAGAAGGATGTCGAGGCGCTGGCCCATCGAGACCGGAAAGGACGTGCCGGCGACTGGCTGCACGCCCTGGCCGTCGACAGCGATCAGTTCCCCGGAGAGGCGACCGGTGTCGATAGTGAAGGCGGTCGCAGTAGCGCCGTTGATGATGCGGAGACGGACCCGACCGCCCTTCTCGACTCTTACGACCTCGGGATCGTCGAGCGTCCGGTCGTTGGCGAGATAGGCATCGTAGTCGATATCGTTGAGATCCATGGCCGCCATTCCCGGCATCGCCATGCCCGACATGCCGTTGCCGGCGGACATCATGTGCTGCATGCCGGCCATGCCCTGCATCGAACCGTGGTTCATCGGCATGGCGCCGTGCGTGGCACTTCCCTTCAGCTTCGCTAGCAGCTCCTCCGCCGACAGGAAGGAGAAATCGTGCAGCAAGACGACGACCTCCTGCTCGTCCCGCCTTTTATCGTCCGCGGTCCGTACGATGAGTGGAGCGGCGAGCAGGTTCTGCTCCTGCAGCGTATGCGCATGCATCCAGTGCGTGCCACCCGTGCCGACCGGAAAGGCGTAACGACGGGTTTCCGACGGCGTCAACAATGCGGCCGGATTGTCCGGCACGCCGTCGGTCGCCCAGGGCGGCGTCAGTCCGTGCCAGTGGATCAGGGTCGGCTCATCGATGGCGCTCGACAGTGCGACGTCGAAATCGGTTCCGGCGTCCAGTGCCAGTCCTGGCGTTCCGTCGGGCTGGACGAGACCGTAGACGCGGGCCGATCTGCCATTTACCTCGATCGTCCTGTAGCCGACGGAGAGAATACTGGACGCTTCCTTTGCGGATGGGGTTTGGGCGTCCTGCGCAAAGGTGTGGATGGGACGGAGAGCGGCCGATGTGACGAGCGCTGCCGCGCCGACCATCAGGCCGTTGAGAAAATCACGGCGGTTCATTGTATTGATCCTTGGGTCGAGGTCGGGCGATGCCGACCATTGGTCTTGGGCGTCCGAAGGGAAGCCCATGGAATCGACCGGGCGCCGCTATGGTGCGGCCCGCGGCACCTTCAGACCGAAAGACGAGGAGGACCAAGCATGGGCGGAAGCGCCAGACCGCTGCCAGTCTGGTCAGCCCATGCAAAACGAAGGAAGGAACTCATGGCAGCGGGAGCATCCTCCCTATCGACGACCGCCAGGACGACGCAGAAGGCACACCGAACGGCACAGCAGCCTTTATGGTCGGGTGTATGGAAGCCGCTATCGGACGAAGCCTGCGTGTTCCTCAAGACGGGAGAATGCACGAAGCTGGACTGTTGTGCATGATCCAGACGGTCATGACATGCCATCGCCTGCACACTTGCCACTGGCGCGAAGAGAAGCGCAAGCGCGACCAGCAAGGTCAGCATCGCGTCCATCCATGCGAACCTGCGGCGGTCGGCGGCCATGTGTGCGGGTCCTTTTCCCTGATCAGCCGAAGTGTCGGCTAACGACGATCGTCCGGCAATTTGTTATTGGCGTCTTTGATTCAGGTCAAGAATCGTAGATGGACATGTGACGATCGATTGGGTCGCCTCATCGATTATCTCCGTGTCAGCACCGAGGGACAAGATTTAGTCTCTCAGCTCGACCGACGCCGCCCGGCCGAATGCAGTCCAATTTTTTAAGAGAAGCGTCTTGGTAGGAGCACCTGCGATCGTCCCCAGCTTCGGAAGATGTTGAAGGAGCTAAAGGCAGTGGCCTTGAACCCTTTATCGACACCACCTCGAAAAATCTCTGCAGAGAGAAGGCTATGGCTTTTCGGACTTAATCGGGTGGCCTGCCAAGAAGGCATTCGCCGTGATATTAACTGCGAAGCAAAGAAGTGACATCGCTTCCATCACGACCCGCACGCCCGGCGCGAAGCCACCCTGACGTTGGCCAAATCATTGCCACTCTCAACGGCAGAGTGTTTGTCGTTTGCACCCCCTCGGTGACGGTACGGCCGTGGATTGACGTGCGACCGCACCAGGGCTGACTGTGTTGACGCGGATTTTGCGGTCGAGCAGTTCAGCGGACCAGGTGCGGGCCAGCGAGCGCACGGCTGCCTTCGATGCCGACAGCATCGACAGTCCAGGCGTGCCGACCTTGTTTAGCCATGACATGCTCAGGATGACCAAGGCACCCTCCCGCAGGATGGGCGAAACGGCCTGCATGGAGAAGAAGACGCCCTTGACGTTGATATCCATCAGCTCGTCGTAACGTGCTTCCTCTGTGGCCGTCAGCGGCGTGCCGAAGGCGCCGCCGGCATTGGCGCGCAAGACGTCAAGGCCGCGAATGCGAAACAGGAAGATCTTGACGTCCGCTAAAGGAAATCTTTGTCGTCGAACTTTGGCACTCCGGTCGCGCCGGCAACTGGATATGAGTTCTGTAGAATGCCCTCACCACGCCAAACGACAAGTGCCGCCTTACTCAGCGTCAAACCCGATTGGAATTTGTCGAAATCCGTGTCGGCCATATTCGTTGTCGCAGCGATGTCGGATCTTGGCTGGATCGCTGAGCGGCGCTTTCGACACTGCGCCGGCATTGCCGAGCGTATCACGATCTGTCACTACATTCCCTATACGCAACAAATGAGCAGAAGGGCTCTCAGATGGCACGACGCCCATTACAGAAATTGCAGGCTTCACTCGTTGCCCGTCGCTTCTATATCGAGCAAAAAACAAAATCTCAGATCGCCGACGAACTTGGAATCTCACGGTTCAAAGTGGCCCGGCTGCTGGATACCGCGCTTGCCGATGGGATCGTCAAGATCGAGATCAATGATCAGGGGGACATGAATACAGAACTGGCGGAAAAGCTGCGGCAGAGATTTGGTTTGAAGGCTGCGCTGGTCCTTGATGGTCCTGATCTCCATTCAAGCGAACTGTTCGAGCCGCTCGGACTGCTTGCTGCCGACTATCTCGAGGAATCACTCATAGACGGACAGCTGCTCGGCATCTCCTGGGGGCGAACATTGTCGGCAACCAGCAAGGCGCTTGGACGACTGCCGCGAGTCGACGTGGTGCAGGCGGGCGGGAGCCCAGCCGGCTTGGATCTGTCCCAGAACCCGACCGAGCTTGTGCACCGTGTCGCGCGAGCCAGCGGTGGCGCAGCCTACCCGTTATTCGGCCCGATGTGGGTGGACGATCCGGACTTAATCGCAAGGCTTCGCAAAGAGACGTCAATTGCGAGCGCAATGTCGCGATACGACAAGATCGACGTCCTTGCGGTTGGCATCGGTTCCTGGCGCCCGGCTGAATCGTGCCTCTGCTCGGGCTTTCCAGACGGCTGGAGACGCGACGCTTTGAAGAAGAACGTCTGCGCCGACGTCTGCGCCACCCTGATCGACGAGACCGGTGCGGCTGTCCCCAGTCCGCTCGACCAAACCGGCCTTTGCCTCAGTACGGAACAGCTCAGGCGGATTCCCGAGCGCATTGGCATCGGCGGAGGCGTGGAGAAAGCTGTCGCGATCATGGCGGCGTTGAAGGGCAAATGGATTACGACGCTCATCACGGATGCGGGCGTGGCCCGCAAACTTGTCGCGTAGATCATAGCGCTCAAATGAGCGCTATGATACTCACTTGACGTATTTTCGTTCGTGTCTTATGACTCCCTCATCAAGGGAGGCTTCTTATGCAGGCAGAACACGAGTGGGCTAATCGCGCTAAACAGGTCATCCGTGCGGACGCCGCGGCAGTCCTTGGCGTACTCGACGGAGTTGACGCGACCTTTCTCGCTGTCGCCAAGAAACTCACAGAATGCACCGGCAAGGTTCTGGTCACCGGCAGCGGAACGTCGGGCGCGATTGCCAGTCGTGCAGCGCACCTGCTCTCTGTAGGCGGCACCCCGGCCTTCTATCTGCCTCCGGCCGACGGCCTTCACGGTGGTCTTGGCGTCCTACAGGCGGATGATGTCGTTCTCGCCCTCTCAAAGGGTGGTGGCTCGGAAGAGCTCAACGACTTTTGCAATCGCGCCAAAACGCTGTGCGCCGGCGTAATTTCCATTACCGCCGATCCGACGTCTCCACTCGCGCTCATGTCAGATCACGTGATTCGGCTGGTTCTGCCGGCGGACAGCGATCTTGGCGCCGTCGTCGCTACCGGCAGCTCGCTTGCAACGGCTGCACTCACAGATGCCCTCGTCGAAGTCTGTCGCGTCGCCCGCGGCTACGGATGGGACAAGCTTCTGTTCACGCACCCTTCCGGCGCGGTCGGACGCGACGCCGAGGAAAGTTTGAAGCGACTTCAGGGCTCGGGGGGCTAACGCGATGCACCGCGATCTGGTTGCCGGGATCGACTCCTCCACGCAGTCCTGCACAATTGTCCTGCGCAGCCTGCAGGACGGTGCGGTCGTCGCCGAAGCCCGCAAGCCGCATCCCCGGACGACGCCGCCCTTCAGCGAACAGGCGCCGCAGGCCTGGTGGGACGCGCTGGTTTCCGCCTTTGGGGAATTGACAGCCCATCTTCCGCGCATTGCCGGCATCTCGGTCGGCGGACAAGGGCATGGATTGGTCTTGCTCGGCGCCGACGGATCGCCGCTTCGCGATGCCAAGCTTTGGAATGATACGCAATCAGCTCCCGATGCGGACGGCCTGCGTCTGAAGCTGTCGGCCAAGGAATGGGTACAGCGGACCGGTTCGGTTCCGGCCGCCGCCTTGACGATCAGCAAGCTCGCTTGGACTGAGAGGGTGCATCCCGGTCTGGTCGGCAAAGCAAGCCACATCATGCTACCGTCCGATTACCTTCTCTATCGGCTGACCGGCCGCGCAGCGACGGAGCGGGGCGTTTCCTCCGGGACCGGTTACTTCGATCCGTTCACGAACAAATGGGACTACGCGCTCGCCGATCTAACTGCGCCGGGCATCGAATGGGATCGCGTCCTGCCCGAGATCATCGGGTCGAGCGAGGCATCGGGCGCTGTTCAGCGGATCGACGGGCTCGAGGCGATTGAGGGCGCGATCGTGGGAGCCGGTTCCGGCGACAACATGACCGCGGCTCTCGGCATGGGCATCCGTCAAGGGGATGTTGTAATTTCGTTCGGTACCAGTGGAACGGTCTATGGGCGCACGGCAGTCGGCATCAAGGACCCGGCGGGCTTCGTCAATGGCTACGCTGACGCCGCCGACGCCTTCCTCCCGATGATCACGACCTTGAATGCCGCAAAGGTAACCGACGCCTTCCGGCGAATCTTGCGGGCGACGACCGACGAGTTCGACGCCATGGCGCTGGCAGCAGAGCCGGGTGCTCGCGGCCTCGTGCTGATCCCCTATCTTGACGGCGAGCGGACCCCGGATCTGCCAAACGCGACGGGAATTCTCGCAGGGCTCCGCAGCGACGCTGAACCTGGCCAGATCGCCAGGGCCGCCGTCGAAGGGGTCATCTGCGGCCTGCTCGAAGGCAGCGACCATCTCGCCGCGCTCGGCCTGGAGCGGAGCGGACGTCTGATCGTTACCGGCGGGGCATCCCGATCGCAAGCCTACCGTCAGATCCTCGCCGACCTGACAGGCAAGGAAGTTTGGACTTGCAATTTGCCGGAAGCAGCTGCGGCTGGCGCTGCCGTTCAGGCTGCAGCAGCCGTCTCCGGACGGACGACGTCGCAGGTCGCCGAACAATGGGAGCCGCAATACGAAATCGTGGCGGAGCCGCGCGAGGGAGATCTCGCGCGAATGGAAGAGGTGCGGGGCGCCTACCGGGCGGCGCTACCCCTCGCACAGTGGAGGAAGGAATGACAGACATGACACGGACCCAACCGCATGAAAGCAAGGGGATACGCGTTCCCGCCGAAGCAGGAATAGCCCTCGTTCTCCTCGTTGTGATGATCGCCGGCGCCGTTGCGTCTCCGAACTTCCTCACGCTATCGAACATGTTCGTCCTGCTTCTCAACGGCGCTGTAATCGGCTTCCTTTGCCTCGGCCAGTCCTTCGTGCTGTTTACCGGCGGCATCGATTTGTCCTGTGGTTCGATCGTGGCCATGACCTGCGTTCTTGCCGCTGTGTTCATGGAATATCTCGGCTTGCCTTGGCCGGTAGCGGCCATTTTGGTGCTGGCTGCCGGCGCCCTTGCTGGCGCGCTAAACGGATTGCTCATCGATAAGACAGGTGTGCCGCCGTTCATCGTCACCTTTGCGATGATGGGTGTGGCCGCATCGATCCCGCAGATTATCACGGGGGCGGAATCGATCCGGGTTATGGATTTCGGCTATCGCTTCATCGGACAATACAAGCTGTTCGGCATTCCGTTTCCGGTCATCGCCCTTGTTGTCGCCGTCGTCGTTGCCGCGCTGTTCATCAAAAGGACTGTCACCGGTACCCACATCTTTGCGGTTGGTGGGAACGTCGATGCTGCCCGCCTTGCCGGGGTCAACACGTCCCGGATCACAGTGCTGGTCTACGCTATTTCCGGCTTCTGCGGTGCCTGTGGCGGCCTGATCTACGGCTCGCGTCTGATGACAGGTTATCCGACCGCCGGGCGTGGTGACGAACTGTTCTTCTCGATCGCGGGTGCCGTGGTCGGTGGGGTCAGTTTGTTCGGCGGCATCGGATCGATCTGGGGCGCCATGATCGGAGCAACTCTGATTGCCACCATTTCCAATCTCATGAACGTGCTGAATGTGAGCGCCTACTGGCAGCCCCTCGTCATCGGCGTGATCATTCTCGTCGGCGTCACCTTCGACACGATGCGTTCATCAAGCCGGCTATCCCTTCCCTGGGTGGCATTGCTCAAGAAGAAGTTTTCGGCCAGCGCCTGAGGCGTGAAGCAGGGACGGCGCCGGCCGAACCGGTATCTGTGAAGTTCATCATCCAAGAGGAGGATAACGATGAAGAGACTTTTGAAGAATTCCGCATTGGCAGCGTTGGGAGTGTCCCTGATTGCATTGGCAGGATCCGCCTATGCACAGGACAAGAAAGTTCTGGGTGTGGCGCTTCCAAACCTGACCAATCCCTATTATGTCGCGATGAAGAAGAGCTTCGAGGAAAACGGCGCGAAGCAAGGCTTTGAAGTCCGTGTTCTGATCGCCGATAACGACGACGCCAAGCAGCTCTCTCAGATCCAGACGATGGTCCAGCAAGGGGTGAACGCCGTTGCCCTCAACTGTGTCTCGTCCGGTCCTTGCGTCGCATCTGTCTCCGAATTGAATCAGGCAAAGATTCCGGTCTTCACGATTAATCTGCTTCCCGACCCCGAAGGTCTGAAGGCTGAGAAACTGAAGGTCGAACAGGCCGTTCAGACCGACCAGAAGGCAGGTGGCGTCTACATCGGCAAGCAGCTTCTCAAGGATATCGGCGCCGACGGCAAGGCCGTTGTCGGCATCGTCGGCGAGCCGACCTCGGTCGCCGCCAACGCTCGTGACGACGGTTTCAAGGAAGCCGTGGCTTCCAACCCCAACGTCAAGTTTGTCGCGCTGGTCAACGGCAAGGTCGAAGAAACGACTTCGCTCAAGGTCACAACCGAAATGCTTCAGGGCCATCCGGACATCACCGTCGTCTATTCGGACACGGAACCGTCCGCTCTCGGCGCCATCGCCGCAATCGAGCAGCTCGGCCGGGACGACGTGAAGCTTTACGCCTTCGTCGACAAGCTCGGTGTCAAGCATATCCAAGACAACACCACGCTCAAGGCCGGCGCGATCCAGGAGCCCGCTAAACTCGCCCAGATCCAGGTCGAGAACATCAAGAAGTTCTTCGCCGGCGAAAAGCTTGCCCCTGTGATCGATAGCCCGCCGCTGCTGGTCAATAAGGACAATGCCGCTGACGTCGTCGACAAGGCCTATTAAGAGCCTTCGGGGCGCGCGAACAAGTTTCGCGCGCCCTACCGTTCAGCCTGAAGATCTGAGGGTATGCAAATGTTGAGCTACAAAGCGACGGGCATAACAAAATCCTTCGCGGGCGTCGGCGTGCTGCATGGCATCGATTTCGACGTGAAGCCCGGAACGATCCACGCTTTGCTCGGTCATAACGGCGCTGGAAAGTCGACGCTACTGAAGATCCTCGCCGGAGCTCAGCCGCAGGATGATGGCGTGCTGTCGGTCGACGGCGAGACAGTTCGGCTCGCATCCCCCAGGGAAGCGTTGGCGAAAGGCATCGGCTGCGTCTATCAGGAACTCCGCTTGATCCAGAACCTGACAGTGGCAGAGAATATTTTTCTCGGCCGCGAGGTCACGATGCGGGGACTAAAATGCACCGCGGAGATGAACGACTATAGCCGGATGCTTCTTTCCAGCTATGGCCTCGATATCGATGTCACGCGGACTGTTAAGGGGCTTTCCCATCCGGAGAAGCAACTCGTCGAAGTGGTTGCAAATCTCGAAGGCAAGGCGCGCTATCTCTTTCTCGACGAACCGACGACGGCACTCGACGGCAAGCAATCGGCCGAATTGCTTACCCATGTGCGCCAGATCGCGATCGAGCGCAACATTGGTGTCGTGTTAGTGTCGCACAAACTGGACGAGGTTCTTCCCGTTTGTGACGAGGCAACGGTGCTTTCAGGCGGGCGCGTCGTCTATCATGCGGTTGGTGCCGACGTCAGCAAACAAGCCGTGGTCGGCGCAATCGTCGGCGACGCCCATGGCAAGCATGCGGTGGACCGGCATGATGCGCGAACGGCGGGTGACGTCTTCCTGCACGTTCACGGCTTGGCGGGCAAGAGGCTGAAAGGCGTGGACGTCGAGGCGCGCCGGGGTGAAGTCCTCGGTCTCTATGGGCTCGTGGGCTCCGGGCGGACCCGTTTTCTCAGAACGCTTTACGGCATGGAGCCACTGACGGCCGGGACCGTCGAGATCGATGGAAAGCCCTATGAACCGTCCAACCCCAGGCATGCGATCGGCAACGGGATCGCCTTTCTCACGGAAGAACGCAAGATCGACGGCTTCATCCCGCTTATGTCGTCGTTTCAGAATGTCGTGCTGTCGACGATGAGCCGGTACCGCCACCATGGATTGGTGGATCTTGCCGAAGCCCAGAACGCCGCACGCCGCACCCTCGCCTCTATCGGAACACGCGGACGCCTGGACGCGCCGACCAAATCCCTTTCGGGCGGCAACCAACAAAAAGTGCTCCTGGCGCGCATCATAGAGCAAGGTGCTCAGCTCGTTCTTCTCGACGAGCCGACAAAGGGGGTCGATATCGGCGCCAAATCCGACATCTACAACATCATTCGCCGCCTCGCCGACGAGGGTCGCTGCATCGTTGTCGTCTCCTCCGAAGAAGAAGAACTGGTTGAAATATGTGATCGCATCGCGATCTTCCAGCATGGCTATTGTACTGCAGAGCCCAGATCGGTTGGAGAGTGGTCGCTGGCCAAACTTCGCGAAGCGGCGTGGGCACCGGCGGCATGACGGCTCTCTCCGCATCGTTGTTCGCAGCAGACCCGTTTCGACTTGCTGAAGAGATTGACGCGGTCCTTTCCAATGTGGAATCCTTACACCTGGATGTCATGGACGGCATCTTTGCACCCGAGTTCGGGCTAAATGCGCGCATCATTCGAGACTTGAGTGAACGTTCTTCAACTCCGCTCGACGTCCACCTGATGATCGCAAAACCAAAGCACCTAGCCATCCGCTTCGCGGAGATGGGAGTGCGATCGATCGCCATCCATCTGGAATCCGACGACGATTTTGTAGAGATATCGAGGATCGTCAGAAGTAACGGCACTGAGGCATACGTGGCTTTGCGGCATACCACGCCGGTGTCGGTGCTACTTGAAATGGCCGACCACTCGGATGGCTGTCTCCTGCTAACCGCCCCGGCCGGTGGTGGTGCGTTCGACGAACATGCATTCACGCGACTGGCGCAGCGCCCGGCTGGACTCTACACTGTCGTGGACGGCAAGATCGGTCCTGATCATTTTGAGAGCCTGATCGACCTTCAGGTTGATCTAGCCGTGGTGGGTGCCGCTCTTTTCGATGGTGACGACGCTAAGGAGCGTGCGAAGGCCTTCTCAAGGATGCTTGCAGGCCATCAGGTATCCTAACTCCGTATTGTTGTTGGCAGGCTCCTGTTCTGCACTGTCTCGTATGATGCATTGAATTGGGCCAAAGACATGCCGTGATGGTTCGCATCCACTTGAACGAAACCGTCCGCGTCTGGCTGGCAAAACGTGAAACCACAGCGCCGGCGGCGTGCGGGACTGGCGGTATTGTCGGGTACTGCTCTCTCCAATGTCGGATAGGCTCATCCCTAGTCCTGACAAGAAGGCGGAGAGCACCGCGCTTCGTAACCTCCGCCCCCAAAAGATTGGGGCACGGTAAGCTCAAGGCGGAGACCTAGGCGGTTTCGCGAGCTCAAGCATGTGGGGGATCGCGCCTAAAATGCGTTGGCGGCATCCTAGCAGCAGGCCGCAGCAAACTCGCGGGGCGTCGCACCATAGTGCTGGCGGAAGTGGCGAATGAGATGGCTTTGATCGAAGAAGCCGACGCTCACCGCAGCTTCGACCGAGCTTACGCCGCAAGACAGCAGGCTTTTCGCTCGATTGAGCCGTATCTGGGTCAGGTAGCTATGCACGGACAGTCCAGTGCTCGCCCGGAACACGCGCATGAAATGATATTCACTAAGGCCGGCGACGGTTGCGACCTCGCTGACGGAAACGGTTTCGGCAAAGTGTTCTTGCAGGTAGTCGATTGCCCTGCGCATATCGGCCCGGCCGACACGCGCAAGGCGTCCATGACGTGACTGTTGGCCGTAGCGGGCGATGATCGCGCCAAAGCCGTCATAGGCGGCGCATTCCTTCTCCATTCGATCCGGGGCGCTGGCAATGACGGCATGCGCACGAAGAAGGTGCCGCGTGACATCGGCATCATCGAGTATTGGGTCATTGCCGAAGTCGAGATACCCACCCCTGCCAAGAAGGTCGTCGGCGATGGATTCGAGAAAGCGACGGGTGGGGTAGAAGGCACAATAGTCCCATCCGCGATCCCGCTCAGCGGCCTCGCCGGTCTGAACCTCGCCGGGCGGGATAATGAGGATCGTCCCTGCGCTGGCGACGCCTTCGCGCCCTGCGATCCTGTGGCGCTGCGCCCCGCGGGCAAAAGCCGCAACCACAAACTCTTCATGGAAATGCGCCGGATATCGGTAGTCGAAGCAAGACGCGCGCAGAAGTTCGAGCCCGTCCGGGAGGCTGCTGTCCCGCCAAAGCCTGATCTTTTCCTGCTTCCTTGTCATGCTTGCTCTCCGAGCCATTTCTTGCGCGCCGGCCAGGCGATGCGCAGGATTCTCCAATCCTGTTTGCCATATCGGGGGCTAAGACGCGCTCAAGCAGACGTTAGGCTACGGCCGACTATGAAAGAGATTATTTCAGTGAACCTCACCATCCGCCATCACGATCAACTTCCCTTAGCGCTTTTTCGGCAAGGTGTCATCGCCTGCCTGCCAACGATACTCGGTTTTTGGAGCATCGGCTTTGCGGCCGGCGCCATCGGTTCGTTGGCCGGCTTCTCGGTCCTCAACATCACGCTTCTAGCGGTCTTCCTCTACGCCGGATCGGCGCAATTCATGTTTTACTCGCTGCATGCGGCCGGGGCGGGCGTTCTGGGAATTATCCTTGGTGTCATGCTTATCAACATGCGCTATGTCTTGATGAGTTCCTATATGGCCATCTATTTCACCAAGGCCAGTTCCCTCGAGAAATTCGTCAGCGGCGCGCTCCTGACGGACGAAACTTTTGGCGTCGCCGCCCAACACGGCAACCGAACCGGCGAATTGCCTTTTGCCTGGATGCTCGGCCTCAACGTCACGGCCTGGCTCAACTGGATCGTGGCTAATCTGGCAGGGGCGCTGCTGGCAGCGTCGCTGCCGAAGCCGATCACGCAAGGTCTGAGCTTTAGCCTTGTCGCCATGTTCATCGGACTGCTGCTGATGACATGGTTCGGCAGCCGACATCGCCTGCTCGAAACCGTCGCCATAGCAATCTCGGTCGCCGTAATCGCCGCCACCTCCCAGACTCTCGACGTCAATATCGGCGTGCTGGTTGCCACGGTAGGCGCTGCAACCGTTGCGACTTTGTTGGTGCGGCGGAACCTCGCCGGGAAAGGCGAACAGTGACCAGTTCTCTCTACTTTGCGATCACACTTTCTGCCGTGGTCACCATCGCCCTCCGATCCTTGCCGGTGCTGCTTTTATCCCGCTTCGCCATGCCACAAATCGTCCGGGACTGGCTCGGCTTCGTTCCGGCCGCCATCATGGCGGCGATCGTGGCGGCGGAGCTCATCCACAAGCCGGAACTCACCCCATCGGGCATAAGCATTTCGCTGGTCGCCGCTGTCGCGGCGTCGGTGACCGGCGCTGTCTCCCGCAGCCTGTTTCTAACAGTCATCGCGGGCGTCGCAGCATTTCTGATGGTGCGGACGTTTTTGGGATAGGCTCGTGAGATGTGTTTAACGCCAACGCAGTCGCTTGCCCGCAGCGCCTGAGGGTAGACGCGATCCGTGGCGTTCGGGCAATTGTGAGCGCAGATGGCGGACGAGATGAAACTGTGTAACCTAGAGGCATATTTCGATGAATTCACCAATGACCGAAAAGCAGAAAATGCTGGCGGGCGAGCTTTACCACGCCGACGAGGAGCTGATCGCAGAGATTTTGCGAGCACAAAGCCTGCTCCTGCAGTTCAACGGATCTCGGCCTGATGATTTCGCTGGCTCTCTTGGTATTCTAAAATCACTTCTCGGACATGTAGGCGATCAGGCCTATGTTAGGCAAACCTTCCGGTGTGACTATGGCTACAATATTTCGATCGGCGACCGGACCTTCGTGAACTTCGACTGCGTGTTTCTCGATTGCAATCCCATAACTATCGGAAATGAGGTTCAAATCGCTCCAGGTGTACATATCTATACTGCGACGCACCCGTTGGAGACAACGGCGCGCCGATCGGGGCTGGAGTTCGCTGAGCCCGTAACCATCGGCGACGGAGTGTGGCTTGGAGGGCGCGTCGTCGTGTGCCCAGGCGTCACAATCGGAGAAAACACTGTTGTAGGCGCCGGAAGCGTCGTGACGGAAAACCTTCCAGCTAATGTACTCGCAGTTGGAGCGCCAGCTCGTGCAATCCGCGCTTTATAATTTCGTCAAAGAGCGTTCGATCCAGAGGTGGTTGTTGCTTCCATCCTACGGCTGGATACTATTTCATGTGCGCGACAGCGAGATCGACCGAACTCGCTAGTGAACTCGTGTTTCATCAAGTTCGACGTAGTCCATTGCCAAGGGGATAGCGGAGAAACTCGCTTCCAGCAGAGTCTTGCTATGCCGATTTGGAGATCCACGTGCTGTAATTGCGTAATCGGGTGATCACGGGTTTACAGGAAGCGGAGGAATGGAAAAGCCCAGCAACAGGTAGCCAACAGCGCACGAGGTCGTGAACCCATAAAACTGACGGCGCGAAATCGATTGCGAAAGGTTCCTTGCTGGCGCTGATGATAGGGCACTTACAACCAGCCGAGCGCGGTTGCCGCTCGGATGGCTTCGGCGCGGCGATGACAGCCGATCTTGCGAAACAGATTTCCGAGGTGAAACTTCACCGTCACCTCGGAAACATTGAGGGTGTGGGCAATGCGCTTGTTCGACATGCCGCTGGCGATCAGCTGGATCATCTGCACCTCGCGCTGCGAGAGGCCGCCCTGCAAGGCCTTCGCCTGCGGCGAATTCATCGAAGCGGCAAAGAGCGAAAGCGCGGTGCGGACATCGGACGAGGTCTCGATGAAGGTGCGGATGCGCTTGTTCTTGAGCAGCGGCGAAAGGAAGATTCGCTCCTCCGAGAGCACGCCGTTGCAGCCGAGCCGCGTCGCACCTTCAAGCGCGGATAGCAGGTGTGCGCGCGTCGCGGCATTGTCACGGCGCTGATAGGAAGTATAGCTCTGCCAAAGCTGGAGCGCGACTTTCTCGCGGTTGGTGACTTTTGGGTTGGCGATCAGCGCATCGATCTGGCGCGACAAATAGGGGCGCGGCCCCGAAAGGCGCACGGAATCGCGCAACCATGCCATGGCGTAGGAAATCTCATCCCGTCTCGTCAGGCGGGTCAGCTCTTCATTGGCGCTTTCGACCCAGTTGCGGCCGATGCGCATACGGACAGCAGACAGTGTTGCTGCCGCGTCACTCCAGCGATTGGCGTTCTGGTAGGCGATGGCGGTGCGGATCTCCATCATGGCGTGAAATTGCAGACCTTCCGACAGATGAATCCAGAGCCCATCGAGAAAACCGGGCCGGATCACCATCGGAAAATGATCGGCCAGGACCTGTGACGCATAATGAAGCGCGAACTGCATCAGGCTCGGCCAGATTTCGGCGGCAGCGAAACCATCAAACTCGTTCTGAACAAACTGCAGGAGATCGCGGGGCTGTCCGGCCTCATAGGCGATGCAGGCTTCGGCGAGCCGCAGCATACGGAATTCCGCCTCTGCCGCGTGCGGTACCTGTTCCAGTTTCTGCCGCGCCTCCTGGATGGCCCGACGTGCAAAAAGAGCATCGCCGCTCATCAGACGCAATACCGTCTGATGGAGATGGATGAAGAATTCCAGCAACGGCTGGCCGCCCATATGGCCAAGATAGATCAAGGTACGGGCAGCGGCGGCCTCCGCCTCGCGAAAATTCCGGCGGCGAATTTCGAATTCCAGCAGCGCGTTATAATAGGCCGCCCATTTGCCGTGATCACCCATTGGATAATCCGCCATGAACTCTCCGAGGCGGGTGATCATGGCGTCGGTCGGCATCAGGTCTTCGGAAATCATGAGATTGAGCCGAAAGGTTCGCGCCGCGAAGGAAAAACGCGACCCACGCAACAAGACCTTCAACGGATCGAGATAATCAGAACCCAGATGCTTGCCAACCAGATGGCGCACGCGCTGCAGCTCGCCAAGCTTCAGGAGTGTGCGGGCCATGGCAAAGAGTACGACCTCATTGGTCGCGATCATCTCATGGGAAAAGCGCATGATGATGTCGCGAAAGGTCTGGAGGCTATTTCGATAAATCAGTTCCAGGCCGCGGGCACGCTCCAGAATTTGCGCAGCATGGGCCTCGTGCCCGTGATCCAGAAGCAGGGCCATGGCGTCAAGTGGTCGTCCCGCTCGTTCAAAGGCGGAGGCTACCTCGACTACCGCGGCCGTCGTCTGAAAGCTTGCAAGCCTTTCGCTGGCGGCGATCGCAAGAAGCTTCAAGAATGCCAGGTGGTCATTTGGGGCTCTTGCAAGAAGGGGTGGCAATAGGCTTTCCCATTCTTCGTCCGGGAACGAGGTAGCGGTCTCGAGCCAGATTGAGAGGGACGCCGTCTGTCCCGGCGAAAGGTGTGCAAGGAAATTTTCGCGCAGATAGTCGATGGCCAGCCCTTCATCCTGCAGCAGCGTCAGCGGCAGAAATGCCGGCCAGCCGGCATAATCCTTGACAAACCGGTCTGCCTCTTCAGCAGGAAGCTCCCCCAGCTCCTGCCGGGAAAAAGTCAGATCACCAGCGTCGAGCGTGACCGCGCCCCGATGCAGGACAAGCCGCGCCAGACCACTGATGCGTTGATTGGGACGGCAGGCAACCACCAGAACGTCGATGGTCTCCATGAGCTGGGCGGAAAGGCGGACCGATCGAGCTGAAACGGGTACGTCCCAGAAAAGCTGCCCAGCCTCGACATCGCTCATGCGCGGCTGCTGCAGGCTGCAAACCTTCCTGCCCATCGCCTCTGCGGCCATGGACAGAACAGTGGTCTTTCCGGAACCTGCAGGGGCGCGCAGAAAGATCACACCGGCTCGCTCTGCAGCGATGCGACGGCAAAGATGGGGCCGTGGGATCAATCTGTTCATGCGGGGTTTGTAAGCATATATCGAAAAATAACCTATACCATAAAGCTAAAAAACTATACCTTTGTCCTGTTGTTCATCGCCGGAAGATGCGGATTGTTGTTGCCAGGTTAGCTGGCGAACAAGGAACCTCCCGTCGATGCAGCAACATCCGTTGGTCGCAATCCTGACGCGGCTCGGCACTTTCATGCTGGTCATGATCGCGCTCTCCATCATGATTTTCGCGCTGGCGCGCGTCGTGCCGGGAGATCCGGCGCGCATGGCGCTCGGCCCCGCGGCAACGCAGGAGCAGGTCGATGCGCTGCGTGTTCGGATCGGATTGGATAAGCCGCTTCCGGTGCAATATGTCGACTATGTCGGCAAGGCACTGCGTGGTGATCTCGGCATGTCGCTGGTTTCTCAACGTCCCGTCACGACCGATCTGGAGCAGACGGTGCCGGCCACAGTGGAGTTGGTACTCGTCTCCGTGATCTTTATGTTCGTGGTGGCTGTTCCGCTCGGCGTCATTACTGCGCATTTTAGGGATCGCGCGTTGGATCATATCGGCCGCATCCTGTCTTTGACCGGTGTGACCATTCCGAGCTTCCTATTTGCGATCAGCCTGCAATTACTGGCAGCCCGTTGTCTACCGAACTGGCCGATCATCGGCCGCCTCGATCACTCCTTGAACTTTCAGGCAGGGCCGACTGGCTTCCTTTTGGTTGACGGTTTGCTGGCAGGACGTGTGGATGTGTTCGTCGATGCGCTCCAGCACCTCGTCCTGCCGGCCTTTGCGCTTGCCATGGCCGGCATTGGGCAGATTACCCGCATTACTCGGTCATCCATGCTGGAGAACCAGCGCAAGGACCACGTTCTGACCCTGCAGAGTTTCGGCGTGCCGGAGCGGGTCATCATCTTCCGCTATCTCCTCAAGCTCTCGTCGATCGCGCCGCTCACGATCATGGGCCTCGAATTCGCGTCGCTGATCGGCAATGCCTTCGTCATCGAGATGGTGTTCGCCTGGGGCGGTTTTGCCTCCTACGGGCTGAACGCCATCCTGCAGAAGGACCTCAATGCGGTGACCGCCGTCGTGCTGGTCGCCGGCCTGTTTTTCATCGTTGCGAACCTGGTCGTGGACGTCCTGATCTCGATCATCGACCCGCGTCTGCGCCGCAAGGAGGCACGCTGATGGCCGACATAAAGATGCTTGACGCGTCCGACCGCAGGCTGAGCACGAGTTACATGATGTGGTATCGCTTCAGCCATAATCCAGCTGCGGTGATCGGCACGCTGATGCTCATTTCCGTCATCGTGCTGGCGGTCTTCGCGCCATGGCTGACGCCCTATCCCAAGCATGTGGGCGCCGTGGTCGATTTCCGTGCACGGCATGTGGCGCCCGACGCCACTCATTGGTTCGGCACCGACAAAGTCGGCCGGGATATCTTCTCCCGCACAGTTTTCGGCATGCGCGTCTCCCTGCTTCTGGTCATCGGCGTACTCGGCATTTCCGTGCCGATCGGCACGGTACTCGGCCTGATCGCCGGTTATTTCGGTGGCTGGGTCGAAAAGATCATCACGGGCCTGACGAACGTCATGCTGGCGATGCCGCCACTCGTCATGGCGCTTGCCGTGTCGAACCTGCTCGAGCCGAACCTGATGAACGCGATGATCGCCATCACGCTGCTATGGTGGACATGGCATGCGCGGCTGATTTACTCCGTTTCCAAGTCCGTTGCGTCCGAAGATTACATCGAGGCGGCCCGCCTTGCCGGTGCCGGCCCAATGCACATCCTTTTCCGAGAAATCCTTCCGAATTGTGTTGCGGTTATTTCCGTCAAAACGACGCTGGATGCAGCCTTCGTCATTCTGTTCGGCGCGACGCTCAGCTTCCTCGGCTTCGGGGTGAAGCCGCCCATCCCGGACCTCGGCTCTATGGTCGCCGATGGCCGCCAGTTCATGCCAAACTATTGGTGGGAAGTGGTTTGCCCCGGTGCAGCCGTCTTCTACGTGACGCTCGGTTTTAATCTTCTGGGCGATGGCTTGCGCGACATGTTCGATGTGGAGAGCTAAGCCATGAGTGAGCCGCTTCTCAAGATCGAGGCCTTGAACGTTTCCTTCACGACCTATGGCCGCACACGCCAAGTGCTGCGTGACATCGCCTTCACCGTCGCAGCTGGCGAGCGCGTCGCACTGATCGGCGAGACCGGGTCGGGCAAATCCGTCACGGCAAAGGCGATCATCGGCACTTTACCGAAAAACGCATCCATCGCCTCGGGTACGATCTCGGTCGCAGGGCGCAACGTTTTGAAAATGCACCGCAGGGAGCGGGAAGCGCTAAAAGGCACGGCCTTTTCCCTGATCATGCAGGATCCGCTTTCCTCCTTCAATCCGGTCTTCAAGATCGGCACACATCTCGATGACGTCATGCGTTTTGCCGACAAGCGCGACGGCGTTCGCTCGTCGAAAGCCGAGCGTCGGACGCGGATCGCCGCCGTCTTGCGGCGCGTGCAGCTTGCCGATGCCGCGCGTGTGATGAACGCCTATCCGTCCGAGCTGTCGGGCGGCATGCGCCAGCGCGTCCTGATCGGCCTTGCGCTTTTGCACCAGCCGAAGCTCCTGATCGCGGACGAACCCGGCACGGCGCTCGACGTGACGACGCAGGACGAGATCCTGAACCTGATCAACCAGCTGGTGGTCGAGGAGAATATGGCCCTCCTCATGATCACCCACAATCTCGGTGTCGTGCGCAAGGTCGCGGACCGTGTGGTGGTCATGCATCACGGCGATATCGTCGAGGCCGGCCCTTGCGCCGAGATTCTCACCAGCCCGCGGCAGCCTTATACCAAGGCGCTGTTGGAAGCCGTGCCGCCTCTTTACGGCGAGCGCGTCAGCGATCTGCCGCAGAGCGACCGGGCGCCCATCGTCAAAGTCGAAGGCCTGAACAAGATTTATGGCAGGAAGCCGGGTTTCCATGCTGTTCGCGATGTGAACCTGACGTTGCGTCAGGGCGAAATCTTCGGATTGGCCGGCGAATCTGGCTCCGGCAAGACATCGGTCGCACGCATCATCATGGATCTGTCGCGCCCGACATCGGGCAGCGTCACCATTGATGCGCCGGCACCGGGGCGTGGCAAGCCGCTGACCCAGATCGTCTACCAAAACCCCGGCACGTCGCTCAATCCCAAGCGCAATGTCCAGCAAACCCTGTCACTGCCACTGAAATCGATCGGTATGGATGGGCCGGCTCGTGACGCTCGAATGAAGCAGCTCATGGAGCTCGTGCGTTTGCCGCGATCCTATCTGGCAAAATACCCGCATGAGCTTTCGGGCGGCCAGAAGCAGCGGGTGGCGATCGCCCGCGCGCTGGCGGCAGAACCGAAGATCCTGATCCTTGACGAGCCGACCGCGGCGTTGGACGTCTCGGTACAGAAGACCGTCATCGAACTGCTGCTACAGCTGCGCGAGGAGCTCGGCCTCACCTATCTGATGATTTCGCATGACCTGTCGCTGATGCGCAATTTCTGCTCGCGTATCGCCATCATGCTGCGCGGCGAGATCGTTGAGGAAGGGCCGACGCCGAAGGTTTTTGCCGCACCCAATCACCCCTACACACGCGCGCTGATCGCCGCGATCCCTGTCGTCACTGATGAGGAGGAGCGTCAGAAGCCCGTAGTAACCGAGGAAGAGCGCACGCGCTTCCTCGTCAAAACCACAGATTGATCGAAGAGGAGCCTGACGTGTATCGCGTTGGAATTGACGTCGGCGGCACCAACACGGATGCTGTCGTCCTGGAGGGAAAGATCGTTCTGGCCGGGGTCAAGGCCTCGACGACCGAGGACGTGACTTCGGGCGTAATCGAGGCATTGGAGAAGGTCATCGAGGCCTCCGGAATCGATCGTACACGCATTGCCGCCGTCATGATCGGCACCACACATTTCACCAATGCGGTGATCGAGCGCCGTCACATGGACGAGGTCGCAGCCATCCGGTTGAGCCTTCCGTCTGGCGCCGGCCTGCCGCCGATGGTCGACTGGCCCGATGACCTGCGCGATATCGTCGGCAATCATGGCTATCAGGTCAAGGGCGGCTACGAGTTCGACGGGCGCGAGCTTTCGCCGCTCGATGAGGATGCCATCGTGCGCATTGCCGGCGAAATCCGTGCAAAGGGCCTGAAGGCTGCCGCCGTGACCTGCGTCTTTGCCGGCATCAACGATGCCATGGAGCTGCGGGCTAAGGAAATTCTGCAGCAGCATTGCCCGGGCCTGCCGGTCGTCATGTCGAAGGACATTGGTCGTCACGGCCTGTTGGCGCGGGAAAGTGCCGCGATCATGAATGCGAGCCTGCTGTCGCTTGCGGAGCGCACGGTTGCCGCTTTTGGCAAGGCGCTGGCGACCGCCGGCATCCCCTGCCCGTTTTATATCACCCAGAACGACGGCACGCTGATGGCGGCCGATGCCGTGCGTGCCTTTCCGGTGCTGACCTTTGCCTCTGGCCCGACCAATTCCATGCGCGGCGCGGCGTTCCTCACCGGATTGAAAGACGCCGTCGTCGTCGATGTCGGCGGTACCACCTCGGATGTCGGCGCTCTGTCGCACGGCTTCCCGCGCCAGGCCTCCACAACGGTCGACATTGGCGGAGTCCGCACCAATTTCCGTATGCCCGACGTCTTTTCGATCGGCCTTGGCGGCGGTTCGCTTGTTGTCAGAGGTGACGCGGGTATCACCGTCGGACCGAAATCGGTCGGTTATCGCGTGCGCAAGGAAGCGCTCTGCTTTGGCGGGTCGACATTGACCACCACCGATATCGCCGTTGCCGCCGGTAAGGCCGATATCGGCAATCATGCGCTGGTCGCCAATCTCGACAAGACGCTTGTCGAGGCTGCCGTTGCAAAAATCAACGCCATGCTTGAGGCCTGTGTCGAGCGGAGCCGCATTTCCTCGACGCCGGTACCGGTCATCGCGGTCGGCGGCGGCTCGATCCTGATGCCCGATCGTATCGGAGATCTCGAAGTGATCTTGCCGGAAAATTTTGCCGTGGCCAATGCGGTTGGCGCCGCCATTGCCCAGATCAGCGGCGAGACCGATCGTGTCTTCTCGCTCATCGACGGTCGTACCCGCGAGAGTGCGCTTGCCGAGGCAGAAGCCGAAGCGCGCCAAAAGGCAATCGCCGCCGGCGCGCTTGCAGAAACTCTTGAAGTTATCGAGCGCGAGGATACGCCGCTTGCCTATCTGCCAGGCAACGCCACGCGCATCCACGTCAAAGTCGTCGGTGAAATGGGAGGCCATCATGCCTGAGACGCGCAAGCAGAAATATGACGACGCCGCCCTACGCCGGCTGACGCCAGAGGATCTGGATGCCCTCGAAATCGGTGCGGGCATTCTCGGCACCGGTGGCGGCGGCAATCCCTACCAGGGCAAGCTTCTTGTCCTCGAAGCCATGAAGGCTGGCTACGAGATGAAGGTGCTCGCAACGGACGCCATCGAACCGGATGCTCTGTGCATGTCGATCGGCGGCATCGGTGCGCCGGTCGTCGGTGTCGAGCGCATCCGCGAGGGGCGTGAGGGGTTGCGTTGCCTGCGCGCCATGGAAGAGCTGATCCGCACGCCGATCGATGCCATCGTCTGCGAAGAGATCGGCGGTGCGAATTCGATGAACCCGCTCGTCACAGCGGCTCTCGGCGGCCTGCCGATCCTCGATTGCGACGGTATGGGCCGTGCCTTCCCCGAAATGCAGATGACGACTTTTTCGATCTATGGCCACAGCTCCACGCCTTCGGTCATGTGCGACCTGCATGGCAATGCCGTGATCTTCAGCCATGCCGTCTCGGAGGTCTGGCATGAGCGCATGGCGCGCGCCTGCGTCGTGGCGCAGGGCGGCGGTGCTATGCTGGCGACGGCGCCGATGCAAGCTCGCTACGTCCATCAGTACGGCATTCCGAAGAGCTTCACCAAGGCGATCGCGCTCGGCGAAGCGGTAATCCGTGCGCGCAAGGCGCAGGAAGACCCGATTGCCGCCGTTTGCGCCCTGGAAGGCGGTCGACGAGTGTTCAACGGCAAGATCACCGACCTGAAGCGCCATCTGCGCGGTGGTTTCGTCATCGGCGATATGGAACTCGCTGGCTTCGACGACTGCAACGGGCAGACGGGGAACGTGGCGATCCAGAACGAATTCCTCGTTTTCCGCCGCGATGGCGTAATGGAGGTCTGCGTGCCGGACCTGATCGTCCTGCTCGATGTCGATACCGGCTATCCGATCACCACCGAAATGCTGCGCTACGGCCAGCGCGTCGCCGTCGTCGCCATTCCCTGTCACGAGCTGTTGCGCAGCGCGCGTGCGCTCGATGTCGTCGGCCCGACTGCCTTCGGCTACCCGGACATCACCTATTCGCCGCTGCCGGCTCCAGGCCGAAAGGCAGCCTAATCATAAGCGGGCCAGTTCCCGCATCAAAGAGGAGAACTAGAATGAAGATGGGTTCCAGAAATCTGCGTCTTTCGGCACTTCTGCTCGCCAGCGCCTTGGCGTTACCGTTGGCTTCGGTTGCTGCATCGGCGGCCGACAAGGTGTCAATTGCCGTCAACACGATGCAGATTTTCAGCTCGCTCGATCCGGCCAAGGTCACGGACTACACGGGCTATATGGCGATCGTGAATATGTATGACGCGCTCACGACCGTCAGCCCTTCGGGCGAGATCGTGCCGCATCTGGCAAAATCCTGGGATATCTCGCAGGATGGGCTGACATACACGTTCCATCTTCGCGATGACGCCAAGTTCCAGGACGGCACACCGGTCAAGGCTTCCGATTTCGTCTGGTCGATCCGGCGCCTGATCGGCATCAACAAGGGTCCCTCGAACCTTATCGTCGGCCTCGTGCAGCCCGACAACGTCACCGCGCCCGATGACAAGACCGTCGTCGTCAAGCTCGATCGCCAGTTCTCTCCATTCATGGCCGTGACGCCGCTAATGATGGCGCTGAACGAGAAGCTGATCGAAGCCAATACCAAGCCGGACGACAAATGGGGTGAAGCCTACGTCGGCGAACACTCCGCCGGTTCGGGTCCCTACAAGCTTGTCAGCTATAATCGCTCCGCGGATATGGTGATCGCGCGCAATCTCGATTATTTCCTGGGCTGGACCAAGGGGACACCAATCGACGAAGTGCGTTTCGTCCAGACGAGCGACGACGCCACCGTCAAGGCGCTTGCCGAAAAGGGCGAGCTCGGACTTTCCTCGCACGGTCTTGGCAACGACACTTATGAAACCATCGGCAAGATGCCGGGCTACAAGTTGCTCCAGTCGACGACGGCCGGCGGCTTCGTCATCAAGCTGAACAGCAAGGTCTACCCGACGGACGATGTGCATGTGCGCCGGGCAATTGCCTATGCCACTGACTACAAGACCATCCAGGAAGCAATCTATCCGGGCTTCGACATGACCGGCCCGCTTTCGACCGTCTTCAAGGATGCGCACAACGACGACATCCCGCCCGGCGTCTTCGATCTCGAAAAGGCGAAGGAAGAGCTCGCCAAGTCGAAATATGCCGGCCAGAAAATCACGCTGGTCAACAGCTATGTCGCCTCGCTCGCCTTCGAATCTGAAGTGGCGCTGCTGATGCAGGCCAATCTCGAACAGATCGGCATCACGCTCGACATCAAGCCCGAGCCCTGGAACCGCATCGTCGAGCTCTCCTCGAAGCCCGAAACCACGCCCGCCTCGACGCAGGTCAACATTTCGCCCAACTATCCATCGCCCGACGCAATTTTCTATAACCAATATCACTCCAAGGCTTCCGGGACCTGGATGTCGATGGAATGGCTGCAGAATCCCGAGGTCGACGCGCTGATCGACAAGGCAAGGGCGACCACCGACATCAAGTCGCAGAACGCGACCTATAAGGAGCTGCAAGTCAAGCTCGCCGAGCTGCAACCCGATGTGTGGGCGGTATCGCCAAACCGGCGCTATGCGGCGAACAAGTGCTTGCAGGGCTATGCGTTCATTCCCATGCAGAGCTGGGATCTGAACTTCTCGAACTTCCATTGGGACTGCAAGGCGAACTGATCTTTGCCTGCATAAGATCTAAGCCCGACCCTTTTCGGGGTCGGGATAGCAAAAGCAATTCCAGGAAAAGTGCGGAGCGGTTTTTCGTGCGGGATTGCGAGAAAACAACGAGAAAACAACAAGATAAAGCGGCTCAGAGTTTCCGTGAAAAGCTGAACCCCTCTATTGCCGAAGGTGAAACATGCTTCAGGATTTTTCCGAAGACGATATCGAGCCGCTCGCAACGGGAGCCTGGATTCTGGGAACCGGCGGCGGTGGCAATCCCTATATCTCCACCCTCAATCTTCGCAGGCTCTATGCCGAGGGCCGTCGCGTGCAGGTGATGGATCCCATGGTGCTCGATGATGACGATATGGTAGCCGTTGTCTCGAAAATGGGCGCACCGTTGGTCGGGCAGGAGCGCCTCGGCGACCCCGTGCATCTGGCGCGAGCGGTCGAGGTCATGGAGGACTATCTCGGAAAACCTTTCCGCGCGATTATGAGCGTCGAGATCGGCGGCTCAAATGCGTTGTCCTCCTTCCTTGCCGCCGCGATGCTGGGCAGGCCTGTTGTCAACGCGGATGCCATGGGGCGTGCCTATCCAGAGGCTCAGATGACCTCCTTTGCGATCGGCAATCTGCCGATGTACCCGCTCTCCCTCGTCGATGTGCGCGACAATGAGGTTATCGTCACAAAGGCTGCATCCTGGAAGTGGATGGAGCGGATTTCGCGCAAGGTCTGCACTGAAGTTGGTTCCACCGCCGCGACCTGCAAGGCCCCACGTACCGGACGCGAGGTGAAGGAATGGGGTATTCACTACACGATCACCAAAGCGACTGAACTCGGCCGTACCGTCATCGAAGCGCGTGCGCGTCACGACGACCCGGTGAAGGCGGTTCTCGATCATGAAGACGGCACGCAATTGTTCCGCGGCAAGGTAATCGATGTGGCGCGAGAAACCACAGGCGGCTTCCTGCATGGCAGGACCGTGATCGAAGGCATCGATGCCGACAAGGGCTCCAGGATGGAGCTCGCCTTCCAGAACGAATGGGCTGTCGCCTTCCGCGACGGCGAGCCCGTAGCGATGACACCGGATCTTCTTTGCCTGCTCGATACGATTTCGGGCAGCGCGATCGGCACGGAGTCGGTGCGTTACGGCCAGCGCGTGACCGTTGTCGCTCTGCCGGCGCCCGAGCTCTTGACCTCGCCTGCGGGAATTTCCGCCGTTGGCCCGCGTGCTTTCGGCTATGACATTGATTTCAGATCGGTATTCGCATGAAGCGCATTGGTATTGACGTTGGCGGCACCAATACGGACGCCGTTCTGATCGACGGTGAGAAGATCATCGCCTCCATCAAGGTTCCCACGACACAGGACGTCATGTCCGGCGTGAAGACGGCCTTGAGCCATGTGGCCGGCCATGCCGGCACATCCGGGCGGCCGATCGATGCTGTCATGATCGGCACCACGCATTTCACCAACGCCGTCGTCGAGCGGGCGCGGCTGGAAAGAGTGGCAGCGATCCGCATTGCGCTGCCGACCGGTGCCTCTTTGCCGCCCATGTGCGACTGGCCTGATGATTTGCGCGCGGCTGTCGATCCACTCATCTTCATGGTTCATGGTGGTCATGAATATGACGGCAGTCCGCTCGTGCCGATGATCCCCGACGAGATCCGTGAAGCGGCCATGAAGATCCGCGATGCCGGCATCACGTCGATCGCCATATCGGCGACCTTCTCGCCGCTGACGACCGAATGCGAGGTCAGGGCTGCCGAGATCGTCCGCTCGGTAATCCCGGACGCGAAGATCACGCTATCGCATACCCTCGGGCGGATCGGATTGCTCGAACGCGAGAATGTCGCGCTTCTCAATGCGGCGCTGCAGTCGCTCGGCAGGACCACGGTGCAGGCGTTCTCGGATGCGTTGCGCGACGCAGGCGTTACCGCACCGTTCTATCTGACACAGAACGACGGTACGGTGGCGCTGGCGGATGTCGCCGCAGCCAATCCGGTTCATAGTTTTGCTTCTGGCCCGACGAACTCGATGCGGGGCGCGGCCTTCCTGACTGGCTTGAGCGACGCCATGGTCGTCGATGTCGGCGGCACGACATCGGATATAGGCTGCCTCGTCGGCGGCTTCCCGCGCGAGGCTAATAACATCGTCCATATCGGTGGCGTGCGCACGCTGTTCCGCATGCCTGATCTCCTGCCGATCGCCCTTGGCGGCGGAACGATCATCGATCCGGAAACGGGCAAGATCGGTCCGCGTTCGGTTGGCTATCGCATTCTGAGTGAGGCGCGCGTCTTTGGTGGCAACACACTGACCACCTCGGATGTCGCGGTTGCGGCCGGTCTGATCGACATGGGAGACAAGGATCGCGTTCGCGGTCTCAATCCGGCTTTCGTGAAGGCAAGCCTCGAACGCATCCGCGACAAGGTGACGGATAGCTTCGACCAGATGAAAACGTCAGCCGAGGATGTGCCACTGATTGCTGTCGGTGGTGGCGCCTTCCTGATCCCGGAAAAGATCGCGGGAGCGTCCCAGGTTCTTCGCATCGAAAATGCCGGTGTCGCCAATGCGCTCGGCGCCGCGATGGCGCAGGTGTCGGGCGAGGTCGACCAGGTGTTTTCGGGGTTGAGCCGCGACGAAGCCATCGCGAAAGCGGAAGCCGAGGCGCAGGATGCCGCCGTTGCTTCCGGCGCGAGCCGCGAAAGTTTGAAGACGCTCGAAGTCGAAGATATCCCGATCGCTTATCTGCCTGGTGGTGCGCGCCGCGTGAGAGTGAGGGTCATCGGCGATATCGCCTTCAGCTGAATCAGGAGTGCCTGATCGTTACAGTCATACATCATTCATAGGGGCGGCGATCGGTGAACAGGTTTGGTCGATGCCGGATCGGGAGCAGGAAATGACAAACATTGCGCTGGCTATTCACGGTGGCTGCGGGGTCATGCCGGAAGACAGCATGACGCCCGACGAGTGGGAGGGTGCGCGCCGTGATCTGGCCGCCGCTTTGCGGGCTGGTTATGCGCGGCTAAAGGCGGGTGATAGCGCGATCGACGCTGTCGAGGCCGCCGTCATGGTCATGGAAGACAGTCCACATTTCAACGCCGGGCATGGTGCAGCCCTCAACGAGAACGGCGTGCATGAGCTTGATGCGTCGATCATGGATGGAGCGACGCTGCACGCTGGCGCCATCAGTGCCTCGCGCGCGATCCGCAATCCCGTCAGGGCAGCCCGAGCATTGATGGAGGATGGTCGCGCCGTCTACATGACTGGCCCCGCCGCCGATCGTTTTGCCGAGGCCAAGGGGCTGCAGGTCGAGCCACAATCCTATTTTACCACGGAGAAGCGGGTCGAGGCGCTGGAGGCGATGAAGCGCCATGCTGCTGCGGGCACCGAAGGGACGGAAAACGAAAAGCACGGCACCGTCGGCGCCGTGGCCCTCGATGCTGCCGGCCATCTTGCCGCGGCCACCTCGACGGGTGGCTACAACAACAAGCCTGACGGTCGCGTGGGCGACAGCCCGATCATCGGGGCCGGCACCTATGCGCGCGATGGGGTCTGCGCAGTTTCGGGAACAGGCAAGGGGGAGTTCTTCATCCGCTATGTCGTTGGGCACGAGATCGCCTCCCGCATGGCCTATCTGAGGCAGGATCTCGCAACTGCAACCGACGAGCTTATCAATCATGATCTGGCGCCGCATCAGATCGGCGCTGGCTTGGTCGCCATAGACGCTCAGGGAGTCGCCGTCGCGCCATACAACACGCCGGGGATGTTTCGCGGCTGGATCACACCCGAAGGCAAGGCCTTCGTAGCGACCCATGAGCAAGTCTATGAGGTCGAGCCGTAAGAAAATTACCCAAGGTGAGCTTATGACGGCATTGGACGCAATCCTCCGATCTAAGAGGGTCGAATCTTTCGGCAAAGCTACCCCAGCAGCGCTCGAACGTCTGGTAAATGAGCACGGCGTATGTCTTTCCAAGGACTACCTACCGCTTCTGACCCGCTGCAAGGGTTTGCGCACGACATTCGACTTGGATGAAGTGAGAAAGCTTTTCAGCAATATGCCGCTCGACATCGCTCACTAGGGCTTCAATGAGTTTATTCGCCTGCTTCTTGCTGATGCCCTCCTTCTCTGGATCACGGTCGCCCTTATGACAGAGTCCGCTCGATCGAATGAAAGGTCGATGTCCTCGGAAAAGCGACGGATGGCGCCGAGCACCTTGGAAAGGGATGTACCACCCCTGAAACCAGGGATGTTACATCTTTCTCATGCAGGCCAAAAAGCCTCTTCAAGGTCCAGCAGACCCAGAAGTCCTTTTCGATGATCGTGTTACCCCGCGCTTGGCGCCGGTTTCGCCAAAAAGGGCAGCTCGATCGTCGGATCCCACCGGCCAAGGAACTACGGCGGCGCTTGCGGAAGCTCATACGCTATTCCACGACTACGTCGGATGGTCATTGAGAAATTGACAGGCCGTTGGTCACCGGTGGGAGGTGACTGATCATTGTAGCTCACGTCGTCGTGGAGTAAAATTCATCAATAAATAATAGCGCTTTCTTCTCGTCGTGGGTAAGCTTGGCGTCCTCTAGGCCTTTTCCACCTAATCTGTATCTTCTATCTAATCCGGTCATTATCTGATAAATTTCAATCGGAAGCGTCTTAACAGATTTAATGATCGCCTCAGATTCGCCCGGAGCTGCAACCGCCAATCCTGTTTCTCTATCAAAATTACAATTTTCTTGGGTCGTTATTCGCCTAGCGTATATTTTCTTACTATCTACATGTGTAACTATACATACTAGGCTCGCGCCGTTTTTTGACTCGGCATGGAATATATCCAGAACCTCAAGCAGTTTTATTTTTTCAATCAACGAGTTTTCGTTGAGATTCTGGTTGGACACTCCCACCACGATCATATAATCCTCGATTATACTTCAGCGCCGCAAAAACAGCTTAAGCGTTTTCTCTTGTTCCACCCCTGCGTCATCTTCGAGCCTCAGTCTTTTTACTGCACAATCTCGACAAATATTTCTGCCAGATACGCAATACATGGCGCTCATTCCATAAGTACCTCCCGCACTGCGATTGGCATCCACAAATTGATAGGATTGCCCAAGAGGATCAGTTTTATAAAGCGGGTCAAGCAGTACAAAAGTGTAAAGATTCGCGACAGAATCGGTCCCCTTCCCTACCGGATCCTTCGACAGCCACCGTCCGGTATCGGGCCTGTAGGCGCGAAACCAAGCGAGAGAGAGCACGACGCGATCACTCTCGCAAGTTCCCTCGCATCCTTTGATCGTCCCGCGAAAATGCTTACAAACGCCTTTCATCGCGACACGATGGCTATCTCATCTCAAGAACTGTCGGAACCTATGAAGTGAAGCTATAAAAAAGATAGCTGCGATCAATGCCAGCACAAGCAGTTGAGGCCAGACGACGCCAATTCCCGCACCCCGAAAAAGCACGCTTTGCGCCAGAATGACAAAATGGGTGTTGGGCGCGGCCAACATAATGGTCTGAATAATCTCTGGCATGCTCTCACGGGGCGTCATTCCGCCGGATAGCATCTGAAGAGGCAACAGAACCAGCATGAGGAGCATTCCGAATTGCGGCATCGATCCGGCAATGGTCGCCAGGAATATGCCCAGGCAGGTCGTTGCGATGACGTCCAGAACGGTCGCGAGCATGAAAAGTGCGATCGATCCTTCGATCGGCACTTTGAGCAGCAACTGAACGACAACCACGATGGAGAAGAAGGTAGCAGCAACCACGACCGCTCCCATTGACCAAATCTTGCTCAGCATGATTTCAGTCGGCGTGACGGGCATGACGAGAAGATGCTCGATCGTCCCGTGCTCACGTTCCCGGATCAGGGCAGCTCCGGCGAGGATGATCGACAACATGGTGACAGACGAGATGACGTTGTTGATCGCCCCGAACCACCCTTTATCGAGATCGGGATTGAACCGCGCCCTTAGGGCCAAATCGATCGAAGGGGGCTTGCTAGATCTGGAATGGTCAACGAATTCGTTGACCTGGCCGGAAACGATAGACTGAACGTAACCGCCGCCGGTAAATGCCTGCGACATTCGGGTCGCATCAATATTGAGCTGGATCGACGGAGATCTGCCCGCCAAGAGATCGCGTTGGAAGTTCGGCGGTATGTCCACCGCAAACGTGTCCAGGCCGGCGTCCATGCGATTGTCCATCTGTGACGCTGAAATCAATTCGGGAACCGCGAAATAGGGCGGGTAGAATGCGGTGATAACACGGGACGATATCGGGGATTGATCTTCATCGACGATCGCGATCGGTGCGTTATTGAGCGTATCGGGCGATGCTCGCGATGCCGTATAGACCGAAAGTGTAAACGCGTAGGCAACCGAAGAAAAGGGCATCCTCCTTGGCGCCATGCCTCTCACGGGCTGTGTCCTTCTCCAACAATCGCCACGGACGATCCGGCACATGGAGAGGGCGGGCCTCGTTCATCCGGCTCGTCCCGCTCGGGCTGCTTCAGAAGGCGCGGCACGCCGATGCTCGCGGCGAGCCCAAGGAGAACGACCACCGCCGCCAGCATGAAGGACGCATTCGGCACGAAGGCGACGCCGAAGAGAAGACCTCCGACCGCCGATCCGGTGGCCTGGCCGAGACTGGCGAACGGTAGCGGGCCGTGAAAGGTTGGTCCTCAAGCAGCGACAACGATGCCTCGGTCGATTGTCATTGAAGAAGGTTTCCTAGGGCCTAGTTCAGGGTGCATCATGAGGTGCGACCGGATGGACAGTCGTGTCACCATCAGCTGAAACCGTTGCACTGAAACGACGCTCGCCGACAGCGTCACACAGTACGATGCCCGATCCTCCTGCGTTATTGAGGAAGACGTATGAGGTGGCACCGCCCATGCGGTCGAATTTGACATGTGCTCCCATATCATCGATCTCGAGCGACACCGTCGGTAGGGCGGGCGAGAGGTTGTCAAACACCAGGGCCGGTCGACCAACCGCGTCGAGCTTCAACGAAGCCGCCTGGCTACCGTCGATCCGCATCAAGCGGAGGGAGGGCTGCCCCCGTCAGTGGTCAACACGATGCGGGCGCGCCCGTCCGTATCGACGATCGTCAGCGCAGAGGTCTCGATCGCGGTGCTGTCTTTTGACATCCATGCAACTCCAATTCGGAAATCAGGCAAGCAGCTTGCGCACGAGGGGGACCACCTTCGTGCCGAATAGTTCGATGCTGTTCATGAGCTTTGCATGCTCCATCGGTCCGGCTGAATATTTCATCTGGAACCGGGAGATTCCAAGCGTACGGACGAGAGATGCAATCTTCCTGGCGACTGTCTCGGGAGATCCGGCGTAAAGCGATCCACGCTCGATTTCGTTTCCGAAATCCTGTTCGGTCACGGGCGGCCAACCGCGTTCTCTGCCAAGCCTGTTGCGGATCTTCTTGAAATGCGGGAAGAGATCCCGGCGCGCCTGCTCGTCGCTCTCGGCAACATAGCCTGGCGAATGGACACCGATTTCCCGGGGTGCTCGACCGGCCTGTTGCGAAGCCTTCCGGTATAGCTCGACGTAAGGCGCAAACCGTTGTGGGTCGCCACCGATGATCGCAAGCATCAGTCGCATATCATACCGCACGGCCCGGAGGACGGACTCAGGGCTGCCGCCGACCCCGATCCAGGTCTTCAATCGTCCGTCCGCGATTGGCGGATAAACATGCTGGTCCTTCAAAGGCGTGCGCCAGCTCCCCTCGAAGTTGATGGTGTCCTGCGTCGCCAGTTTCGAGAACAGCTCGAGCTTTTGTTCGAATAGTTCTTCGTAATGCGACAGGTCATATCCGAAGAGCGGGAAGGATTCGATGAATGAACCTCGGCCGAGAATGACTTCGGCCCGTCCTCTGGAAAGGGCATCCAAGGTCGAAAATCGCTGGAAGACACGGATCGGGTCATCCGAGCTCAAAACCGTGACGGCCGAGCCAAGGCGGATACGGTCCGTACAGGCGGCGATGGCTGCAAGCACCACTTCGGGAGCGGACACCGCGAAGTCCTGTCGGTGGTGTTCGCCAATCCCGAAGAAGTCGATGCCGCTTCTGTCCGCCATGACGGCTTCCGCAACGACGTTGCGGATGACTTCGGGCTGCGGAAGAAGGTCGCCATCCGCGCCGATCGTGACGTCACCAAAAGTATCGAGGCCGAATTCCAGAGGGAATGTCATTTGAACTCACCAAAAAATTTTAAACTGCGGCGTCCGATGTGGGAACAGATGGCTATGGCAAATGCCTTTGCGGCAGGGGCTATTTTGCGTCGCCTTCGGGTGTCTCGATCTCGGCTAGCAGCGCGAGTAGACCAAGGATTGGCGGAATCGCGAGGCACCAGATACCGAGCCAGATGAACGACGCAGCCGCGACACCACATCCGATGGCGAACGCGCACACGCTGGTCAACATCTTAAGCATCCGCTTCTTGGCCGTGGTTGCGGCTTCCAGACTCTCGCCACGGATGACATCCGCCAGATCGATCATGATCTGCGTGGTATTGCCAGTCATCATCGTCGTCGGAGGCGCCTTGGCGAGATGGATCTTGTGTGCGGCATTCTGGATCGCCATCGCCGCCACAAGTACCATACCGGTCACGATCGCCGGCCAGCCATCTCCCTTGGGGAAGGGACCATAGGAAACAGCGAGAACAGCCGCCAGGATCAGCAATGCGAGCTTGACGCGCATCATGGTACTCAAGACCGGATATTTCTGCTTCATCAGCCAGAAGCTTGCCAGTCTGGTGACAAGGATGACCGCGCAGAAGACTGGAAGGGCCAAAAGCTTGGCGATGATACCAGACGTCCCAAGGACCACGGCGGCTCCAAACGTCACGAAGTTGCCGGTCACATGTGCTGTGAACAGTCCCTGGAGCGCCAGAAAGCCCGCGGTATCGACATATCCGGCATCGAAGCTCAGGACGGTGGCGAGGGAAATCTTCTTCATCTGTTTTATCCTTTTGCGTCCCGTTACCAGGAGAATTTCAGCTCTGCGCCGAGATAGTTGCTGTTGTGGCCACCCGCCTGCCGAATGGTGTCACCCACATCGTAGTGAACGGCTTCGACGGCACCGGTCAGATTGGCGTTGAAAGCGTAATCGGCGCGGGCCTGAAAGTAGGCGCCCGTCCAGAGGCCTCCGTGACCGGCGGTTCCAGCAAGCGCAATGTTGGGTTGGACGTAGATCGCATCCCGCGTCGTCTGCCGCCATAGCATTCCGACCGCACCCATTAGCGTCAGCTGGTCAGTAGGCTTGACGGTGATGGACGGCTTCAACTGGATGAGGTTCGCATAGCCCGTGTAGCCGGAAAGCGAGAAATAGTTGCCATTCGGGAAAAGCGGATTGAAGGTACCGACCGTGTTGTCTCCAGCGTGGCTGTCGCCGGAAGCGATGTCCGCCTGTATGCCGATGCGTGGTGCCCAGCCGATGTCTTCAAATGTGTAACCGGTTCGCGCACCCGCCGCCCACGCTCGAATATCCTTGGAGCCGATCGTCCCTATCTGGCCCATTGCTTCAAGATCCCAGTCCAGGCCATTGCTGGAGCCGGCAAAGCGGGTGTCGAATATGTGCCTCTGCTCGTAACCGCCGCCATCGTGATAATGCGCATTATCTTTCTGATAGAGCGAATAGTAGGCGGAAAGCTCGTTCTTTCCGAGCACTTGCCGCTCGATACGCAAGGTACTGAAGCGGAAGTCGCCATTTGAGGTATCATCGAAGGCCTTCTCATCCGCGTACTGAACGGGCTGACTGACGAAGCCGATAAAGCGCCACGGCCCGGTCTCCCAGTCCGCCCAGATCGCGTCGAACGACTGACGTACGTTCGGCCCGTCACGCGATGAGACGAAGCGCTGCAAATCGAAAGCAAAATCCTGCCGTCCGACACGAGCCTTGAAAGTGCCGGCTTCAAAATCTTCGGTATAAGCGAGGAAGGCGAGGCGCAGATCGACCCGGTCCTGGTCGGCCCCGCCAATCGTCGTCTTGCCGAATGCGCGATCGTCTTCCAACTGCGTAAAGAACTGCCAATTCTCGTTGATGTGAAAATCGGCATGGATCTGCGCCCGCTGCAACAGATAGGAGTCATGCTCCACGCCGCCGATGCCGAAGGAGGGTGCGCCATTGCTCTCGAAGCGCTCTCGAACCGTCGCGCCGAAGGAAACGTAGCTCTGCGGATCCGAAGGGATCAAAGGAACATACTTCAAACTGTCGAGTGGCTCCGTTCGAAGGGCTGGATCCGCCAGCACCGACCAATCCTCCTGCCAGCGGTTGGTCTTGATGGCGGGCCTCTTGGCTGCCTGCTTCGGACCTGCGTCTGCGGACAAGGCGCCTGCCGCAGATGACAGCAGAATGATCGTTGCAATTGCGACGCTAGAAGCGTTTCGGCCGATCGACATCGACTTTTTCTCAACCATCTTAGCAGCCTCCACGAAGTTGATCATTGCATGGCCAGCGGTGCGTGGATCTCTGCGATGTATCCGCCCGGAAATTGAACGATGGCCGCTTGACGCTTGTCGGACTTGTAGGGCTGGACGAGCACTTTTGCGCCTGAAGCCGTAGCCTTGGCGAGGGTCGCATCCAAGTCCTTCACTTCATAACCTGTCGTCTCATAGCCATAGGGATAGGGGAGGTGTCCGTCGGTTACGAGAACCGACATGTTGCCGAAGTCTGAGGTGATGCGAACGCGCCTGTAAGTGTCGGCTGGGCGACCGATCTCAATGCCGGGCGCAGTTTTGTCATCGGAAACAACCTTTCCCTTAGAGAACGTCAGGAAGTCACGGATGAAGGCGCTGACAGAATCCTTCGAAACGTAGATCTTGTTTTCGGGGACGGTATCGAATTTTGCGTAATTCGGCGCTTTGGTGTGCCAGTAGAGCTGCATGTTGACACCGCCCGGCCATTGAATGACGGCATCACGGCCGATGGGGTCCGGAAAAGCCTCGACGATGACGGAAGCGCCGGCGTTGCGGGCATCGCGGATCGCACGGTCCATGTCTGTGACGAGATAGCCGGTCCGTTCGTTGCCAAATGGGTAGGGGATCGGCGTCTTGAACCCGAACAGCGAAACCGTGCCGGCAGGTGTCTGGATCAGCTGTGAGGTCGTGCTGCTCGGGGTCGGGGTGACCGTGGCAACGATCTGCTTAGTGGACGTTCCGCCGAAGGTGGCAACGAAGCTCGTTGCGAAAGCATCGACATCGGCGACCGGAACGTAGACATGAGTAGTGTCGTACTGCGATCCCACCGCAAGGCTTTTGCCGGCGGCCTGAGCAGGGGATGAGCCCAAGATTGCAACAAAGGCCGCGGCTAGGAGTTTCAATCCTGTTGAACCAGCAGATGGAAATGTCACGGTATCGTCCTCAAGATGTTGGCAGGAAAAGTATTCGGCTTGGCTGAATCTCTGTTGCGAGCAATATTGCGCCGAGACAATGCGGCAAACAATTGCAACAATCGTGTCGAGTGAATTGCGTATTTCGTAATTATAAGGAGGTTTTCTCCATCGACGGCAATCTCGTCGCGACGGTCCCTAACTTCGGTTTTCAGCGGCCATCTCCTGCAGATCTAAGTCATGTTCGAGTTGGCGCATGACGGTGTCGTGGATCTCGCCGGCGCGATGCATCTTTAAAATCTCCGTGCGGCCGGCTTTTACAGCAGCGAGCACGGCCTTGAAGTGTTGTGACTTGATGCCGTCATGCGTGGTCCGATCCGATTCGTAGGATGCGGCGACTTTGGCACGATGATCGTATTGCTCCAGAAGACGAGGATGCTTGACGGCGCCATCTTCTCCGACGGCAAGCGATCGGATGGCTCGATATTGGGCTTCGGCCATCCGCCTCCAGGCAGCCGCTTCGTTGTCCTTCATGGAATTTGTTTCTTCTGGATTGATGATCTTCAGGAGAGATGCGAGGCTTCCCAGCGTGCTGCCCTGCAAAAGCACGGTGACTATGATGACGGCGAATGCGGTAACGAGAATGATGTCCCTTCCCGGAAACGTTGCTGGCAGCGAAAGGGCTCCTGTCAACGTCACGACACCGCGCATCCCGGCCCAACTCATGATCGCCGTCGTTGCGAAGGCGGAGCTTGGATCAAATCGTTTCCGGTTGCCGCACAATAGCAGCTGGCCGGCGCCGGCGCCGGTCATCCAGACGAAACGAGCAAGAATGACGGTAAGCACTATCGCAAGGAGCGGCAGCCACAACTCCCCCAGCCCATGCCTGAGGCCCCCGATCCGTTCAAGAACGCCGCGTAGAGACAACCCGATCAGCACGAACAGCAAGGATTCCAGTAGGAAGACCAATATCCCCCAAAACGCCTGCGCGCGTACGCGGGTCTCGGCTGAAAAGGCTCCGTGTTGATGCCAGCCGAGAAGCAGTCCAGTCGCAACTGTTGAAAGAACGCCTGAACTTCCTATCGCTTCTGCGGCTATGTAGGAAATAACTGCAAGCAGAAGCGTTGTGGTGATGACCAGATCACTGTTGCCGAGCCTGCGTATGACAAACAGGCCGACCAAGCCGATCAACAATCCGGCGGCAATGCCACCTGTTGATACCCACGCCAATGAGCCCAGCGCTTCGACGGTGCTGAAGGTCCCTGTCATTGCCGCGGCAACGGCAAATCGCAGAAGCACCAGGCCACTCGCATCGTTTACCAGACTTTCGCCTTCTAAAAGCGTGGTGATGCGACTTGGAAGCTGGAGCCGTTCGAGTATCGCGCTGGCGGCAACAGCATCGGGAGGTGACACGATTGCCCCAAGGGCAAACCCAACGGCCCAGGGGAAATGTGGCACCAGCAGGTGAAATACGATGCCTACCGCGAGTGTGGTAAAAGCAACGGCACCCAACGCCAGGGAGGTAATGCCACCGATGTAACGCTTGAAATCGCTCCAGACGGTAAAATAAGCGCTGCTCATCAAAAGCGGTGGGAGGAAAACCAGCATAACGAGATCTGGATCGAGCGAAATCGATGGGATGCCGGGAATGAGGGCAAGCACGATGCCCCCGATGATCAATGAAGTCGCCGGAGGCAACCTGAGGCGGCGGCCCGCCAATTCCAGCACGACGGTCGCAACAAGCAGGAATGCGATGAATTTGTAGGTAGCTTCCGAGCTCATCATGGCTTCAAATTCTCATCGCGGTTTCCCCGCATTCCTCATGCTTTCGTTGTGCGGGCATTAGCCTGCTTTCGCAGATCGTTGAGAGCAACGAAGACGAAAGCGCCGCTAAGGCCGATATGCTCGAAGAAACCATTCATGGCGGCTGAATGTTCGGGGCCGGCCGGGACCTCCCAGAACCGCAAGGCAAGGTATGTCGCCATCAGGGTGAATACGGCCAAAGCGAGCGCACCCAGCCAGCGCAGCCGTCCCGAAAGGATAAGGGCCGACATGGCGAGCTCAAAGATCGGAACGGCTACCGCGTAGAACGGCGCTGGCGCCAACCCGAAATGGTTCATCTCGGCAATAGCGGCCTGGAAATCGAGAGCTTTCGTTAGCGGTCCCTGGATATAGGCCGAGCAGAGAGCGAGCAATGCCAGGAACTCTGCGGTAGGCGCCTTGCCAGCGGTGCTGCCGGCATTCTGCGTGGTTACGGTTGTCATAAAATTGACCTCGAAGCGTCTAGCGTTAAAGCGGGTGGATCATGTCGCGGGCATAGGTGAGACCGATGCCATAGCCACCGGCATGTGCCTCGACGATGGCGCGGGCGTCGGCATAGGTTTCCTTCCGTGTCCAGTCGCGCTGGAGCTCGAGAAGGACCTGAAGCCAGGATGTCATCGTCGCGCCTTCGGCTTCCATTCGACGCAGCGCAAGAGCATGGCTATCGGATGTGACGCCGCCGCACGCGTCGGCTACAACGGAAACCGCATAGCCCTCGGCAAGCGCCGAAAGCACGGGGAAGGATATACAGGCCTCCGTCAGAAGCCCTGACACCAGCAGTGTCTTTCGGCCAGTCTGAGCGACTGCCGCCTTCACCGCGTCGTCCTCCCAGGCATTCATGTTTCGACGCTCGATGGATGTAACATCTGGAATGATGCTCTGAATGGCAGGCATCAGCGGGCCGCTATAGACCTTCGAGGCGGAGGTCGAAACGATCACCGGTAGGTTGAACGCCGTGGCTATCTTTGCCAGCGCGACCATGTTGCTCAGAAGGACCTGGCGATCGGTCGACCCGACACCAAAAGCGAGACCAGCCTGCTGGTCGATCATCAGGACAGCCGGCTGTGCCGGTTCAAGTAGGGGGATGTTTTGCATGACTGTCTCCAGCTTTGAGCGTTTCGGTCCAATCAGATTGTTCACTTGAGGCGTCCGCCTTCGATTGCGGGCGGGCGCAGCGCTCGTATCGACTTGATGGCGTGCTCAAACGGCCCAGCACGAGCACCCGAGAGCACCGAAGAAGCCCTTGAGATCGGCGATCGGCAGCTTGGATGTCCAGGCTCCGGCATGGTCATGGCCATGGACGCCGCAATCGCTGGCGCAGCCGCAGGTCGAGATGGCCGTGCGGCGCAGCGAGCGTGCTCCTGCACCCTCCGGTTCGCCCCAGGCGGCATAACCGCCGAACTTGCGCACCGGCGACCAGTCCGGCATGGCGGGCGGAATGTCGTTCTCGTCGAGCGTCGAAAAGTCGCCCGCACCATAGACGATCTTGCCGCCGACCATGGTCAGTTCCGACACGAGGAAGGAAATCTCGTCTTCGGCGCAGGCAAAGAAGTCCTTGTCCGGCACCACGAGGTCGGCGAACTGGTCCTTTTCGATACGGCCCTTCTTGCCCTCCTCGTTGGAGAACCAGGTGACCTTTTCTGTCCACATCCTGAGCGCCGTTTCGCGGTCGAGGCAGTTGGCGCGCGGATAAAGCTGCATGCCGCCGACGGTCTTGCCGGTCACCATCCACGACAACGATACCCACGGATTGTAGGAGGCGACACGGGTGGCATCGGTGCCGGCCGAAACGTTTACACCCTTGTCGAGCATCTTCCTGATCGGCGGCGTCGCTTCAGCAACGCCATGTCCGTAACGCTCGACGAAGTATTCCCCCTGGTAGGCCATGCGATGCTGCGTGGCGATGCCGCCGCCAAGCGCCGCGATACGGTCGATCGAACGATCGGAGATCGTTTCGGCGTGATCGAAGAACCAGTTCAGCCCTTCGAGGGGCACGTCTTTGTTCACTTTCTCAAACACGTCGAGGGCGCGGGAGATCGTTTCGTCATAGGTGGCATGCAGACGCCACGGCCAACGGTTTTCGGCAAGAATGCGCACGACGTCTTCAAGTTCGCCTTCCATTTCCGGCGGCATGTCCGGGCGTGGCTGACGAAAATCTTCGAAGTCTGCCGCCGAGAAGACGAGCATTTCTCCGGCGCCGTTGTGGCGGAAGTAGTCATTGCCCTGTTTGTATTTGACAGACTGCGTCCAGTTCAGGAAGTCCTGCTTTTCTTCCTTCGGCTTCTGGGTGAACAGATTATACGCCAGACGAACCGTCATCTGGTTCTCGTCGGACAGCTTCTGGATGACTTCGTAGTCGTCGGGATAGTTCTGGAAGCCGCCGCCGGCATCGATGACGCCGGTTACGCCGAGGCGGTTGAGCTCGCGCATGAAATGGCGGGTAGAGTTGACCTGGTAGTCGAGCGGAAGCTTCGGTCCCTTGGCGAGCGTCGAATAAAGGATGCCGGCATTCGGCTTGGCCAGTAGCAGGCCCGTCGGGTTGCCGTTGGCGTCGCGGGTGATCTCGCCGCCCGGCGGGTTGGGCGTGTCTCTGCTGTAACCGACGGCGCGCAGAGCTGCACCGTTGAGCAACGCGCGGTCATAAAGGTGGAGTAGGAAGACGGGCGTGTCCGGCGCGACCGCGTTGATCTCTTCGATCGTGGGGAGGCGTTTTTCCGCAAACTGATGCTCGGTGAAGCCGCCGACCACGCGCACCCACTGTGGTGCAGGCGTGATCGCCACCTGGCGCTTCAGCATGTCCATGGCATCCGCCAGCGAGCGTACGCCGTCCCAGCGCAGTTCCATGTTGAAGTTCAACCCGCCGCGCACGACGTGGGTGTGGTTGTCGATCAGGCCGGGCAGCACGCGCTTGCCTTTGAGATCGACGATCTTGGTGCCGGATCCAGCCAGCGCCATGATTTCGCTATCCGAACCAACCTCTTGGAACAGGCCGTTTTTAATGGCGACTGCAGTCGCGCTCGGATTGGCGCGGTCAAGCGTGGTGACGCGGCCGTTGTGCAGGATCAGGTCGGGATACATGCTGTCTACTCCGGTCTGTGTGGGATCGGCGGCATTAGCCGTTGAGAAGAGGCTCGAGAACGCCAGGCTTGATGCTCCTCCCAGAAAGGATCGACGCGTCGTCATCAGCCATGATCCCCCATTTTCGCCTCCGCCTGACGAGCGCCGACAATGCTGTCGCCACCCTTCGGCAAATGACCGAACATATGCGGCTTGATTTGATGGATCCACGAGGTCGCCGCCGGCTCCTTATTCACAAGGGTCTTGGCGAACGGTATCAGTTGTTCGCCGACCAGAATGCCGAGGAGGCCGACGAGTGCGATGACCGGTGGGGCCGGCGAACGGACGTTGAGCAGGCTGTAGACAATGCCAACAAGCAAGCCCGCGCCTAGCGACAGAAGGTAGACTTTCATGGGATGTTCTCCGGTTGCGAGAAAAGCCGTTCCGACGGGATTGTCGGAGCGGCGGGGAAAACACTATTTCGCGGGATTCGGGCCGATGCGGTTGCCGTGCTTTACGCGTTCTTGGGCTCCATGAACCATGGTATAGGCGTAGTCGATGCCCATGCCATAGGCGCCGGAATGCTCCTTCACGAGCGTTGCGACCGCGTCGTAGGTCTCCCTATGAGCCCAGTCGCGCTGCCATTCGAGCAGAACCTGCTGCCAGGTAACCGGGATCACGCCAGCCTGCACCATCCGGTCCATCGCGTACTTATGCGCGTCGGCCGAAGTGCCGCCGGAGGCGTCTGCGACCATGTAGATTTCATAGTCAGGAACGTCGTGGAGGGCGGAAAGCGAGAACGTCGTGTTGCAGACTTCCGTCCAAAGGCCTGACACGACGATCTTCTTGCGGCCGTTGGCGGCGTTCTTCGCCAGCGCGTCGCGAACGTTCTGGTCGTCCCAGGAATTCATCGAGGTACGCTCGAGGATGTCGTTCTCCGGATAGACGGAGAGCAGTTCCGGAAACGTGTTGCCCGAGAAAGACAACGTCTCGACCGTCGTAATCGTCGTCGGGACGTTGAAGATCTTCGCAGCCTTGGCGAGGGCGACGACGTTGTTCTTCAGCGTCTGGCGGTCGATCGACTGCACGCCGAAAGCCATCTGCGGCTGCTGGTCGATGAAGATGAGCTGGCTGTTCGCCGGGGTCAAGACTTCGAGCTTAGACATGATATTTCCCTTTGGTTGTTTGGGCCGCGAATGCGGCTGGTTGTGAAATGAGCTGGTCGGACGGACGCCATGTTCTGGAACACGGCTTTAAAGGCTCTAGAGTCGAAACCGATGCTTCGTTGCCTCGGCTGCTGAAAGGGATGTAGCGTGACTAGAGCTTGCGAAAAATGGCATATTAATTGTGATTGAATTGCCTTCCGCGCAATAATTAATGGCAACTCCCATGAGCTGCGGGAATAGCTCGAAAGAGTTGATTGGAGAAGCCCGTCGTTGTGGAGTAACTATCCATGAAAATAGATAAAGCCCCTAGGATGGGCCTGTGCCATCGTCGTAGGCCGAAAATACGCCTGCAACCCAGTCCGCAAAGACCTGATACTTCACGCTTGGAAACCGGCCCGCTGGCCTTAGAATGTGAACAGGATAACGTGGTGGCGCCCAGCCGTTCATGATTGGGACCAGAGCGCCACGAGCGATATGGGGCCGTGCCAAGAATTCAAATGTCTGTCCTATGCCCAGTCCTGCTAATATCCCTTGCAAATGCGCCGTCGCATCACTCGTGGAGAGTTTGATCGGGCTGTAGATCTCTATTTTCTCATCGCCTTTCATCAGTCGAACGGGTGCCGCTTTCAGGCTGCGTGCAAAAAAGTATTGCACGAAAACATGATCACCCTTTAGATCCGATGGCGAATTTGGCACGCCGTACTTTTCAAGGTATCCCGGAGTTGCGCAGGTCACTATCTCGACGCTGCATAACTTCCTAGCCACAATAGATGCGCTTGGCAGATCGCCTGCGCGTATGACGCAGTCTATACCCTCTTCGACGATGTCCGCCTGACGTTCTGTTACACCAAGATGTAACTCGATCTCTGGATAGAGCGCGTAGAACTCTGGCAACCGGGGGATCAGAATTGCGTTCGCGAAGGTCCCTCCTACGTCAACCCGAAGTTTTCCCCGGGTGGCTAGGCGCCCACCGGTAGCCTCGTTGTTCATTTCATCGAAATCGGCGATCAGGCGAATGGCGCGCTCATAATAGGCGACGCCCTCAGATGTCACGGTGAGTGAACGTGTCGTGCGTTCGAGTAGTTTGAGACTCAAGCTTGCCTCGAGATCCTGAACAAGCTTACTCACGGTCGACCGTGGCGCACCCATCGTGTCTGCAGCCTTCGCAAAGGACCCCGCCTCTACGACGCGCACAAAAGCTCTGATCGCTCCCATTTGATCCATTGCCATCTCTCCATCGAATTCGCGCGAGCGACTGCCATAGGCTTAGTTGTCAATCAGTTGCGAAGCACACTGTTCTTGCGCAGTGTTATCAGGCAGCCAATGGGACGAGGTTGGCCTCTATCTGGCTTCGAAATTCCTCATAACGGCTGGGCAACTTGAGCGCCTCGCCGAGATGCGCCGTGTCTTCGTCACGGTTAAACCCAGGCTCGTTCGTGGCGACCTCGAACAGGATACCACCCGGCGTGCGGAAGTAGATTGCCCAGAAATAATCGCGATCGATAACCGGGGTCACCTGGTAGCCAGTGTCCATTAAGGCCTTCCGGACTTCGAGCTGCTTTTCCCGGTTTTCGACCGCAAAAGCGATATGATGAACCGAACCGGCGCCTTGACGAGCAAATGGGGTCTTCGGGAGTGCCGCAAGGTCTATCGTGTCCGCACCATTGCCGTCCGGGATAACATAACGAGTAACATTGCCCTCGGCTTCAGAGCGCTCATAGCCCATGAAGCCAAGAAGCTCCGCGGTAGATGCCGTATCGTGCAGGTTGAAACGAGCGCCCGAAAAGCCGCGAATTGCAACATCGTTCGAAACGCCTTCGCTGCTCCAGGCAGGGCGCTTGTCATCGGGCGTCTCCACGAGTGCGAAGGCATCACCGTCGGGACCGATGAAACGCAGTCGCTCGGCACCGAACACGGTGTCGGTCTCTACGTCGCCCACCCCTTGTGCTGCAAACCTTTCTTTCCAGAAAGACAGCGATCCTTCGGGGACCGAGAACTGGGTCTCTCCGACTTCGCCGACACCTGGACGACCGAGCATCATGTTCGCGAACGGAAAATAGGTCATGACAGTGCCGGGCGTACCGTTTTCGTCCCCAAAGTAGAGGTGATATACGTTCGGATCGTCGAAGTTCACCGTCTTCTTCACGCGACGCAGACCCAGCGTATCCGTGAAAAACCTGTTGTTCTGGCGGGCGTCCGATGCCATCGACGTGATGTGGTGAAGACCTTTGATGTCCTTGATCATGGCGTGAGCCTTTCTTCGCTAACGGTGTTTGTGCTGTTGGATGAATATTTAGCTGCATTGATCAACGGAGAGAATTGCAATATTACTGTCGAATGAATTGCGTATTTTGAAACAATTGGCATGAACGATTATAAAGCCCTCAAGACCTTCCTACTGGCTGCCGAGAAGCGCAATTTTGCCCAGGTCGCCCGCGAACTCGACATGACACCGGCCGCAGTTACGCGGGCAATCGCCGCTCTCGAGGACGATCTCGGGGTCCAGTTGTTCGTGCGGACCACACGCCAGGTATCGCTGACAACGGACGGCGCGGTGTTTGCAGCGCAGATCCAGCCCGCTGTCGACGCGCTGGAAAGTGCTCGCAGGGAAGTGCGCAATGCCCACAAGGTAGACGAGGGCCGATTGAGGATCAGCGCGCCGACCTGGTTTGGGAAGGCGGTTCTGCCACCCATCCTTTCAGGCTTCCGGCAGCTTTATCCGAAGATGAGCTTCGAAATCTCGTTGTCCGACGGACTCATCAATATTGTCGACGACGACTACGATCTGGCGATCCGCATCTCTGCGCAGCCGTCGGACAAATTCACGATTTGGCGAAAGATTCGCGTCGTGCCGCGCATCCTCGTCGCCGCACCGGGCAGCTGCTTCGTCGGCATGCAGCATCCAAGTGAGCTGACACCTGATGATTGCCTTGCCTATAGCGGCGAAAGCCGAAGCGAGACCTGGGTGCTCTCGGATGGCGGGTCAAGCATGACGGTCTCTGCAGGCAGGGCGTTCAGCGCCAATAGCGGCGAGGTTCTCGCCGACATGGCCGCCGACGGCGCCGGTGTCGCCATGCTGCCTGGATTTCACATCTCGGAGCATCTGCGGACGGGGCGGCTGGTTCACGTCCTGCGCGGATGGGCTCCACCGGACCTGTGGCTGACCCTGTATTATCCGCCCTATCAGGCTTTGCCCCCGAGGATCGCGTCATTCTCCAAATTCTTTGAAGAACAGGTCGCATCGCATATGGTGACGCTCGACTAATTGGTGATGCACACGAATTGGTTGGTCATCTTTACGGAACCTGGAATTGCGCCTTCTGAAGTCCAATGATCTCATTCGCCACAAGCTCCTGCAACACCGCTCTGCAAAAGGCTGTATGAAGGCTCGCTCGACTCACATTTATACGGTCGAAGACGTTGCCACCATGATCGGCGAGAACCTTGAGCTCCTCCAAGAGATCGCTGCCAACTCCGACAATATCGACTACGGCGAAATGGTGCATATCCCTACCGGCTCCGATAACGGCACCACGAGCTTTACCACGCGCGGCATCGAAAGCGCTCAGGAGTTCCTCGCCGAGATCAGGTCATGGAACGGAGGTGTTCGCGAGATCCTGGTCTACGAGAACTGCGATCCAGAAATGATCGTGCGCGTCATGGCTGATGAGGCCAACCATCAGTCTAAACCGAAAAATCCGTTGCCCGAACGCTCACATCATGCTCGGCGCATTAGCGCCGATGATTTCGCCGATGGTCCTCGTCTTTGGGGATCTCCGAAATCTTGCGGAGGAAACTGCGTAGCTTCGATAGAAACATTTCCGGCTCGTCAAAGTGATCGATTTGCCGCGCAACCACATCCCGGCGTTGCATCTCCTGCCCCCTGCGGGCCAACACTTCGAGGCTGTTGATGAGTTCAGGCCGCGAGGCGATGGCATCGCTGATCCCCTTCCTGTTCAGGCAGTAGGCGGCTACCGACGTCAGCGCGGTCGCGGTCGCGGCATAAGGAGTGCCGGTGATCATGCCGATCGCCCCGAGACTGCCTCCCGGTCCCAATCGAAAGATCACGCTGCTCGATGGCGGAGTATCACTGGTAATCTCGACCGTCCCCGAGGCGAGAATAAACAGCTCCTGCGGCTCGTCCCCTTGCTTTATCAGCTTATCGCCAGCCGCAAACCAATGCTCGATTAAATGCTCCGCCAAAAGGTTTCGATCAGCCTCCGCAAGCATGCCGAACCAGTCCGATTCCTGGAGCAGCGTTGCGGCGGTCGGTACTTCCAGACGCCTCTGGATCGGCAAGCCGGGTACGGCAAGGGCAATCCCTGCATGGCGCAGGTGCGTTTGGACATGCCCAAGTAACTCAGTTCGAGCGGCGACAAGCACATCGATGCTCGGTATCGAAAAGCTGATATCATAGGCCACACCGTCGCCCTGCAGTTCGGTGCGGGCGACACTTGGCGCCGGCGTATCGGACATCAGCATGCAGGTCTTGACCGCCGCTGTCAGCACCGCCATGCAGCGATCCGGCCGTTCGTTGGCGGCAAGTCGGACGGTGATCGAGACGCCGCGAACGGTCGTTGGCATGCTGTGATTGACGAGTCGGGCCTTCGCCATGACGCTATTCGGCACGATGGCCACGTCGCGGTTCATCGTGGCAATATGGGTGGAACGCCAGTTAACCTGGATTACCCGGCCCTCGATCCCACCTTCGACCCAAACCAGATCACCGGGACTATAGGGCCGCTCTATGCCCACGGCGATGCCTGAAAAGACATCAGACAGACTGCTCTGTAGCGCCAGACCCAGCACGATCGCGATGACGCCGGATGTGGCAAGCAGTCCGCCGATCGGTACCGCGAAAACGAAGTTGGTGACCGCGAACAGCGTCAGCAGATGAATAAGCCCGGCCAGCAGATCGGAGACGATCCGGGACTCACGCGGCTTGCTCTCGAAGACGACCAGCAGTCGGGCAATGCCAATCGCGCACTGGGCGGCCGTCAGCCACCAGCCGATTTCGATGAGCTGTTCCCATACCTTCTCGCCCGGCTGCTGCGTGTCGAACGACGGTGCAAACGGCGAGCCGTTCGTTAGGAAAACCAAGTAGGTAAGTACGGCAAACACAGCCAGACGCCACGTCGCTCGCGCCCAGAGCGGCCACTGCCGGGTGATCCATGGAACGACCACTGCCGCGAGTAGTAAAAGGGTCGCGCTAATGTGGGCTGCTTCGTCGGTCATGGGATTCCTAGTGCGATACAGAGTCGAGCGAGGTGCATCGACCACGGCGGGCTCTTCCCGCACGAGATCATTACCAAACCTCCCGCAACATCTCTATCTTGATCTGTCTTCAGGTTTCGGAGCGCTCTATACATCCTGAGGATTCGGTGCCCTCCTCGGGCCGCCATTGACAGGTGTCATGTTTGATTTTTACCATGCCTATGCCTATGCCTATGCCATTATCTTTTCGATCTTGCTTCTGCTGATTGCCGCTATTAGCTGCACCAAAGTCACTGATCCCAGCGGGGACTACTAAAAATTATGCTTTTTCGCTCTGGTGGGTTCAAGGATGAAGTGCGACTTGCGAATGATACCAATGGGTTATCACTCGCAAGGAAGACGCAATGGAACGCACCTACTCCCAGATCGACATAGATGAACGTCCCAGGATTGCTCGCTGGCGAGCGGCCGGCCTAAGTGCCACCGTCATCGCAGAGAAGCTCGGCCGTCAACGTTCGACGATTTTCCATGAACTCAAGCGAAATGCTTTTGAGGATGCGTAGATGCCGCGCCATAGGTATGGCCAAGCTCTTACCGCAGCGGGGCACTGGCGTATCCTTCGTGGTTGGCGCCGGATGCCTCAGCGGACACCAAGGTATGATCGATAACGTGAGTACTCGGCCATAGCCTCCGGCGCCAGCTCAAGAAGCTCCTTCGAGGCGGGTGGCCCCAAAAGCCGGATGAAAATCGGCCGTGGCTTGTCCACTTGCGTCGGCGTGCTCGTCGAGGAACAGCGCGCCCAGCCCCAATCCGCGACGCAGCGGACACAAAACCTACATCTTCGCGCGGAGAATGCAGAGCTTTGCTTAGAAACAACCGGCCTCAAGATCGAAACTAACAAGAATGGAGCTATACCACTATGGTGTCGTCGCTTCGAGTGATTTTGGCAGATGCCGCTAAAACACCTATCCCACCCAGCCACGTCGCTGGAACTTCCCTCGCCGACGAGGGTTCTCCTTCACAGAAGTAGGAGGAACATCATGACCGACGAACTCAGTGCTGGCTTCACAGGAACACCCGCAGAGCCACCGACAGGTGTCCGGAAGGCGGCAAAGGATGCGAAGGACGCTGTCGTCCGCGAGAGCACCGCCGTGGTCGTCGGCGCTGCTGAGCATCCGCAGACGGCAACCGGGATCGTCCTCACGATCGGCGTCCTCGCCTTCGCAATTGGCTACGTTCTCGGGCGCGATGCGTCGTCAAATGATTCTCGATGGTGGTGAGGGGATTGGTGGCACGCTCCGAGCGCCATTCGCGTCCTGGCAGATCGTGCGAACTCGTTTATCTCGCCCTGCTTCAAGGAGCGGTACGCCAACCAGTCAATCTCTCTGGTCGTGAATACACCCTTTGCATGCCATAGCCATTGTTGGAGTCGCATCCAGATGCGGCAGCTCTACACCTTTGGATATCTTTGAAACTAAGGGATCAGGAAATGCTATCTGGCAGGCAGATTTCGGCCGCTCGAGCGCTCATCGGCATGTCGCAAGCAGCGCTCGCTCTCGCTGCGAATATCTCAGTGCCGACGCTGAAACGCCTGGAAGCAAGCGAAGGCAAGGCGGCCGGTATGCAGAATGATGTTGCCGCAATCCGCACCATCCTCCAAACGGCTGGCGTGACTTTCCTAGAGGCTGGCGGCGTTGCGTCCGGTCCGGGCGTCTCACTGCGTAAGGCTAGTGGTGTTGCGATCGATATGGACGAAAATGAGGTTGTCCAGTACCCCGAGAACTTAGAGAACGACGCACCCCCCGGCGCCGGGGGCTAGAACCGGGCTTGACCGCGTAAGCTTCCTCCAACAGCCTTCATCTGCAGCCAAAATCCGCGAGCACACCACCACACCCAGAAAAAAATAAAAGAGCTTTTCGGTGCGCGAGCGCCGGCGGCAACGGGACATGATTGGTTGTTTGATTGGTACTATGAGTGCAAGGTCCGCGGTGGCGCCAGAGCAAAGATGGACGATTTGAGGGAAGACCTGCGGATCCAGCGCGCCAGGCTAATGTTTCACATCGAACAGATGACGAGCGACCTAGCCGAATTGGATTCCGGTGCGGTAAGGATCACCGCAGGAGGCAGAGCCTTACCATTCATTCCGGGATACCAACGCCTTTAGGGGCCTCCAGCGCATTTACACGGAAACGTACCGCACGCGTTCTCAGCTGACCCTCGTTAAGAGCCCGGTGTCCATGAACCAAACGACACCGAGCAAGGTCCAGATCGATTAACAGTTCGATGTTGGGCCGTTTCACAGAAGCTGTTCGGCTCAAGCGTCCGCCGGCTCCTCCAGATCGCAATCATTCGCAAGCCGGCGAGACGGGAGGCGATAGCCGATTTGTGATGCTGACCGACCTTCCGCGGATCATGAGCTCTCTCGCGAACCCTACGTCTCCTCGCCGGCCAAATCGATTGCACCTCGCGGGATTTCCAAAGTCGGAACACAAGCACGTCTCAAGGGTTCCATCTTCACGAAGATCGGAGATGCTTGATGCGATTTCGTTCATTGTTGACAGATCTGGGCACTTGGACGGCGAGCCCATACGCGTTCGTGATCGTCGCCATCTACGGCGTGTCCTGGCTGTTTTTCAGTCCCGCGACCCTGGAATGGCATGGGCTCGCCACGCTGATCACCTGGATCATGACATTGTTTATCCAGCGCGCCGAACATCGAGACACGCAAGCCATCCACGCCAAGCTTGACGAACTTCTCCACGTCCACGGCGACGCCCGCAACGACATCACCCAGCTGGACGACAAGGAACCTGAACAGATCGAGGCGTTCCGCGATCAGCACACAAGGGCCGACTAGCGCCGTTCGCACCATCGCCCAGGACGCCACTGCAGTTAGCATAGCTGACCGTCACGTTGACGTTGCCAAGCGGGTCAGTCCTTCCCATTCCTTCCAGGTCTACCTTGAAAGCCGTGGCAATGCCGAAGTCCTCGTTGACCTTTCGCACGTAGTCGCGTCCGACGATGTCTGGGAGCGGGACGTTGTTATGAGGGCGCCCTCCGACAGCACGGGAAGAGCGAATCTCTGACGCATAAACATAGCTCAATAGAGCAAAAGCAATAGCGTTTTCATTAGCCTAGATGTTCCCCATCCGACCTTTCTCCCCTCATCAAATGCCATCAAACTTCCGATCGGCGTAGCAGATAGTCCAGGCCACCGAGGCGATACCAGCGATAGCCGTAAGCATCGAGAAGTAACGTGTGACGTCCCTTGTCGTCGGCTTCGCTGTTGCCGCCGTCCATGATATCAATGAGCCTGTTGCCACCTGTCCCCTCCCCATCCAGTTGGAGTTCGAACTCGACCGGCTTAGGATGAAGGTTGTGCACGACCAGTACCGAGTTGTTCCGCCAGTCGTATCGAAGTGCGAGTATGCCGGGATCGCCGGTGTCGAGCGAGATGCAGTCTCCCCATCCGATCTCGGGGGCTTCTTTTCGCATCCGGATTAGGCGCTCCAGCCAGTTCAGCATGGAGTCGGCGTCACGCCGCTGGTCGGCGACGTTCACATGGTGGTAGCCGTATGGACCGTCGACGATCACGGGCAGCTCCGGCTTGGAACTCTTCGTAAAGCCCGCTTGCGGCTCGACCGACCATTGCATAGGCGTGCGCGCGCAATTGCGTTCCGGGAGGCTCAGATCATCGCCCATCGCGATTTCGTCGCCGTAGCGGATGACAGGCGTTCCCGGCAAAGAAAACATCAGGCTATAGGCCTGCCGGATCCGTCGCGGATCTCCATCCAGCATGGGCGCGAGCCGTCGGCGGATTCCACGATCGTAGAGCTGCATGTCTTTGTCGGGACCGAAAGCATCGAACACGGTCTGCCGATGCGTTTCGGGCAGACGACCGAGATCGAGCTCGTCGTGGTTGCGCAGGAACATGCCCCATTGGGCTGTCGCAGGCCGGACGCTTGTCTTTTCGATTGCCTTGACCAGCGGCCGAGCATCTGCCGAAGCCAGGGCGTAGAACATCGACTGGTTGACCTGGAAGTTGAACATCATGTGCATGCGGTCGCCATCGTCCCCGAAATACTCGAAGTCGGTCTCGGGAAGCACGTTGGCTTCTGCCAGAATGATGGCGTCGCCCTTCCGCCACTGGAGGAACTCGCGAAACCGCCGGAGCATGCCATACTGCTCACTTGGCTTTGTCACCTCCGCGCCCTTCTCGGCGATGACGAACGGCACGGCGTCCATCCGGAAGCCAGAGACGCCGAGTTGGATCCAGAAGCCCATAATCTTGAGGATTTCGGCCTGGACAAGCGGGTTGGCGGTGTTCAGATCGGGCTGGAAGTCGTAGAAGCGATGGAAGTAGTAGGCTGCGGCTTTTTCGTCATAGGTCCATGTTGATTTCTGGACGCCGGGGAAAACCATTCCCTTGTTTGCATTCGCAGGCTTTTTCTCCGACCAGATATACCAGTCCCGGTATCGTGAGTCCGGATCGGAGCGCGCCGACTTGAACCAAGCGTGCTCGCTCGAGGTATGATTGACGACAAGGTCTATCAGCACGCGAATGCCCCGCTGCTTGGCGGCATGAGTAAACTCGACAAAATCGCCGAGCGAGCCATAGCGGGGATCGACGTTGTAGTAGTCCGAAACGTCATAGCCGTCGTCACGACCGGGCGAAGTCTGGAACGGCATGAGCCAGATCGCCGTCACTCCAAGGCCGCCTAGGTAGTCCATCCGGCGCATCAATCCTTGGAAGTCACCGACACCGTCGCCGTCAGTATCCTGAAAGGAACCAACTGACAGGCAGTAAATGACGGCGTTCTTGTACCATAGGTCGTTGATCATAGGTGCCACTTGTTCACTTGCAGTCGGAGTTAAGGCTCAACCGATGGCCGTGAAGAGCATTGTTGCACCGGCAACAGCCTTCAAGTCGAAAAGCGAGCGAAACCGACCTGGATTGCGCATGGGATAGTGCGGAAACCCGACGCGACACGCCGGGTGTGTCGTTGTCATTCTGGTGAGGGGCAGGCGCTCTCATGCCATCATTCCCGCTGGGATGCCTTAAACTCGGCGCACCAGTCGCATCACGATCGATACGACGAACAAAATCACGAAAATGAAGAATAGAACCTGGGCGATTGAAGCAGAAGCGCCGGCGATGCCACCGAATCCAAGTACGCCGGCAATCAGGGCAACGACGAGAAATACCAAAGCGTAGTAAAGCATTGCGATCTCCTTTTTGGGCGCTGCTGACAAAACGGAGATCGGTCGATTAGGTTCCAGCAACCATAAGCATAACCTAGCTGAAAGTGGGGGAAGGTGTCACGCTTGGCCGAAATGAAGTTCGTGATCGAGCGCGACTCGTCTCCATTGCTAGGAACCGACGGCTTGGCGGCATCCAGATAGAACGTGGTTGGTGCGGTCAGCGCGAACCACTGGCTGGCTCCGAAACATGAAGGCTGCTCCAATCGGGTCCGCCTGCAGGCAGCTCATTCCGGCTGCCTGCAGTATCCCTAGCGTCGGCCTATAGCCGACGCTGACGAGGCGATACGATCAGGGGAATGGCATCTTTCAGTCGGTCCCTCAAACCGCCCGCTATCCGAAATGGAGGCGCAAAGCAGTCGTCCCGCGGTTGGCTGTGGGGCCACTTTTTAAGACGACAACCCACAGCCAACAAAACCGGATCTATTGATGTGAACGGAATTGAACTTACGACGCATAATATTGACGGGTTAAATATCCGGTTAGTCAACGGGTTGAACTCATCCGGATCCGTATCGAGACGTGATTAAACTAAACAGCTTTTGTCCTGCGGTTCCTTCAATTCCGGGTTTGCGTCAAGAATACGCCGCGCGAGTTCGGTTCGTCCTGGAGGTCCTCCGGCGTCGACGCCTCATAGAATGGCGTCGTCGCCAGTCAATGCTTGATCTCTTGACTTGGCCCTGCCCGCAGACTGCAGCCTGTTAGGGCGAATTGCCTCAAATACGCGGCACAATCGCAAATCTTCCTGAATTAATTCACGAGATGCTGGTGTCTCTCCGCGGGCGATTTCGGAACAAGAGGGTTTATCTACCAACATGCAAAAAGATCCGCATAGCATGCGACCAATCCTGGGAGCATTTTCGATGGACGGCAGGGTCGGCGCGACAGTAATCCTGAAGGGACGGTGTAACCTTCCCTTAGGTAAAGCGCTATGCGCTAAGATCAAAATTCCTGGCAAGGACATTATTGAAGCAATCGCATATAAGGATTGGCCGTACCCCAAGCCAGCGGCTAACGCGGGCTATCTTTTGTTGGGAATCTCGCAGACCGATCTGACCGACGGAACGACGATCACAATTGAGTTGCCGTAACGCGGGACACATAAGGTGTTTAGTCGCTGCTTGGTGAAAGTTCCGTGGCAGGTCACTCTTTTTATCGCGCGAAAAGTCGTTCCAAAAATCATCCGGGTCCCATTGAAGACGGCGAAGTATGGGCTATCAGATATACGTTCCATCGGACATACGGCGGGTGGAACATCTTCAAGGGATCCTCATCATTATGAAAAGCATTGTTAGGATTATGCTTCTTACCGCCTTCGCCACGGCCGCTATTGCCGGTGGCGCGCTCGCTGGCGACAGCAAGTGGGGCGCATTTGCAGTTGATTCATCGCACAAGAGCAAGGAGCCCTATTACGGCGTCGGCGGCGGTGATACGGAGAAAGAAGCTTCCGACTATGCAATGAAGTTCTGCAACGAAGAAGGTGGCAAAGACTGCACACTCGCCATGACCTACGAACAGTGCGGGGCGCTGGCGTCGGACGGCAAGTCGATCGGCTGGGGTAAGGCTCCGACAAAGAAGAAGGCAGAGGAGCAGTCGATCCAAGGCTGCGATGGCGACAGCTGCAAGATTGTGGCCTCGGACTGCAACTGAACACAAAAGCGGTGCCAGGCAGTCCCGGCACCGCTTTTGGCCTGAGTTTCACATCGTTCGAATGCTCTAATTGTGCTCTGGGCGCATTAGGCGGCGATCGCGTCCTCGCCAAAACGGTTCGTGCCCGTGGTGCCTTTTAGAAGCAGGACCTCCACCAGATACCAGATGCTACCAATCAGCGGGACGAATTGGATTAAGAAGAACCAGCCAGACTTGTTACGGTCATGTAGTCGCTTGATGGCGACGGCAAGACCCGACCAAACGCTGAAGATAATATAGGCAAGACTAAGGACGATGTAGGGAACGGCTACGGCTCCTTCGACGTGGTACGTGCCGTCCTCGCTGATGGAGCCGGGAATCACGGACCAAAGGAGCGTGAAAACAAGGCCAACAACGGCAGCGGCGATAATGTGAATAAGTACCGCGAACCACATCTTCTGGCGGTTGATGCGGCCCTCGAATGTAAAAAGAAGTTTTTTCATGATGTCACTCGATTGCAATATTTTCAAACTATTGATAGTTGCTCGGAAACCGTCAAAAAATTGATAATATTGCGCCTCTCGACAGAAAAAATTCTGCGTTTATTTTATACCAACCAGATTTATCTAATTTCCTTTAGCTAAACACGGAAAACAAGACAGGGGCATCCGCTCGAATTTACATCATTGATACTATCAATTTGAATATTACCTTGCTCATAAAATATAAACTACTGCTAAATCCGCAGGCGCTTGGCCGATCGATCCTGCTGCAACATGATCATCATCCCTGCGATGGTTTCGGCCGTCGTACGGATTGTCCCCCACCCCATAGCGGGAGAGACCAACGCCGTACAAATACTGGACTAGATGGCGGAAAGCTTGAAAACTCATGGCGACATTCTGCATGCCTCTCTGGCCGCAGAAAAATGCAATGCTCCGCTTACAAACTTCTGGCATCCTATCTTTAACTCGGAGCTACTTGGCAACGTCATCTATAGTTATGACTGCCCGGCCTCTCCGTGCCTCCCAGGCAACAGATGCGAGGCGACGTCAAACCTGCTACTTCTACCTTTCAGGCAAGTGGGGGAATTTTGGTTGACAGATTTTCGCCAAGGGCACGTAAAGAAGTGCGCATAAGCGCTTGCTCTGCGAGGTGGTTACCGGCTTACTTTGAATTGTCCTCGCATCTAAGTCTTTCGCCGTCGTTGAAGACTTTTCGGAGGTTCGGCTGACATAGATATGGCGGGCAACATAATACCCGCCATATCAGTCGCAAATGGGTACGGCTTAGTTAGCGGTCGGCGCCAACTGGGTGGTCATACACTCGGACAGGCCTACAAAGGCCTTCTCGCCCCCCTCGAGGCTGAAATCGACGGTGGTGCTGTTGGCGGTCAGGCTCAGCGACTTGCCGCTGGTCAGCGCCGCAACGGCTTCGGTCGTGTTCGGGACGTCGATCGTTGCCGTTGCTGCGGTATCAGCAGTCGACGAGAAATTCGTGGCCGTGCCGCCATCGACCGACCAGGAGCCACTTACCTGATCGCCTTTGGCGAAAGTGAACTTCGAAGAATTGGCAAATAGTGCGACCTTGTCGCCAACGGCAAGAAAGCCGACGCCTGTCGCGGTATTCTGAGCGAGGCAACCGATAAAGCTGTCGCCGTCTTTCAGCGGCGTGACGGAGAAATCGGCAGCATCGACGGACGCGGTGGTCAGAAGCATGGTGGCGAGGGTCATGGTTGTCAGCTGAAGTCTGTTCACGGCAATTCCTTCATTAGCGGGTAAAGTGATTAAGTGCTTGGTTACAAAGCCTCCAACCCCGGCTTGGACGGAACGGAGAATCTACGTTTAGCGAAACGGAAGCTCCGCCGAAACCCTCAGGTCGTTGCCCGGATTGTCGCTTCCACTTCAAACTTGGCAAAATGGTTTCGCTCCAATCCGCAAATAGAAGGTACCGGATATTTTCGTGGTTCATTTCTGGGGTGATTTGCTATTCTTGACGGCGAATGCTTCTCTACGTAACGGCGAGCAAGAGCCGCTATGGATTTGCCGAATTGATCACACAACCCAGGTCTCGATCGAGCTTGATGCTATCGCCCATTGCTGCCAAGCCCAGACCGCTTCAACAGAAAAACATCGAAAGTCTTGTCGCAACGCACCGACGGGACGCAAGGGTGGATCAAGCCGAGGGGCATCTCGTGCGAAGCTTAGTAAAGCCTAGCTATCGAGGGACGGCGGATGGACGATGACGTTCGCACCACGTTCGATGTTAGCGCGGGATTTGAAGTGTTCTTGTGCTGGCCCTAAAATGAGTCTCTGCTTTTGATGCAAAAGATGCGATGCAGGTGGCAAGGCAAGCCCGTTCAAGCGACTTTCTCAAGGATTAAAATGCACCGCCTTCTCCTTTCCGGCCTCTTCACCATCATCACCGCCTCTGCGACATTCGCCCAGCAAGCAGATCACTATACGGCGACGAGCAACACAGCCATGAGCATTACCGGCGATGTCTGGCTCGACGATTTCAGTATCAAGTTCGAAAATGGAGAGACGCTCGAATTCTCCGATCTCGTCGCAGATCACTTCAACGCGAATGGCCGCTCGGTGCCGGCTTCAGTTTATCGTGTCAAAGAGCCGGCCGATCCGGAACTGCAAAATGGTAACCAACTCTGCGGCTCGGGCGACGTTACCTTTGTCGCATCGTGGGCCGATGGATCGGAGACGACGGCAATTGCCGTCTTCACCGGCAAGCGTGCGCCCCGTAGCAGTTCCGAAATGTGCGCGCTATATACCTATGAGGATCCCAAATAGGCCCTATCTGTTGCGCTGAGAGCTGATCCGGGAGACCCATACCGTGCGAGGACGATCTCTGGCGCTTCCGGGTACTCGGCACAATTATCCCAGATCTGGAGGGTCTTCCTCACTTTGTGCGGGGCTCAGCCAATTTGACAGACATCATCCGCGCTCTCAGACGCTCCGAACCGCCCGCCAGTACTATGGCCAAGCAGGCCGACAATCTCGGCGACCCTCGTTGTCCTGCGGGCGTAAGGGGTTGCACCGCGCAACTGCGTAAACTCGCCACAAGCGTCTCGTCGAGAACTACGCGAACAGCGTGACATCGCCCGCGATTACACAACTCCATCCCTTCTGCGTGGAAGCCAACGCCTGATAATCCAAACGAATTTCTGAACTCCCAATTTACGCTTGCCAAATTATCGATAATATGTAGTTTTATCTATAATTTTATCAGGGAGCTTATCATCGTGAACAAGCCGAACGCGAATCAGCCATTTTCCATCGAAAGCGAAGCCAAGGCGCCGCTGATCACGACACACGAAGCAAAAACTATCTATAATTTACCGTTCAATGATCTGCTCTTCCGAGCCCAGACCATCCACCGCGCGCATTTCGACGCCAACGCTGTGCAGATGAGCCGACTTCTGTCGATCAAGACAGGCGGATGCGTCGAGGATTGCGGCTATTGCAGCCAGTCCGCCCACTATCCAACCGGCCTGAAGGCCTCGAAACTGATGAAGGTCGAACGCGTTCTGGCCGAGGCGCGCAAGGCCAAGGATGCGGGGGCGACACGCTACTGCATGGGTGCAGCGTGGCGCAGTCCGAAGGACCGCGATATGGATACGCTCGTTGCCATGGTCGAGGGCGTAAAGGGGCTCGGCATGGAGACCTGCATGACGCTCGGCATGCTGACCGAAACCCACGCGAGCGAACTTGCGGAAGCCGGCCTCGACTACTACAACCACAACATCGACACGTCAGAACGCTTCTATTCGGAAATCATCACGACTCGAAGTTTCGAAGATCGGCTCGATACGCTGGAAACCGTACGCATGGCCGGCATCAAGGTCTGTGCTGGCGGAATCCTCGGCATGGGCGAGACTGTCGATGACCGGATCTCGATGCTGCTGACGCTGGCGAACCTGCCCGTGCCGCCCGAAAGCGTGCCGATCAACCAGCTCATCCCCATTCCCGGTTCGAAGCTTGCGGACGCTGAACCTGTCGATCCGATCGATTTCGTCCGCACGATCGCACTGGCGCGCATCCTGATGCCTGCCTCGCATTTGCGCCTTTCGGCCGGACGTACCGAGATGAGCGACGAAATGCAGGCGCTTTGTTTCTTCGCGGGCGCCAACTCCATCTTCGTCGGCGACACGCTGCTGACGACGGACAATCCCGGCGAGGATCACGATACGGCGCTCTTCCGCCGCCTCGGCCTTCACCCCATGCCGCTGGAGCCGGCGGTGTGACGGCGATGCTCTCGGATTATGCCGCCACGCTGGAGGGATTGCGGCGCAAGGCGCGGCTACGCAGCCTTGTACCGCAGCATGGCATCGACTTTACCTCCAACGATTTTCTCGCTCTTGCCGGCACGCCGCGCCTCAAGGCTGCGATCATGGCGGCGATGGAAAGCGGCGTTCCGGCGGGCGCGGGCGGCTCGCGCCTGCTGCGCGGCAACCATCCCGAACATGAAGCGCTGGAAGCCGAAGCCGCCGAATTTTTCGGCGTGGAGCGCGTGCTGTATTTTGGCAGCGGCTATGCCGCCAATTCGGCGCTTTTCTCGACCTTGCCGCGGCACCAAGATCTGATCGTCCACGACGCGCTCATCCATGCGAGCGCGCGCGAGGGGATTGCAGCCAGCAAGGCGACGGCCGTCAGCGTCGGCCACAACGACGCGAACGCCTTCGACGAGGCGATCCGAAACTGGCGCGGCAACGGCGGCCGGGGCCGGCCCTGGATTGCGATCGAAAGCCTCTATTCCATGGACGGCGACAGAGCGCCGCTTGCCGCCCTTGCCGACATGGCCGACCATCACCAGGGTTTTCTGGTGGTCGACGAAGCCCATGCCACGGGTGTTTTCGGCGCGGGCGGCAGAGGGCTGACCGCGGTGCTGGAGGGCCGGGACAATGTGCTTGCCCTTCATACGTGCGGCAAAGCGCTGGGCGTTTGCGGAGCCTTGCTTGCGGTCCCCCGTTTGCTTGGCGATTATCTGGTTAACCGCGCCCGTGCCTTCATCTATTCGACTGCGCCCTCGCCTCTCATGGCCGCTGGCGTACGCGAGGCCTTGCGCATGGTCGATGACGAGCCTGAGCGCCGCGATGCCCTGGAACGTCTGGTCGCCTTTGTCGGCGACGGATTGAAGAGCCGGTTGGGCATGGAGCCAAGCGGATCGCAGATCCAGCCGGTCGTCATCGGCGACAATGCGCGCGCGGTCCGAATTGCCGAAACTCTTCAGGCGGAAGGGTTCGACATCCGCGCGATCCGTCCGCCGACCGTGCCGGAAGGCACAGCACGCCTGCGGCTGTCGATCACGCTCAACGTTATTCCGCAGCAGGTTGCGAGCATGCTGGATTGCCTCAGTGCCGCCATGGAGGACCACAGGAGATGACCGCCCGTTTCGTGGTAACCGGTACGGATACAGGCATCGGCAAGACGGTGTTTGCCGCGGCGCTGGCCGGTGCGCTCAATGCGCGATACTGGAAACCTGTACAATCCGGACTGGAAGGGGAAACAGACAGCCGCACTGTCGCCCGCCTGAGCGGGCTGCCCGCCGACCGTGTGCTGCCGGAAGCCTATCGCCTTTCCACCCCGGTCTCACCGCATCTTTCGGCACGTCTCGATGGAGTGGAGATCGACCCGGCCAGACTTGAGCTGCCGGCCGGCACCGGTCCGCTGGTCATCGAGGGGGCCGGCGGCCTCATGGTCCCGCTTACGAAAAACACCGTCTTTGCCGACGTCTTCACCCGGTGGCGCATTCCCGTCATTCTCTGCGCCCGAACGTCGCTCGGCACCATCAATCACACGCTGTTGTCCATTGAGGCGCTGCGCAGCCGTAATATTCCTTTCCATGGCGTTGCATTCATCGGCGCGGAAAATGCCGACACCGAGGCGACCATCGCCGCCATCGGCCAAGCGGAGGTGTTGGGCCGGCTGCCGCTGTTGGAAAACCTGACGAATGAGACCCTGCGTCGCGCTTTCCACGAAAATTTCGACATCGTCGCCCTGACGGAGGGACGCCCATGACCCTCACCCCTGTCTGGCATCCCTTCACACAACATGCCCTCGAAGCGCCGATGAAGCGCATCGTCGCGACCGAGGGCGCATATCTGTTCGACGAGGACGGCAATCGCGTCCTCGATGCAATCTCGTCATGGTGGGTGATCACCCATGGCCATCGCCATCCCGGCATCATGGCGGCAATCTGCGAGGCGACGGAGGCGTATGACCAAATCATTTTCGCCGAATATACCCATGAACCAGCGGAAATCCTCGCCGAACGTCTGCTCGCCTTCGCGCCCTCCGAACTGAAACATGTCTTTTATTCGGATAGCGGATCGACGGCAGTCGAGGTGGCGATCAAGATGGCGCTCGGCACGTTCCACAATCGCGGCGTCGCGCGTGACCGGCTTGTCGTCATGGAACACGGCTATCATGGCGACACGATCGGCACCATGTCGGCGGGAGAACGTGGCGTGTTCAATGCGCCCTTCGAGCCGCTGCTCTTCGGCGTCGACCGCCTACCCTTCCCCGACCCCGGCCGAGAGCAGGAAACGCTCGATGCATTCGAAACGATCTGCCGCAAAGGAACGGTCGCCGCCATTCTGGTCGAACCGCTGGTGCTTGGCGCCGGCGGCATGAAGTTTTATGGCAGCGCCGTGCTTTCCGCGCTCAAGGAAATCGCCAGTCGATTTGGCTGCCTGTTCATCGCCGATGAGGTCATGACCGGCTGGGGTCGCACCGGCACACGCTTTGCCTGCGAACAGGCAGGCGTCACCCCGGATATTCTCTGCACATCGAAGGGTCTGACTGGAGGCGCCCTGCCCCTGGCAGCAACCCTTTGCACGACGGAGATTTTCGAGGCGCATCTGTCTTTCGACCGGCGCAAGACCTTTTTTCATTCGAGTTCCTACACCGCCAACGCAATCGCCTGCGCGGCGGCCGTCGCCAATCTGCAGATCTGGCAGGACGAACCGGTGGACGTGCGGATTGCCGCGCTTGCAGCCCAGCACAACCAGCATCTCCAACGCTTCCAGAACGACACCAGGTTCGCAAACGTCAGGCAGTGCGGGACGATCGCTGCCCTCGATCTTGCGGTACCCTCGGGCGGCTATCTGGCTGACGTGGGGCCGCGCATGCGCCAGCTGTTCCGCGAACGCGGGCTGCTTGTGCGCCCCCTTGGGAATGTCGTCTACCTGATGCCGCCCTATTGCACCAGCGCCGCAGATATCGCGGCCGCTTATGATGCGATCGACGACGTCGCATCGATCGTCCTCAAGGAGACCGCATCTTGACGCCTATCTCCTCCCGCCTTGCCGGATTCGGTCACGCGGTTCCGTCCCGCATCGTCCAAAACGCGGAAATCGAAAGCCGGCTCGGCCTCGAGGCCGGTTGGATCGAAAGGCGTACCGGCATCCGATCCCGCCATTGGGCCAGCAAGGGAGATACGTTAAGCGACCTTGCGGCAGAGGCTGGCAAAATGGCCCTCAACGATGCCGGGATTGCGCCGGGCGAGATCGCCATGACCCTGCTTGCCACTTCGACGCCGGATCATCTCTTACCACCTTCGGCGCCGCTTCTGGCGCACAAGCTCGGTTTGCAAAATTCAGGAGCCATCGACCTTGCAGGCGCCTGTTCGGGCTTCCTCTACGCACTGACGCTGGCGGATAGTTTCGTGCGCGCGCATGGACGGGCTGTGCTCGTCGTGGCGGCCAATATTCTCAGCCGCCGGATCAACCCGGCAGAACGCGCCAGTGCCGTTCTGTTTGCCGACGGCGCCGGCGCAGTCGTGCTTGCCCCTTGCCGAAACGGGCAAAGCGGCCTCAAATCAGCAGCCCTTGCTTCGGATGGAAGCGGCTATGATCTGATTGCGATCCCGTCCGGCGGCAGCAACAAGCCTTTTTCTCCCGAAACCGCGGCAGACCAAGTGCTGATGACGATGCGCGATGGGCGCGAGGTTTTCTCACGAGCCGTCGATCTGATGACGCAAACCTCGCGCCAGGCGATGAATGAGGCAAACGTAGAAATCTCCGCTATCGACCGCTTCATTCCGCATCAGGCCAATCTCCGCCTTTGCGACGCAGTTCGCCACTGTCTCGAATTGGAGGAAAGCAAGCTTGTCAGCACGATCGCCGAATTCGGCAACTCTTCGGCGGCGACCATTCCGCTTTCCCTTTCCGTCGAAAATCATCACAAACCGTTCAAGCTAGGAGAACGCCTCCTCATGACCGCGGCCGGCGCGGGTTTGGCGGGCGGTGCCGTCATCTTTGCGGCATGAGGCGACGCGGTGGAACAATTACAATCGACGAAGGATATGGAGAATCAACAAGGAGGCAAGTAAGCTTAGATATCGAGTCGCTGCACATCCGTTTTAAAGCCGATGCTAATCCAATGGGCGTTGCAAAAGATGATCCTATCGCTGTACGGATAAGCCGGACGCTCGCCGATCGCATTATCTCGGGAGAGATAGACGCCGGTGCCAAGCTTCGGCAGGACCATATTGCCGAGGAATTCGGCACCAGGCGATGTCACGTTGTTTCACCAAAGCCAGACCAGGCATTTGTCAGTGAACTTATGCAATAGCGGCGGTCACGACTTTCCACTGCGCCATTGCGCGAATTCGATGAATGTGGGTGGCCAGGGCTGAGCGTTTGTGATGCGGTGCGACGAAGAGATTTCTGACTGCTGAAAAGACCGAGATGAAACGTTGCAAGCCTCCGACAGATCGGAAGCACTGCATCATTCGTTCTCGTTTTCGAAGCGGCACGTGGGAATTCTCCGCGCGATTGTTCAGGCCTTTATGCGATCGATGTTCGACAGCGGGCATCACATCCCGTCTTGCCGCTCCGTACGAGCGCAGTTTGTCGGTGACGATGCGTTTCGGCGTCAGGCCTTGCTTCCTCAGCAGCCTGACCAGCAATCGCTTGGCAGACCTGGTATCGCGGCGGGTCTGGACGATCTCATCCAGAACGTAACCGTCCTGATCAACGGCACGCCAAAGCCAATGTTTTCGGCCGCGGATGGAAATCGCCACCTCGTCCAAATGCCAGATATCTTTTCGAGACGGTTTCTTTTTGCGCAACTGCTTCGCATAAGCCGCTCCGAATTTTCGGCCCCATCGCCGGATCGTTTCGTAAGACACGACGATGCCGCGCTCCAACAGCATTTCTTCGACCAGCCGCAAGCTCAAGGGGAACTGAAAATACAGCCAGACCGCGTGCGCGATGATCTGATGTGGAAAGCGGTGGTTCTTGTAACTAATCGTCGGTTCGCTCATCCCCGCCCAATTATCTGCCAACCGTTAAGTCACCGACAACGTGACATCGCCTGCCCGACACCTAAGCCGTCGACACAGGTAGTGCGACCAACCCGGCCTATGTGGCCTCTACGATATCCGTTTCTAGGACGACCACCTTTGATGTCTTTCGCCACGAAGAATTGCGCAGCATGTATGTCCGTGCGGGAAGCGTGAGGCACCGGGCCCGGATACATGAACAAGGGCATGAAGCGAACCTCGACAGACTACCGCGACGATCAACTTGAGACGCGTAGCGACGCGGACTGAGCGTTCTGCCGAAGGAGGCGGTAGTGGCGGATAGTAAATTCCTTACGCCTGACGAGGTCGCCGAACGCTACCGGGACGGCATTTCACTTAGGACCCTTCGAAATTGGCGTGCGACGCGCCTCGGTCTCTCTTTCGTCAAAATTGGCAAGGTGGTGCTCTACCCGCTCGACGAGCTTGGTGTACGGGATGAGTTGAGGCGCTAGAGGAAGCCGATGGAAATCCACGGAATGAAGATGATCAACAGCAAAGCGAAAAGCAACGCCATAAGATGCGGCCAGACCTTGCTGATGACGTCGTCGGGCGAAACACGGCCAATGGCGCAGGCTAGATAGAACCCGACGCCGAAGGGCGGAGAAAACAGCCCAAAGCCCATCGCAAAAACCGCGACGATCGCATAATGCACTTCGTCGATACCGAGCAGCTTGGCGATCGGGAAAAGCAGCGGTCCAAACAGAACGATCGCCGGCACGCCTTCCAGGACACTGCCCAGAATAATGAAACTCAGCGCGGAGATCAGCAGGAAGCTGATCTTTCCGCCGGGAACGCCTTGCATGAGGTCGACGAGATATTGCGAAAAACCGGATTGTGTCAGCGCCCAGCCCATGGCGGTCGCCGCGCCGACAACGAGCAGGATGGAGCCCGATAGGGAGGCTGCATCGACGAGCATCGGATAAAGCCTGCGCCACTCCATCTTGCGATAGAAGAGAGCTCCGACGATGATCGAGTAGATGATGCCGATCGTGGCGACTTCGGTGGCTGTGGCCACGCCTTCGACCACTGCCGTGCGGATGACGATCGGCAGGCCGAGGCCGGGGATCGCAGCGAGGAACAGTTTTAGCTTGAGCTTGCTATCGACCTTCTTCGCACGGCTCATATCTTCGCCACGCGTTTGGATGTAGACGACGACACAGAGCGCCAGCAGGCCGACAAAGGCAGGAAGAAGGCCAGCGGTGAACAAGGCGGCGATCGACACGCCGGTGACCGAGCCGACCGTGATCAGCACGATTGACGGCGGGATGGTCTCCGACATGACCGCAGACGCCGACAAAAGGGAGACCAGGTCGCTTTCCCGATTGCCGCGCTTCTTCATTTCCGGAAACAGCGCCGGAGCGACAGCTGCCATGTCCGCAGCCTTGGCGCCGGAGATACCCGAAACGAGATAGACTGCACCGAGCAGCACATATTGCAGGCCGCCCCGCAGATGGCCGATCAGCGAGACGAGAAAGGCGATCATCGCCTGCGCCAGTCCGGCCATCTCGATGACGGCACCCAGGAACACGAACATCGGCACCGCGAGCAGGATGATTTGCGACATGCCCTCGCTCATCCGGCCCGGCACGATGGAAAGCGGCACCCAGCTTGCGAAATTCAAATAGGCCGCGGTCGCGAGAACGAAGGCAAAAGCGATCGGCACGCCAAGTACAATAGCCACCAGCACAATGCCGAGGAAGAAGATCAGCAGGCTGTAATTGCCGATCTCGTCGAACCACGGCATCGCCAGTTGGAACAGGCCGAAGATGACAGCAAGAAGCACTAGGCTTGCAACCATCTGCACCGGCTTGCTGGACTGGATCATCTTATCGATCGCTGTGAGCAGCATCAGCACGACGCCAACAAGCATCGCAGCTTCGCGCCATGCTTCGCTGATCTGCAGGACAGGGGTCATGCTGATGATACGCTCCTCGACATGTTGCCATGTCGGCACTACCATCAAGAGCAGGAGCGCGGCGACTATCATCATCGCAAAGGCATTGGCGCGGTCTTGCCAGGGCGGCGAGAACTTACGGACGAAGGCCGTCAGCCGCATATGCTGGCCGCGGCGTAGAGCCACCACCGAGCCCAGCATGGACAACCAGATAAACAGGATCGTGGCGACTTCGTCGGACCAGACGAGCGGGCTGCGAAGGGCATATCGTGCAAGCGTCGCCCAACCGAGCAGAATGACCTCCGCCAGAACCAGCAGCGCGGCGGTCGCCTCCACGACATGGCCGAGCAGACTGTCGAAACGCTGAAACGCCCCACGCGGAGAAATCGCCTCCGCACCCGCTGTCGCGCCCATGATTGACCTCCCCAAAATACGCCGATTCGAGCGGCGCGGCCTGCCTTTTCGCAAACCGGAACGTGTAGGCGGAGCGACACGCCTCCGCTATTTGCGACAGGACGCACGCTTTACCCGAAAGCAAGCGTCCTATTCATCATCGGCCCGTTACAGCGTGCCGACATCCTTTTCCAAGAGACCCCAGGCCTCTGCGCCGAAGCTTTCTTTCCATTTCGAATAAAAGCCAGCCTTGGCAAGCGCGTCGCGGAACGGCGCGGTCTCGACCTTATTGAACTCGACACCCGTCGCCTTGATGTCGACCATGGCCTTTTCGTTGAGCTCCTTTACGTCGGCACGTTCGTTCACGGCTGCAGTGGTCAATTCCTCCTGGATGATCGTGCGCATCTCGGACGGAATAGCCTGCCAGCGGCGATTGTTGCAGAAGATGTGGTGGCCATCCCAGATATGACCCGTCAGGGCGATATACTTCTGCACTTCGTAGAGCTTCGAACTCTGGATCAACGCCAGCGGATTTTCCTGACCGTCGACGACATGGGTCTGCAGAGCCGCATAGAGCTCGCCGAAATTGAGCGGCGTCGGCGCCGCGCCCAGCGTCTGGAACAGCGTGACCCACAGCTGGTTGCCCGGAACGCGGATCTTCATTCCGTTGAGGTCTTGCGGTGCGGCAATCGGCTTGGCACCGGTGGTGATATTGCGATAGCCGTTGTCCAGCATTTTCGGGAAGACGAACAAGCCGGCATCGAGGAATGCTTTGCGGACATGATCGCCGAGTTCGCCATCCATCGCCTTCCATACATGGTCATAGGTCGGGAAGGCAAAGGCGACGGCGTTGATGCTGGCGACGGGAACGACCGTCTGGTTGACACCGGAGGTCGACATGAGGTCGAGCGCGCCGCCACGAACCTGGGTGAACATATCGGCTTCGCCGCCGAGTTGGCTATTCGGATAAACATGAAGTTCAATCGCACCTTCGGAGCGGGTTGCGATTGCCTTGGCTGCTTCGGTGATGCGAATGACGCCGGGATGGCTGGCCGGAAATGCCGTGCCGTAGCGCAACTTGACCTTCGCGGCGGCGCGGGACAGGCCCGGCGCCGACAGTAGACCGGCGGCTGCAGCTCCAGCCGTCAGCATGCCGAATGTTCTGCGAGATATGTTCATGCGTTCCTCCCTTGAATATATTGGCTATTCGAATGCTTTCGATGTATGCGCCCGCATTCGCCCCCCGACGCTGCGGCTCCGAAGTCCGTCACTATGTCGGAGGGTGCAGACACATGCTCGTACCGGGCTTTCATTCCGTGCGGAATGAAACGATGGGGGCCCGTAGGACAATCAAACCCCCGCCGCTATCGCCGATGGGAACGCGGCTTCTCCGCCCTATGCCTCTCCTCGTCTCGCCCCAGGATCATCTGGCGCGGTTTCCATGACCCGACCGACCTCCATTTCGCGACGGCTTGTAATACTACCATGGTACAATGTCAATAAATGTGTCACCGATGCGCCCGAGGGCGGGCGGATTAGCTTTCCACGAGATCGCGGCGCTGTTCGCTAAGTTTTCGCGCGGTACGAAGCACTTCGCGCAAATGCGCCGCCATATCGTTGCCTGCCTTCTCGACATCGCCTGATTCGATGGCGTCCACGATCGAACGATGCTGGGTCAGCAGAACGCGTAGGTGACCCAGATCGGGCAGACTTAGATAGCGAACACGGTCCATCTGCAGCTTGACGGACTGAATGACACGCCAACTTTTCGGCAGGCCGGCTTCCTCACAAAAACTCCGGTGGAAGGCTTCGTCGAGATCGAGAAAGAGGTCCAGCGCTTCGGTATTAACCGCCTTTTCCTGGTCGTAGAGATTACTCTTGATCTCTGTCAAGAAGCGCCGCGAACAGCCGCCAGCAAGTCTGCGGCTGACCGCAACCTCCAGAGATTCCCGAATGAATTGAGCCTCTTCGACATCACGAAGCCGGATCGGCGCCACGAAGCTCCCACGCTGTGGCAGGATGTCTATCAGCCCTTCGTCCGCAAGCCGAATCAGCGCTTCGCGAACCGGCGTCCGGCTGACGCCAAGTTGTAGGGAAAGCTCCTTTTCGCTCAACGCCTCCGAAGGCAGCATGGACAGTGTCGTAATGGCCCGTCGCAGGCGCTCGTAGATCTGCGCTGCAATAGGCTGGCGAGGATTGATGGCCTGCAGGAGTGTCGACGACGGCGCGCTCTGACGAAGCTCTTCAGCCTCTATCTGATTGGATCTCTTCGTCGCCATCGTTCCGACCTCCGCTTTGTGCAAACAATATGGCCATCGCACATTATACGACAAGAATCCATAAGCGCGATTGACACGCTACCATGGTAGTATGTATTTTCAATATCAGGCGCGACGAAAGAAACCGCATCCATGCGAATGGTTTTGCCGAATTTCCGTCCGAGACAAGGACCGCGAGCGCCGGTAACTGTGTGACGTGATCCAGGGAGGATGACACTATGAAATTGGGCTTCCACAAGACTGCAACTGCAACACTTCTTACCAGTGCGATGTTTTGCGGCACTGCGATGGCGCAGGAAGGGGTCGCGACCGGCGACACCAGCGGCAAGAAGATCGCCTTCAGCAATTCCTATGCTGGCAACTCGTTCCGCCAGGTGATGATCAAAAGCTTCGAGACGATCGGCGCCAAGGCGAAGGCCGATGGCAAGATCGCCGCTACGATCGTCGTCAGCTCGAACAACTCGGTCACCGAGCAGGCATCGCAGATACAGAACCTAATCCTGCAGGGTTATGATGCCATCATTGTCCTTGCTGGCTCGGACACGGCATTGAACGGTGCAATCAAGGACGCTTGCAACGCCGGCATCGTGGTAGTCGCCTTCGCCAGCGGCGTTACCGAACCCTGTGCATATGTGGTTGATTATAACCTGGACTCTTATGCCAAAGCTGAGCTCGATTACATGTCGAGCAGGCTCGGAGACAAGTCCGCCAACATCCTCGAAATCCGGGGCATGGCGGGTGACGGATTCGACAAACGGCTGAACGAAGGCGTGACGAAGGCTTTGGCGGCCCATCCGAATTACAAGAGGGTTGGCGAGGTCTATGGTCAATGGACCGCGACCGTGGCCCAGAAAGAAGTATCCGGCGTTCTGCCATCGCTGCCGAAGATCGATGGCGTTCTGACACAGGGCGGTGATGGTTATGGGGCAGCACAGGCCTTTAAGGCTGCGGGCCGCAATCTTCCGATCATCATCATGGGCAACCGCCAGGACGAGCTGGCGCTGTGGAAGCAGGAACATGATGCAACCGGCTACGAGACCTTCTCGCTTGGCGCAACGCCGTCCGTTTCACAGGTCGCCTTCTGGGTCGCACAACAAATCCTTGCCGGGAAGGACGTTCCGAAATTCGTTGAAGTGCCCCTCCTGCAAATCCAGCAGCAGGATCTCGACGCCTGGCTGAAGACGGTTCCGGAAGGTGGCGTCGCCAACGCCGATTATCCGCAGGACCTCGTCGCCAAGATTATCGACGCCAACGTCAGGAAGGAACCGCTGCCTATGGTTCCCGCTCCGAAGTAGGGCGACCAACAATGCTGCCCTCCCAAGCCGCCGTGGATACTGCCGCGGGCCTCCTTATCGAGGCCCGCGGGATATGCAAGAGCTTCGGCGCGGTCCACGCACTCGTCGGTGTCGATTTCAGTCTTGCCCCGGGGGAAGTCCTCGGACTGGTCGGTCATAACGGCGCCGGCAAGTCGACCCTGATGAACGTCCTCTCCGGCGCGATCCAGCGAACGGAGGGGAGATTCATTTATAGTGGTCAGGCGGCGGATCACTGGGGAACTGCAGAAGCGCAAGCTGGCGGCTTGCGGTGCGTCTTTCAGGAGCTATCGCTCTGCACCAATCTTTCGGCGGCGGAAAATGCGCGCATCATCCATCGCAGCCTGCGTGGCTTCGGCTGGCGGGAAAAGGCGCGCAGGCTGATCACCAAGGCTTTGGACGATATCTTTCCAGGCCATGGAATCGATGTCGATGCCAAGATCGCCGACCTTTCGATCGGCGAGCGGCAGATGGTCGAGATTGCCCGCACCTTCACCGAAACGGAAGGCAAGACGCGCTGCATTATCCTAGATGAGCCCACCTCGGCTCTCGGGCATAAGCCGGCAGAGCAATTGCTCGCCTATATCAAGACGGCGTCGACGCGTGGCGTCGCCTGCATTCTCATCACCCACCGCCTCAACGAAATCCTAGCCGTCTGCGACCGTGTTGTGGTGATGATGGATGGGGCAATCGTCGGAGACCGGTCGGCGGCCGGCCTGAAGCGCTCCGATCTGGTCGGGATGATGGGCAATATCGAGACGCCGCATGAGCAGAAGGCTGTCCCCACGCGCAAAGCGGGCCAAGCCCTGACCGTAAACCATGCCGGCATCGATAGCGCGGATCTGCCGATCAAGGCATCTCCCGGTGACATCATCGGTTTCGCCGGTCTCGATGGTCACGGGCAGCGCGAACGCCTGCGGGCCATTTATACTGCTATCCGCAAGGTGCCCGTTGCCTTTGTCGCCGGAGACCGCGGCGTCGAAGGCGTCATGCCGCTTTGGTCGATCGCCGACAACCTGACGCTTCGCAGCCTCAACGCGCTTCAGAAGGGTGGCTTTGTATCGCCATCCGTCGCGCGTGCGCTCGCGCAAACCTGGTCACAGCGTCTCAAGGTCAAGGCACCGTCGATCGATACACCGATCTTATCGCTCAGCGGCGGCAACCAGCAGAAAGTGCTGTTTGCCCGCGCGCTCGCGTCTGACGGTCAGGTCATCCTGCTCGATGATCCGATGCGCGGCGTCGATGTCGGCACCAAGCAGGAAGTCTATCAGCTCATTCGTGACGAGGCCGAGCGCGGCCGGATCTTCATCTGGTACACGACCGAATTCGAAGAACTGAAGAATTGCGACCGTCTCTACGTTTTCCGCGAAGGTCGTGCTGTTGCCGAAGTCGCCGGCGACACGATCGATCACAACCGCATCCTCGAAGCATCGTTCGGAGGCGCGAATGGCTGACTTTGTCCTCCCCCGGCAGAACCGCAACTTTGCAAAACGGCTCGCGTCCGCCTTGCAGGCCGGTCTTCCGGCCATCGCCCTCGTGGTCATGCTGACCGTGATCTTCTGGATTCGCCCAGCGGCGATGAGCTATTTCGGCTTCACGCTGCTGTTCAAGCTGGCTGTGCCGCTGATGTTTGCAGCGCTGGCACAGATGCTCGTCATCATGCTCGGCGACATCGACCTGTCGATCGGCTCCTTTGTCGGCTTCGTCACTTGCGTCACTGCGCTCTATCTCGACACGGCCCCGATACTCGCAATCGCGATTTTTATCGGTAGCATCTTGGTCTATGCCGGCATCGGCCTTGTCATCCATCTGCGGCAGTTGCCGTCGATCATCGTGACGCTCGGCATGTCGTTCATCTGGCTTGGCGTCGCGATCATCATCCTGCCCGCTCCGGGTGGCGCTGCGCCCGCATGGCTGTCCGGATTCATGGCCTGGCGGCCGCCGCTCCTGCCTTTACCGGTGCTGCTTGCTATTGCCGCGGCCCTCATGGGTCATTTCGTCATCAGCCGATCGTCCTACGGGGCTGTGCTAAGGGGTGCGGGCGGCAACCCGCGCGCCATCCAGCGCGCCGGCTGGTCGATCGCCATGATCCGCGCCGCTGTCTATGCCGCTGCCGGCCTGCTCGGTCTCATTGCCGGCATCACCCTGACCGGCCTGACAACGTCCGGCGATCCGAATGTTGCACCGGCCTACACCCTCCTCGGTGTCGGCGCCGTCATCCTCGGTGGTGGTTCTTTCACAGGTGGCATCGTCTCCCCGGTCGGAACGGTCATCGGTGCACTGACGCTTGCAATTGCTGGATCACTCCTGAGCTTCCTGCAAGTGCCGCCGACATGGCAGATCGGCGCACAGGGCGGCATCCTCTTCCTGGTGCTAGCCGGACGCATCGTGCTCGCGGAAGACAAATCATGAGCGGCTTCTCTCTGAAACCCTGGACCTACGGCTTCATTGTCGCGCTTGTCATGTGGATTGCGATCATCGCTTATTCCGGTTTTGCAAGCGCGGTGCCGACCCTATCTTCGGCGCTCGTCTTTGCTGCCTTCAGCGTCGTTGTCGGCACCGGTCAGATGGTTGTGATCGCGTCCGGTCCTGGAAACATCGATCTGTCCATGCCATCCGTGTTGACCCTGTCGGCCTATCTGTCGATGTCCGTCATGAGTGGCAGCAACGACATGATCCTTCCGGGTCTTCTGGTCGCGCTGCTAGTTGGAGCATTGGCCGGTGCGGCAAACTTCCTCGCGATCACGATGCTACGCCTGCCGCCGATCATCGCGACGCTCGCCTGGAGCTTCGTTTTCCAGTCACTCGCCTTCAATCTCGGCGGCGAAGCGACGTTGAAGCCTCCGGCGGCCCTTTCGGCCTTCACCTTCTGGTCGGTCGCGGGTATGCGGATCATGCCGATCGCTGCATTCGTCCTGACCATCGCCGTCGTCGTTATTCTTGCCCGCAGCGTCTGGGGCCGGCGGTTGCTGGCGGTCGGGCAGAGCGAACGGGCAGCACGCCTCGCCGGTGTCCCCGTCATCCGCGTCCGATTGATCGCCTATGTGTTCTGCGGCGTGACCGCAGCCCTTACCGGCTTCCTGCTTGCGGGCTTTTCAGGCGGCGCGGCGCTCAATATGGGCGATACTTATTTGCTGGAAGCAATCGCGGTCGTGGTCCTTGGCGGCACTAGCGTCGCCGGTGGCCAGGCCAACGCAGTCGGCATCTGGGGTGCGGCACTTTTTTTCAACCTGATGGCGACGATGCTCAACACCTTCCAGATGCAGGCCGGTGTGCGCTTCGTCCTCACCGGCGCGCTGATCATCCTCATCGTCGCGCTCGTCCCGAAACCGAAGGCCGCGTGACATGGACGTCGCCACCTTGAAAAAGGCCTTTGGAAGCGACATGACGCTTGTGGATCTCACCCATGCGTTGACCCCGCAGATCCCCGTATGGCCAACGCATCCCTTCTTTTGCAAGGAAGTGATCGAAAGCTATGATCGCGGCGATCTCGCCTGCAACCATTCCCTCGGCATGAGCGAGCATACCGGCACGCATTTTGATGCGCCGCTGCACTTCGTCAAAGGCGGCGCCGGGATGGACGCCGTTCATCTGCAGACCTTTTTCGGACGCATGGCGAAGATCGACGCACGTGACTGCAGCCCCAGGGAGGCCGTCAGTGTCGGGCGGATCAAGGCATTCGAAGCCGCCCAGGGCGAAATCACCGCCGACGACGCCGTGTTTTTCCACTTCGGCTGGGATCGCTTTTGGCACAACCCGGCGAACCATCCGCACTTCCTGAGCGACTGGCCCGGCTTGTCGCACGAGGCGTGCGAATACCTGCTTAACCGCGGTATCCGGATAGCAGGCTCGGACTGCCTGTCGCTCGACTGTTTCGGCACCACGGATTTCCCGGCCCATAAGGTGCTGCTCGGCGCGGGTGTGCTCATCGGCGAGAACTTCGCCCGCCTCGGCGACCTGCCGGCCTTTTCATTCCTGATCACTCTGCCGTTGCCGATCGCCGGCGGATCGGGCTCGCCTCTTCGCGCCGTCGCAGCCTTTGCCGCGAACGGTCAGTCGAATACCGCTGCGGCCCTGGCTTGAGCCTGGCCCATATAAGGAAGACAAGCATGAGACATATTTGGCGCTGGTTCGGTCCTATCGACAAGGTGAGCGTGCGTGATGCTGCTCAGGCCGGGGCTCAGGGCATCGTCAGCGCTCTACATCATGTGCCGACCGGAAGCGCATGGACTTTCGAGGAAATCCGCAAGCGACAGGACGAAGTCCGCGCCGGCGGCCTGGACTGGGAACTCGTCGAAAGCATTCCCGTCTCCGAAAGCATCAAGACCATGACCGGTGATTGGAAGGCTCATATCGGGGCTTGGAAAGAAAGCTTGCGCCAGCTGGCCAAGGCCGGCATTTCCACGGTCTGCTACAACTTCATGCCTGTGCTAGACTGGACCCGCACGGACCTGCGCTGGGAAACCGCCGATGGCGCCCGCGCCATGCGCTTCGATCTCGTTGATTTCATCGCATTCGACATCCACGTGCTGCAGCGGCCCGGCGCGCTGGAGGACTATCCGCCGCAACTGGTCGAAGCTGCCAGGGAACGCTTCACCGGCATGCCACAAGAGAAAATCGCCGCCCTTTCCCGCAATATCGGCGCCGGCCTTCCAGGCTCATCCGACGGCTATAGCATCGGCGAATTACGCACCGCGCTGGCGCGCTATGACGACATCGGTGCCGATGCGCTGCGCGACAATCTCATCGACTTTCTCTCTGAAGTCGTGCCGGTCGCGGAGAAACTCGAGATGCGTCTTTGTGCACATGGCGACGATCCGCCATGGCCGCTCCTCGGCCTGCCGCGCATCCTCTCGACCGAGCAGGATTACGTTAGGGTTCTCGATGCCGTCGATCGCAACGCCAATGGCGTGACCTTTTGCACGGGATCGCTCGGCGCCCGCCCGGACAACGATCTGCCCACCATCGTGAAGCGTCTCGCGCCGCGCATCCACTTCGCCCATCTGCGCAATGTCCGTCGAGAGAGCGAAGGCTACCCCTGCTCCTTCTTCGAGGACCAGCATCTCGACGGCAACACCGACATGGTCGCGGTCGTTGCCCAGCTGGTGAGCGAGGAACGCCGCCGCATGGCTGAGGGGCGCACCGATCATCAGATATTCATGCGTCCGGACCACGGCCAGGAAATCCTGGACGATCTGACGCGTTGCGCCCAGCCCGGCTATCCCGCCATCGGTCGGCTCAAGGGTCTTGCCGAACTGCGCGGCATCGAGCAGACACTGTCGCATCCCGAATTTGGAATGAATTGAGCGATGAACCGCCTCGGCAAGAACACCTCCCTCCCCTCGAGCGTCGAGCGCCCGTCCTTCGATCCCGCGGGGCTCAAGGTCGGCATCGTCCACATCGGCATTGGCGCCTTCCATCGCGCCCATCAGGCGATCTACACAGATAAGGCTATCGATGCCCGGTATGGCGATTGGGGCATCGCCGGCGCAAGCCTGAGGTCGGTCGACATCGTCGCCGACCTCGAGGCACAGGACCACCGCTACAGCGTCGTCAGCCGCGGCGCCCATGGCGACCAAGCCCGCATCGTCGGCTCGATCACCGATGCCATTGCCGCAACCGAGGAGCGCGAACGCCTGCTCCAGCGGCTTTCCGACAACGGCACCCGCATCGTCACCCTGACAGTGAGCGAAAAGGCTTATGGCATCGATCCGGTATCCAGCGGGCTCGACCTGTCGCATGCCGCCATCGCTCACGACCTGGAGCATCGTCAGGAGCCTGTCGGCGTGATCGGCGTTCTCGTCGAAGCGCTTGCGCGCCGTATGACGCTCGGCCGCGACCCGCTCACCGTTCTGTGCTGCGATAATCTGCCGGGCAACGGCCACATCGTGCGCCGTCTCGTCGCTGAAATGGCCGAACGCCGCGATCGCGCGTTGGCGGCCTGGATCGAGCGAGAAATCCGCTTTCCTTCCAGCATGGTCGACCGAATCGTGCCGGCGGCGACGGACGCAACGCGTGCGCTCGCCGCGTCGCTCATCGGCGCGGAAGATCGCCTGGCGCTCGAAACCGAACCCTACATCCAATGGGTGATCGAGGACGATTTCGCCGCCGGCCGCCCCGCCTGGGAAGCCGGCGGCGCGATCTTCGTCAAGGATGTCCACGCCTACGAGAAGATGAAACTCCGGCTGCTCAACGGTTCCCACTCACTGATAGCCTATCTCGGCCAGTTGAACGGACTACAATATGTTCGCGACGTCATGGCAATCCCCGCACATGCCGAGCGGGTGCGACGGCACATGGAGGCGGTCTTACCGACGCTCGACGCGGTGCCGCAGATCGACCTCGCGTCCTATCGCGAAGAACTCGTGGCCCGATTTTCGAACCCCGCCATCGCCCATCGCACTGTCCAGATCGCAATGGACGGCACGCAGAAGATGCCTCAGCGTATTTTCGCACCCGCGATGGAGCGGCGGGCGACCGGCGGCGATGCCGCGGATTTTGCCGACGTCGTGGCGCTATGGTTGGCCTACGTGATCACGACCGAACACCTCGACGATCCGCGCTCGTCCGACCTTAAATCAGCGGCGGCGGCTGTCGCGGCATCACCCGGCTCGGCAGCACCGTTCTTCGATATCGCCGGCTTGTTTCCCGCCCCCCTCATCAGTGACGACACTTGGCGTATGCGTGTCGACAGCCGACTGGCGGCTGCCCTGTGTGCAGCATGACGTCACACAAATACCACGACTTGCAGGAGGACAAAGACCATGGTGACGATTTCCGTTCGCGAACCGCATAGCCTCGTCGTCGACGACAGGCAGGCACTGCAACCAGGCCCCCGTGAAGTGGCCATCCGCGTACAGCGCGCCGGCATTTGCGGCTCGGACATGCACATCCTGCATGGCTCGAACCCCTTCGTGACCTATCCTCGCGTAATAGGCCACGAATTCGCAGGCGTCATCGAGGCGCTCGGCGCCGGTGTCTCCTCGCTCGCGATCGGCGACCACGTCGTCGCCGATCCGGTGATCTCCTGCGGCGCCTGCCATCCCTGCCGCACCGGCCGTTCGAACGTCTGCGCAAAACTCCAGGTGATCGGCGTCCACCGTGATGGCGGTTTCCGCTCCGTTGCGGTCGTGCCTGAGGCCAACGCAGTCAAGGTATCTCCAAAGCTGGGACTCGATATTGCAGCGCTCGCAGAACCGCTTGCGGTCGCGGCAAACGTCCTGTGGCGGACGGAGTGCGCCAAGGATGACATCGTTCTGATCTACGGCGCCGGAACCGTCGGCATCACCGTGCTGCAAGTCGCCAAGATGCGCGGCGCCCGCTGCATCATCGCCGATATCGATGCTGACCGCCTGGAGCGTGCGAAGAAATTCGGTGCTGACGTCATCATCCATTCTCGTGAGCAGTCTGTTGCCGAAATGGTGGCGTCGGAACTCGACGGTCTCGGCCCTTCGGTGGTGATCGACGGCGCCGGCATCCCGAGCCTGTTGGAAGAAGCGTGCCGAATTGCCGCTCCGGCCGGCCGCATCGGCCTGCTCGGCTTTTCGCCTGCGCCGTGCAATATCAGTCAGCAGGAAATCGTTCGCAAAGAACTGACGCTGGCCGGCTCGCGCCTCAATCGCCGATTCATTCCAGAGGTCGTGACTTGGTTGGAATCGGGTGCACTACGCCCGGAGGCAATGATCACCCAGAGTTTTGACGCCGGGGATGCGCGCGCCGCCTTCGACCTCGTAGAGCGGCATCCGGAGCGGACCCTCAAGGTTCAGCTCGTTTTCGAGTGAGCAAATCGCCAACCAGAGAGTCATGGCTTTGGACAGACGCTTCTTCTCGCTCGACGACGGATTTGTGGAGAACCTAGCGGGTTACGTTCATCTTGATCGGGCAGGCCTCCGGGAAAAATGACTTGTCAAAGCGCAGAGCGGGGCTATGCGTCCTGGGCTCTTGAACAGATATGAACCTGTGCCCGACTATATCGTCGATCATCGACGCTCACAATGCAAGTGAATCAATTAGTTAGAATAGAGCTACCTCAGAAGAATGGACCGAGCCTCCCATTGACCTATAAATCCAATCGCCTTGTGGTGGACGATTTCGTACCATGCTCACACTAACTGCCTTTACGGAGATTACGTCATTATTTTCCGCATTATTGCGGAGAATATGCTTGCTATTCTCCGCAACGGCGACATATTTTAAGATATGACCTATATTTGGCAGTCTCCTAATTGGCCCGCGTTTGAATGGCAGTCCGACCAGCTCGCGACCAGTCTTGCGATCATTCGCCTTGATCAAGGCCGCCTTATTGGTCGTGTGGAAGGGCTTGGCTTTCGCACCCGTGAAGCAACATTCCTACGGGCTCTGACAGATGACGTTGTCAAATCGTCAGCGATCGAGGGCGAACGGCTGGATGAGCAACAGGTCCGATCCTCTTTGGCTAGGCGGCTCGGCATAAACATCGACGGCTTCGTGACGCCTAACCGCTCAGTCGAGGGCATCGTTCATATAACACTTGATGCTACGATCGACTGTTTCAAGCCGTTAACAGCCGAACGCCTCTTTCAATGGCACGCAGCTCTATTTCCAACCGGGCGCAACGAATGGGGACAAAGACTTCGGGTCGGCGGTTGGCGGGACGATTCCGGTGGCCGGATGGAAATCATGTCCGGCGCGTTCGGACATGAGAAAGTACACTATGTTGCGCCACCCGCCGACCGCCTGGAGCAGGAGATGACGGCCTTCCTCGATTGGTTCAACGGATCAGAGGAGATGGATCCTCTTGTCAAAGCAGCTGTCGCCCATTTGTGGTTCGTGGCCATCCATCCGTTCGGCGATGGCAATGGCCGAATAACCCGTGCGATTGCCGACATGACCCTTGCCCGCGGTGGCGAGGGAGCTCAGCGGCTATATTCCATGTCCGCGGCTATCGAGAAATCGCGGACCGGCTATTACGAAGCTCTTCAGTCGATAACCGCCAAAGAGGAACTCGATATCACGAAATGGATTCAGTGGTTTCTGGATCGTCTGGGCAACGCAGTGGGTGCCGCATTGCAGACCCTCGACAACGTCATACTCAAAAACGAATTCTGGCAGGCCCATGCCGCCCGTGATCTCAATCCCCGACAGGCCAAGGTTCTCAACTGGTTGCTGGAAGGGAATTTCGACGGGAAGCTCACATCGACCAAGTGGGCAAAATTAACGGGTGCATCCCAAGACACAGCCTCGCGTGACATCTCAGACCTCTTGGCTAAAGGCATCCTGCGCAAAGGCGAGGCCGGCGGCCGCAGCACAGCTTACGAACTGGTTTCAGATGTTTCCACGGACCGCTAAATCCAATCCGAGTAGGATCGGCGCGTATGAGGCGCGGGTCTCTCGCATTTCTACGCCAGCATCTCACACGCGCTAACGGCTCGGGCGACCGCTATCCAAGGAATTGGTGGCAGTGAAGGTAATGCTGTTCGGACCAGCAATCCCGATGCGGATGTGTACGTGAAGGTGGTGCAGGATGAAGTTACGGCGCCATGGTTTGACGGAGACACAATGGCGCTCGAGGCACCGACCCACCAGTTTGAACGGGAAAGTTAAGTTGTTTGTCAAGTTGGCAAAACGGTCCTCGTCCCTACAGCGAGTAGTACAGGGGATTGCCTTACCACAATTGTCAAGGATTTTGAGGTTGAAAACAGCGCACCCGTCCCTGTTGAATCGTACGTTGCAGCCATGGTGAAATCATACGCTCCTAGCGTCGTGAGATACCGACAGCCGAAAATCAGATCCGTTGATGTGAAAGGATTCGAACCGGGGGCCGGCTTTATCGAAACGGTCGAAGTTTCAAGAATGCTCAAGTCTGGAACTGAAGAGAACTTCCCATGGGCTAACGCCACAATGCCGAAATTGGCACGGCGGAAAGGCGCTCCCCAAACGGGATCACTTTGTCATGGTCGTACAGGACAATGCCTGAAACAAACCGCTCTCCACATGCTTCGGCCAACATTCGCAATCCGGAAAAATCGGAAGTCGAGACGGATGCTGCCGCCTTTATCTCGATACCGACAACCCTCCCGCTTCTGTCTTCGATGACAATATCGACCTCGTTCTGCTGCTTGTCACGAAAGTGCGAAAACTCAAAGCGGCTATGTCCACTGCTGGCGAGTTTAAGGATTTCACCGAAGACGAAAGTCTCCAGCAGCGCTCCGAACGGCCCTCTGTCATCGCGGAGTCTCTCGAGAGAGAGGTCACGAAGGGAGGCGAGAAGACCAGAATCGAGGAAATGTATTTTGGGGGTCTTGGTCAGACGCTTCAGTTTGTTGGAAAACCAGGGTTGGATTGTTCTGGCGAGGAACAGGCTCTCGAATATGCCAACGTATTTTTGCGTTGTGATATGGTTCATCCCGATGGCGGCGCCAATTCCGGAATAGTTCACGAGTTGTCCCGAATGTTCTGCAAGGATGCGCAGCAGCCGCGGCATCTGCGCGATCTGCTCGATTTGCGCGACATCGCGGACGTCGCGTTGAACGATTGCCTGGATGTAATCCGCATACCAGTCCTGTCTGCGGTTTAAGGTTTTGCGAGCCAATGCCTCGGGATATCCTCCTGCCAGAACTGCAGCCATCAGGTCGTCGCCGACAATTGGGTCTCCGGCTTTGGCTTCGTTTCGGAAGGCGTCGACCAAAAAGCTTCCACCGGCCGTTCTGATTTCGCTTTGAGCGAGCGGCAGCAATCGGACGACTTCCATGCGCCCAGCGAGCGAGTCTGCCACGCGTGGCAGCGTCATGAGATGGGCTGAACCGGTCAGTAGGAAACGCCCTGGACGCATGTCCACATCCACGCTTTCTTTAATCGCCAACAACAGCTCGGGGGCGCGCTGGATTTCGTCGAGAATGGCGCGATCCATTCCTCTTACAAAACCAACTGGATCCCGCCGCGCCGCGTTGAGCGTCGTCGCATCGTCCAGCGTGTAATACTGCATCCCCTCCTCGGCCATCTTCCTGGCCAGCGTCGTTTTCCCGGATTGTCGGGGACCCACGATTAGGACGACTCGCGTGTCTGACATCGCGTCGGCAACGCGTTGCTCAACGAGCCTTGGATACAGCGGCATAGCTTCATTCCTTTGATGACCATTTGAAACTATGGTGACGACTAATTGAAAGTCAAGGAATGACTAATTGAAATCTACTTGGCGACTGATTGAAACCGAGCCCAATACAGATGGCACGCCAAATTGCAGGATGAGGGCGTTGGAAGGCCAGGCAGGCGCTGCTGAACCAGCATTTCGCCCGAGAGCGAGATACTGTCGCAGCCTTCCTCGATCTTCTCCGGCAGAAGCAAAGCCGTGGATACATCCATCCCTGCGGCAGCCCGTCATTGAAGGTCGGCGATCCCTTGCAGCCACCTGGCTGACTTTTATTTGTCGGTGAGGAATGGAGGCTCAGCCGATCGGGGTAAGAAAAGGAGACTTTGCCGTTGCGGAAAGCCGATCGAGGCGCAGCCGCTCTTCGGTCAGACATGCCTCACCGAGCGCGCATGGACCCGCCCATTGTCGGACAATGAAAAGGAATTCCCACATGGCTCCCCGTCAAACATCGATTGCACGCGAAATCGCCTCTCCATGGATTGACTTTAAGTAACGACGAATCAAATGCTTGGCGGCCTAACAGAGGAGAACACTGATGGCCGACGAACTCACGATTGAGACCACTGCGACGACCGAAACGCCAACTGCAGCACCCGCTGAGAAGAAGACACGCAAGTCACGCACGCCGAAAGCTGCCGCCGAAGCCAGCAACGTCGAAGCTGCCGTTGCATCTGCTGAAAAGCCGGCCAAGAAGACGCGCGCAAAGCGTGGCTCCAAAGTGGTTCCGGTGAAAGCCGAAAAGCCGGTTGCCGCACCGACGGTGGCCACCACTCGCGCGCGCCGGGTTCAAGCTGCTGCTTCCGCTCCGGTCTCCACCGCCGCTGACGTCATTGACGATATCGCCGACCTCATCAAGCTTGAGGAAGAGAACAAGCAGCTTCGTAAGGAGCTCTCCGAAAAGCTGCGCACCGAAAACGCAGATCTGCGCAAGCGGCTCGGCAAGGCCTGATTTCTGGTTTTGAGGGGCGCCACGTATTTCCATGCGATGGCGCCGCCGATCTTTCGTCCGATTGGTCGGGATCAATGCGACCTAGGTGACAATAAATGACCGCGGCGATGTCCCGCCGCCATACTTTGAAGGTTACATGTGATGAGAACACCATGGAGATTTGTAGCCGACCTGGTGTCGCGTAAACCGAAACCACATACTCATGACGACAGCCCAGCAGTCGAACCGAAGACAATTGCTCCCGAATATAAGACCGTCCCAGAAGAGGAACAACCTGGCCTCGGTGCGACGGCGATCGACCGCTCCGCAGAGCCTGGCTCCGCGGCGCAAGTCAATGCCAGCCGACCGGAACCTGACACCGTCCCGACTGAAGCCAGAACGGCGGCGCCAGTTGCAGCGGAAGCTCCTGCGGCCGCAGTCAGTAACGAGGAGACCGCAACCCTCGCCACCACGCAGCGGGCCGAGCAAACTTCACCTGCCTCCCCTGCGATCGAAGGTGCCGAAACGCTGCGGAAACCAGCGCCAGCAAGCCGAAAGAGGGTTGAGCCGATCGCGGTGTCGACGGCTTCGATCGGAACAGCGTTGGGGGAACCTCCTGCCGTCGCAGAGGGCCCGAGATCCCTCACGGATGAAATGGCCGACCTCGATGCGGAAATCTCTACGTTACGGCGTCAGCTTGCAAAGAAGCTCATCGAGCAGAATGCGCAATTGCGCAAGATGCTCGCCAGGTTCGAGGCGAGCTAATCGCGCGCCGCCATTCCGATCGAGGTAAGGCCCCGCCGATGGCGGAGCCCTGGGATGTTCATCAATCCCAGTTCGGTGAATCGGCGTCACCGAATGACCCCGCCCATAGTTGAAATATCAATACCTTGTGACGCCGATCTGCCTCTAATCAACGCGCCGATTCACAAGCTAAGGGTCGTGACCAACAACCTGCGGCTAACGCGGACCCGTGGTAATCTCATGAGACTGCCAACTGTAGTTTGAGATGGAGGCGGCGATTATCGCAGAGGACCTAGAAGTTGCGCGCCGAGCTAGGAACTCAGCTGTTCGACAAAGTCGAGCGCAAACGAAACATGGGGGGTGTAGCTTTGATAAAACCATATCATTCCCGCCCGTCGAAACTCAACGTGACAGCGGGAAAGTTTGCTACAGCCAAAAGCCAGTACAATGATGCTACCAAAGTCCAGGACAGCCCTTCGTCTGCTTGCGCGAACCTCCAAACTTTCCGGGACGGGTATTAGTCGTTGGCGGACCTTCAGATCGTGGAATTTTCCGATCGTGACATGCAAAGTCGCCGGGACGATCTTCTGAAAGCCTTCGGTGATCGCCCATTCAAGGAATTCGTCTCGATTAAGAAGCTCTCTGATGACAAACCTTCGCTTCTCTAGCAGAGCTGTCCGAGAACCGCTATTCGGTTGAAAAGAGGCGTCACCGCCCGATTGGCATCGCCTGCCGCTTAACGCCTTGATGGCTTAAGATACGTGTTTAACGATGTCGTTAAACACGTATCTTGGATATGCAAATCAGGCTCATAAATCTCCCATACCTTCATCGCCGCCCGCTCGCGTGAATCCGGACTTCCGGGCGTCCCATGCGCGAATTCATCGCCGCGACCGGTCGGCAGCTTGAATGTCTCATCGCGATCGGCAAGACCGGAGAGATCGACGGTCAAATCAAAAAGCTGCTGGGCGATCAGATGCACAACGTCCCCTTCGCGCTGAATGCGGCCATTGATCGCCATCATGCTGGATCCAAGCACGATGCGCCGGCGGCGTTCGAAGAGTGTTGGCCAGACGACGACGTTGGCTGGGCCGGTCTCGACGGTCGGGAACATGACGCCCTTGGCCGAACCCGGCCTCTGTCGCACCAGCACAAGGCCTGCCGTCATCAGCAACGGCCATCGCGGGCCGACATCGCCTCTTCGCAGGTGACGATATTAACCCACTGCTTTGAGAGGATATGAGTCGAATTGGTCAACCCCCATGTTTGCATCTAGGACGACGCTCCCACGCCCGGCCGATTTCGCGCAGTAGAGAGCCGCGTCCGCTGACTTCAAGGCAACTTCGCAGCCTGGACTATTCACTGTCACTTCGCTGATCCCAAACGACGCGCCAATGGACACTTCGCAGCCCGACAGTTTCATTTTGCCGGAAAGAGAGCTTGAGAGGTGTCGGCACATGTCCGCCGCTTGCGTTGCTGACAGGCAAGGCACCATGATGGCGAACTCATCGCCGCCCAACCGAAACAGCTTATCTTCCGTGCGAACGCCTGCTCGAAGCCTTGAAGCGACGACCTTCAAGAGCTCGTCGCCAACCGCATGCCCGTGGGCATCGTTGACGGCCTTGAAGCCATCCAGATCGAGACAAACGACGCTGAAAGTGCCCTTCTCCGCCAATGCCATAAATTCCGAATTCAAGAGCGAGCGATTAGCGAGGCCCGTTAGAAAATCATGGGTCGCGGCGTGCCACATCTGTCGTTCCCGGTTCACCAGCATCTTCGCTGTCGTCTGCGTGATGCGAATCATCGCAACAGCGCCGGCAGCAAGAACGAGTCCCACGGTCAGGATTAGAGGCGACGACTGCCAGAGGACATCGGACGCAGGTGTTGGCGGAAGCCAGGAGAGAACCTCAATCTCTCCCCCCGCTCCAACGGCGATTTCTGCACGGGCGCGATCCGGCGCAACCGCGGGGAGAGGACTGATTTGGGCGTCGTCGAGCAGGAAGCGCTTTCCGAAAAAATCCTGTAGGGTACTACCGATTGGCATCGCGGTGATCAAGACAGGCGCGCGCTCCCCTTTCGGCTTGGATGTCCCAAGATCGGGCTGGAATAGGCTGACCGAAAGGAGCACCGCTTCGTCCCCAATGACCTCGATCCGGCTGGTCGCAAGCGGAGATGGAATGCCGGTCTTCTTCGGTTGGTGCTCCCGAGAGCGGATATTTCTCAGCAGATCGGCGGCATCCTGGACCATGGAGGTGGGGCCACGCACGAAGAAGGGCCCATTCTTTACCGTGTCATCCGTGCGGGAATAGATGATGGTGTTCTGGGAATTGAGGACAGCCACCGAGCGTGTCCTCGACGTACCGATTAAGGACGCGCCTATGTTTCTGTCCGTCCAGTCTGCGTCGAAGGTATTATCCAGCTTTGCGATTGCTTCGTCCCAGATGGTCCAAGCTGTCAGGGAAAATTCGATGTCAGAGATCCACAAAGAGATATTACGCTCAACGAGCATCTCCTGGCTCCGTCTTGCCTCTGCATCAATGCGTTTCACGCCATAATAAGGAAACGTGGCCATCGCAGCGATGAATAAGGCTATGCCGACAATCGCCGGGCCGACGAGCCTGAAATGTAGAAAGCGCATCGCTGCCGATCGTCCTCGATATTTAACAAGTAAACTAAGCCTATTCGTTAGAGCTTACCGCGACGTTATCGAGTTCTTTTACTTACTGGAGATTTTTGCTAATCGCCTAATCAGCAGTTCGCCTCGATATGAGACTGCTTTTCATCGTCACTGATACTTTTGCGGTCAGTGCAAAGTTGGTCGACCCTCCAGGCGCCGCCTAAGCACCTGCCCGGACTCGCGCGATATGGGGCAAAGTCATGGGGATCAGCAGGCTCTTTTCAAAGGAAGCTGATCACGCGAATTGCGGATATTTTCGGCTTTCGATGTTTGCTATGGTGATGACGGCGGTCGCCTTCACCGGGGCTTTGTGTCGTTCTTTTCCTTGTGACGCCGGGCGACGGAAAGCGCACGGGCGGGCATCGAGACCTTCCTTGAAGAGGCCGTTCTCGCAATGCGATAAGCTGACCTTTGAAGCGAGACTGACCATGCGACAGCAGGGGAGCCATGCCGGATTCATTGATCCCGGTATGGTTTAAGGCCCGAGACTTACGATTCTCGACCCTTGTCAGCGTAAATCAGGGCTTATGATTGGAATCGGCGCTCGCCTGCAATACACGCCAGAGTGCCGATGCTGCTGGCCCATGCGCGCGCCCGGCTCGGCGCGCGGCGACAAGCTCGATCACGCCGCCATGGAAATAGCTATTGGCCATGGAGATCAAACGGCCGTCGCGCAACTCAGCATCGACAAGAAAATCCGGCATATGTCCCCAACCAAGTCCCTGTAGGATCACTTCTTTTTTCATGAGTTGATCACTGACGGTGCAGGTGCGGGCGCCTTCGATGACGTAGTAACTCTTAGCGGGCCATTGTTCCGCACTATCTCGAATGATGCATTGAACGAGGTCCCGCATCCGCTCCAGCGACGCCTCCTCCACTGGAAAAGGCAGAAAATTCGGAGCGACGACGGGAATCAGCCGAATACGTCGAAGATTGATCGTTTCAAAGCGCGGATCGCTTTGGTCGACGTGATGTAGGATCAAGTCCGTACGATCCTGCATTAACAGCTCCCATGGGCCGGAAATCGCGGCGAATTGAAGGTGCAAGCGAGTGGCTGGACGACCGTCGAAGAAGGTGCGCAGGAGTTGAAGCATTTCAGGAAGCGGCGATAGATCGCCGATCACAACCCGTACCTCGCTTTCCTCGCCAGCGGCAAGGTGTGCCGCATAGACCTGAAGGTCCGCCATTTCCGCCAGGACGCGCCTGGCGCGTGACAAGAACGCCTCTCCGACGGGCGTGAGCGTCATGCGATAACCAGCCCGATCGAACAGGGGAAAGCCGATTTGGTTTTCGACGTTGGTGATAGCCGTATGCAGCGTTGGATGAGTGCGCCCAAGCCTGAGCGCGGCGGCCTGCAGCGATCCTTCCGAAACGACGGCATCGATTGAGCGAAGTTGGGCAAGCGTCAGACCATTCATCGAAACAAATCTACAATGTTTGAAGACACTTTGTAAAATAAATCAGACGGCCTTGCCTGTATATCTGCCGCGAAGAAGAAGAGGAGCACAGCATGCGCGCCATTGTCATCACCAACCCAGGCGGCCCAGAAGTTCTCAGTTTCGCCGAGCGGCCCAAACCGGAACCTCGGCCGGGCGAGGTCCTGATCGCCGTGAAAGCCTTTGGTCTGAACCGAGCGGAGCTTTATTTTCGGAGCGGCGCCTGGGGCCAGGTGGCCGAGATCAGCGGAATTGAGTGCGCCGGCATCGTCGAGACCGATCCCGAGGGAATCTATACGCCCGGCCAAAAGATTATCGCTCTCATGGGAGGAATGGGACGTACACGTAATGGCTCCTATGCGGAGTTTGTGAGCGTCCCGCGCGAAAATGTTGTCCCTGTTGAGACCGATCTTCCTTGGGAGCAACTCGCCGCCCTTCCTGAATCCTACGCTACCGCTTGGACCTGTGTGATTGCTAATCTTCAACTGCGAGCCACCCAAACGCTGTTGATCCGCGGGGCAACTTCGGCGCTAGGACAAGCGGCCTTGAACATCGCCGCAGGATTGGGAGCGACAACAATCGCCACAACGCGAAGAGAACAGCGGGCGGACGTGCTCCACCGGCTTGGCGCGACGCATGTCATAATTGGCGACAGCGAATTGCGTGCCAGAGTACGCGATATCGCGCCGACTGGCGTGGATGCCGTGCTGGATCTGATTGGCACAACGACCGTGCTCGACTCCTTGGCGGCACTTCGGCGCGGCGGTCGTGTCTGTCTGGCGGGATTTCTCGGCGGGGGCGCGCCATTGGACAGATTTGATCCCGTCTTCCAAATGCCAAGCGGCGTTCATCTCAGCACATTCGCCAGCGCCTTCGCCTTTGGCACTGTAGATTACCCGCTCGATGAGATTCCGTTCCAGCAAATCGTCGACAATGCGGCGCGAGGGGTCTTCCAGGCAAAACCCATTCATGTATTTGATTTCGAGGATATTCAGACCGCACACGTGATCATGGAGGCGAATGACGCCGGCGGAAAGGTCGTCGTGCGCATTTGAAGCTGAACCATAGAGCTCTGTGGCAAGTATTCCGGATGGTGGGGAGCTCCCACTCTGTGCCGTCAAGCGGCCTGACCCTCGAGATTCTGAGCGAAGAACGCGACACCTTCCGCCGGCGCGACACGATCTTTGCCGAACCCTCCATGAGCCCGACCAGCCGGCTCGGAACCGCCATGTCGCCCCTATTGGGATTGCGTGGAAAGGCTAGCGACGAAGTATAATTGGCGCCCGATTTCGCATGGGAAACTTGAGGAAGTTCGCGTTCGCTCAGGGAATATCTTTTCCGTCGAAAGGGCGTCTCGTAACGATGGATTGTTCCGCGCTCTTGAAAGGAGCAGAACCGACAACCCTCTTATCACGCGAGCTATACGTTTGAAATTCCTCAGTGGTGGACATCGGCTTTGCCTGCTCGGGATGAACGATTTAGGCCGAAGGTGGCCGACCTGCGTTGAAGGCCGCAATAACGGGCTCAAGGCTTCGTTTGTACTGCGCAACTGAGCACCAAACGCCGGCACCTCGTCTCATGCGACCAGCGCCTTGGTCAGTTCGAGTACCTGTCGCTCGAACAGGCGACAAATGCCGTTATTGGGGCGAATGGGTCTTGATGGTCATCCTCCACAATCTTTCACTTGTCGAAGACCAGTAGTCGGTCCTGCGCACGCACGATCGAGCAGCGGTGCGCGATCACCAGCGTCCTGCGGGTCGTGGTCCCGCTTATAAACGTTAGAGCGACAGCACAAATCGTTGCGCTGTCTGCTGCAGTTTCCCGCCGATCGACAAAGGAAACTCTGGTCGGCGCTTCCCAGATCAAAAGCAGCGGCGGCAATGGGACGGACAGGCTGCGAATAGCCGATCGGGAAACCGCCATCGATCAGCACAAGAGCGTTCATATAGGATCGCGAGAAGGGAAAGGCCGATCGGCCCCGAGGGAAACTTCGGTCCCCAGTTCAGCCGGACGCATTGTGCGATGGCGGTTCGAAGAGCGCGCCAGGTGCTCGTTGACCCGCCAAGAACCTAAGCCCTTACGCGGCCAACTCGCGGATGGCCTTCGCGAGAATCTTGATGCTTGGCTCGATTGCGCTGTCGGCGATGCGGCCATATCCGACGAACAGACGACGAGGTCCAGAACAAGTCGTGCTGTAGCGCCCGAGCCCCTCGGTCGCGACGCCGTGGCGCCGCAAATGGTCGATGATGCGGGCCTCGCCGGTCGCGTCTATCTGGTCAGGCAGGCGAAGCGTCACGTGGAGCCCGGCGGCAGCGCCCTCGGTTGCGAGCTCAGGGAGGGCCGACGTCAGGCAGGAGAGCAACCGGTCGCGGCGGTCACGATAGAAGCGGCGCATCTTGCGCAGGTGCCGGTCATACGCCCCGCTGTCAATCATGTCGGCCAGCGCATCCTGGTCGATCCTCGGCGGCCCCTCGCTCCAGCGGCGCAACTCACCTGCCATCGACTCCGCAAGGTCAGGCGGCACGACCAGCCAGCCGAGCCGCAGCGCCGGTGCGAGCGTCTTGCTGGCGGTTCCCGCGTAGATGACGCGATCGGGCGCAAGGCCCTGCAAGGCGCCGATCGGCGCCTGATCGTAGCGGAATTCTGCATCGTAGTCGTCCTCGAGGGCGAATGCGTCACGTTCCCGCAGCCAGCGCACCAGTTCCTGGCGCCGCGCCGCGCTCAGCACGCCTCCGATTGGAAACTGGTGCGCTGGCGTGACGAACACGGCTTCGACCGAGAGGGCGGCAAGTTGCGGCACGTCCAGACCTTCCGCATCCACCGGTACAGGCGCGCGCCGCAGGCACGATTTGTCTACCGCAACCCAGTCGCTGTAGCTGGGATCCTCCACTGCCAGACCACGCACGCCCTTCGCGTAAAACGCCGCGCAGGCGAGCGCGCGCGCCTCCGCGAAGCCACTCGTGACGAAGATGGATGCCGGATCGGCGATCACGCCGCGGACCCGGCCGAGATAATCTGCCAGCGCGTGACGCAACACGGGACTGCCCCGCAGATCGCCATAGCCAAGATCGCTTGCGGGAAGGTCCGTGAGGACCTTTCGCAGCGAACGGAGCCAAAGGCGCCTGGGAAACATCGACAGATCCGGTATGGCCGGTCGAAGGTCGAACCGGATTTGTTCAAGCTCCGCCAACACCTCCTCGCTTCCAGGAGCCGCCACGGCTTCCCCGGCGACCACAGGTCGGGCGCCGCGGCGAAGACTCAGATAGCCCTCGGCGGCCAGTTGCGCATAGGTGTCGACCACGAGCGGTCGCGAGATGTCAAGCTGCGCCGCAAGCACGCGCGTCGAAGGCAGGCGGACGCCGGCACGTAGCGCACCGGTACGGATCAGGTCGAGGATCCCGCGGCGGAGCTGGGCCGCGAGGGTCTCCGGAATGCCTCGATCGACCGACAGGGGAAGTCCATCCGCCAAACTGGGCAATGAATTTGCATCGGAACTGGCCATGTTCAGTAGACCACTAGCACGTTAGGAATCGAACGCATAGTCACAACCAGAGACGCCGAGATGTCGATCGCAGCCACCGCAACACCTATCCCGGACGATGGAAGCAGGACGGCGATCCTCACTCCCGCGATCCTGACGTTGGCCGGTTTAATGCTGACCGCGATGGGAAGCTTCTATCTGCTTTTCTCCGCGATTCCGGCGCACGCTGCCGCGCTTGGCGGCGCGTCAGCTGCGGGCTTGTCCACCGGCGCATTGATGACGACGACCATCATCGGCGAATTGATCGCGCCCCGAGTGATCGTCAGGCTCGGGCGCCGCCGCGCGCTGGCGGCGGCGCTGCTCACGATGACACTCCCCTGTCTCGCGACGTTCTCGACCTCGCTTGCACTGCTCCTTGCCACTTGTGCCGCCCGCGGGTTTGGGGTTGGAATCCTGCTGGTTGCGGCCAGCGGCCTGGCCGCGCAACTGGCGCCGCCGGTGCGGCGCACAGAGGCGATGGGCGCATTTGGTGTCGCCTCCGCGATCCCGGCCATCGTCGCCGTCCCGCTCGGCCCCTATTCGCTCGCAACCCTCGGCCCCGGCGGAACGGCTGGCGTTGCCGTAGCTTTCGCGGTCGCCGCCTTGCTTACCGTCGCGCTTCTTCCCGAAGGCAGCCCGGCTCCTCACGATACGGGTCACGCCTCTTCGTTTCCGCCGCTTCGCGCGACGGTTTGGCCAATCACGGCGCTGGCCCAGGGCGCCGTCGTGGTCGGTGCTGCGATAACCTTCCTGCCCTTGGCGCATCCGGAACTCGATCAGGCTACGATCATAATCGCTCTCCTCCTCCAGATGTTGTTCGCGGCATGCGCTCGCTGGGCGGCGGGCCGGCCGATCGATCGGCATGGTCCCCGTGGGGCGCTGATCGCAGCGACGGGGCTCTCCATCGCCGGCTTGCTCTTCCTCGCGGCGCCGGGAGTCTTCGCAGTAATGATTGGGATGGCGGTGAGCGGCATCGCTTTCGGCGTCGCGCAGAGCGCCAGCCTCTGCCGGCTGCTCGCTCAAGCCAAGCCGGCGCAGGCGGACGCCGTGGGTGCACTCTGGAATGGAGCCTATGATGCAGGGCTGGGCATCGGAGGCTTCGCTCTCGGCGGTCTAGCCCCTGCGTTCGGTTACACGCTCTCGTTCCTGGCGGCAGGGGTCATCTTGGTCCTATTCGCGGGCGCTGCCTTCCTCCATTTCGAAAAGCGGAGCATTGCATAATGAGGCGCGAATCCGCGACTGGCGTCTGCTGAGGAAGGTAAAGGGGGAACACGCGCCATGCGGGCCCTTCCGAAAATTAGGATGCGCGGTGTTTGAGAAGGGAAGGAAATTGAGATGAGAAAGCTGAAAGTATCGACGCTCGTCACGCTTGATGGCGTGATCCAAGATCCAGGTGGTTTCGGTGAGACTGAGCAGGGTGGCTGGGCCAACCCATACTTCACTGAGGAAGCCGAGAAAGACTCGCTCGAGCACCTGATGGAGGCCGACTATTTCCTATGCGGACGCACCACCTATGAGCTTCTGTCAAAGAAGTGGGGCAAGATCAAAGGCGGCCCCTACCTCGAGCGGATGAACAGCATCCCGAAGCTTGTCGCCTCACGGACACTGGCCGAGCCGTTAGAGTGGAACGCCAAGCTGACGAGTGGTGATGTCGCCGAGGAGATTGCCAAACTGAAGCTAGAGCCTGGCAAGGACATCGAGATGTATGGCAGCGCGTTACTCCTGCAAACGCTGATGAAGCACGGCCTTGTCGACGAGTACCGAGTCTGGGTGCATCCGTTCGTGATCGGCGGCGGGAGACGCCTATTCATCGAGGGTGGGCACTCCGCAAAACTGCGGCTCGCCAGCTCGAAGACGCTCAGTTCGGGTGTTGTGATCTTGACCTACGATCCGGTCGGCTAAGGCGCAGTTCTGTGACGACCACACGTGCGCGGCCAGAGATCGTGAAGAAGCAAAGATGGCTTCGACCAGCGAGTTGGTCCATCGAACTGAAGTCCGGCTAAAGGCCAATTGCAGTTATCTACGGCCGTTACCGAGCCAAGCCTTGCGTGCATGTTCAATCAGCTTTGGCTACCTGGGCGAGGTTCGCTAGCATTTTCTTCCAAAGCTGTTGCGCGCCAGGCGGTCCGGCGCCGCTCGCCTGGAAATCCAAGTGCGAGCCTGCCCCCCTTGGTCTGATCGTCACATCGATCTGTGCCAGGCCGGCGAAGTGTTGGGGCACCGCCAAACTGAATGACAGGCGTGTAGGCGCCTCGCAAATCGCGTACCGACCGTCATGCGTGATGATGTGACTACCCTCGTGTTCGACAATTGAAAAGGCGCCACCCGCCCGAGGGTCGGTTTGTGCTTTGAGCGTGTTGGTCGGCGATTTAAACAGCCAGCGCTCCATCATCGACGGGTCGACCCATGCGGCAAATACCGCTTGGGGATCTGCGTCGAGATCGAGCGCAATCCTGGCTTTGACCTCTGCTGTCGACACTTTACGCTTTCCCTGGACGCCTTACAAAGCGCAAGACCTCTGAATTTGTTCCCTGCGGGAACGCCTGACAGTGGGCCGCTTAAAAAGCCATATCCATTGGGTCCGAATTTGATGCAGTGGACGGCTCCTTCGCTGGAACCGGGAGGTGTCACTTTGAATGGATTATTCGAAGTGAACATAAATGGGAAGCATGATCTCTGGCGCTTCCTGGCGCAGACGCGGGGTAACGACAGCCAAGCACCATTGAATCTCGGCATAGCGGCCGGCAAAATGGATCAAAGCAAGCGGCCCTATCCGATCTATCAGCTCTTTCTCGGAGAGTTGGTACCGCAGTAGGTCGTGGCAAAGGCCACAAACAGCGACAGTTTTTATGAGGCTACGTTCTATGTTGGCGAATGGCACATATTGCGTGGCGAGGCCGGTGCCGGAACATGAATCGCCATACATTACAAACTGGTGGCCGCCTGAATTCGGAAGAAGCGCGGTGATAGGCTCATGTGCCATTGTTTAAATCTTTACTCCGTTTGGGAATGTCATTGACGGTATCGCCGTCGGCGCCCCCGCCTTTGAGCGGTTGCCGCAGGTGCAGTCCGTTCGCAACGATTGACACACCGGGGTGTCTTCACGGCGCGTTCACTCGAAGTCCTGAGGCTTTATGTCTTCGGCACCGTGTTTGACGCGGAGGACAACGATTCTATCTGAATATGAACGATAGTAGATGCAGCGGTTTCGGTAGGGGGAGCCCACGCAAGCCCGGAGCGATGTGGTCGCGAGGCGAACCCGTGAAATCAACCTCTGCAATCCATGCGATCTTGGCCGTCAGATCGGTCAGAAATTCCTGGGCATAGTGAGGGCTAGTTTCGGCGATATAACGCCTTATGCTCCGCAGGTCGCTGATCGCGGACGGCGCAATAATCAGGCGCTTCGGTTTGATGGCCCTATCCTTCGTGCATAACGTCTTTGAGTAACTCAGCACCACTGGCATATTCTTTCCCAAGGCCGGATTCAATTTCGTCATCGGCCTTCTGGATATCTCTGCGAAGGGCCTGCATTTTGAGTTCGTGATCGGCAAGCATGCGAATACCTGCACGCACCGCCTCGGTCTCAGTACCGAACCGCCCGTTCCGCACAAGATCTCGGCTGCCAGCCGATGAGTCCGGCGATGGCGGCGGGCAGACGGATGGAGCCGGACGTATCCGTTCCGAGGCCGATATCCGCAAGGCCCGCAGCGGCCGCGACGGCCGAGCCCGAAGATGAATCACCCGGAATGAGATCGGGATCGGAAGGATTGATCGGCATACCGAGCTGGATGTTGCCGCCGATGAGGGAATAGACGAGTTCATCCGTATTGGTCTTGCCGACAAACTCGGCACCCGCATGCAAGAGGGGTCTGAACTAGGGGTGCTGTCGACGTCTTGATGCCGGAGGTAGCGAATAACATGGCATTGCTGGCGGCCGCCGGATAACCACTAACATCTGAAAGATCCTTGACGGCCAGGCGAAGGCCGGAAAGCGGGCCGGCAGCCGCATGCCCGCTCCCTAGATTTTCAGATGCTGCAGAACGCGGCCGCGGCTGTCCGGCCCATTGGAACTTTCGTCCTCGATCGTCCCGAGTTTGAGAATAGCCCAGCGATCCGCCACGGAAAGAGCGAAGTCCAGGTTCTGCTCGACCAGAAGGATGGTCGTGCCGCGCCTCTCACGGTCATCCCTCAATGCATCGGCGATGTTGTGGACGACGGAGGGTTGGAGGCCCTCGGAAATCTCATCGATCAGAAGGAGCTTTGGCCGCAGCATCAGCGCACGCGCCAGGATCAGCATCTTCTGTTCCCCGCCCGACAGGGTCCCGGCCTTCTGAACCAGACGGTCCTTCAGGAACGGGAAATAGCCGTAGACCCTGTCCAGAGCGGATGCCAGATCGTGATCGTTCGTGAGCGCCAGGCGCAGATTGTCGCGGATGGAAAGATCCTGAAACAGCGGCAACTCCTGCGGCGCATAGCCGATGCCGGAGGCGATCAGCTCCGTGGGCTTCCTGCCGGCAATAACAGCACCGTCTACCTCGATCTTGCCTTTGCCAACACGCAGGAAGCCAAGAATCGTCTTCAGCAGCGTTGTCTTGCCCATGCCGTTTTTGCCCATGAGGGCGAAGATCTCGCCCGGCCGAATGGCGAGCGACACGCCATTGACGACATCGACCGCACCATATCCACTCGATACGCCAGTGAGCTTGAGTTTGAACGCTTCAGCCATGGGCGCCTCCCGCGTAGATGGTACGGACCGTTTCGGAATTGACAATCTCATCCACGGTGCCGTCGAGGACGAGCTTGCCCTGATGGAGAACGACGATGCGGCTCGATATATTGCGCACGAAATCCAGATCGTGCTCGACCAGGATGGCGGCAAACCCCATCTCCTCCGTCAGCTTCCTGAGAATGGTACCGATGGTCATACGCTCGGTCTTGGTGAGACCCGCCGTCGGTTCGTCGAGAAGAATGACGCGAGGTTCCAGAGCGACGACCATCGCCAGTTCGAGAGCCTGCCTTTGACCATGCGACAGCAGCGATACCGGCTTGTCGAGCATGTCCGCCATGCCCGTCAACGTCAGAATCTCGATTGCAGCCGCAGGCAGTATTATCTCGGCAAGCGATCGCACCGGGCTGGGCGTTTCATGGCTGAGACGCGCCATCTTCAGGCACTGGCCAATGGTCATGCTGTCGAAGATGCTGGCGATCTGGAATTTGCGCCCGACGCCGAGCGCGACGATCCGTTCAGGCGCGCGACCGGCGATGCTCGTGCCACCGATATCCACCTGGCCTTCGATCTGCTGAGTGCCGTCCGAGAGGCAGCGCATCAGTGTGGTCTTACCGGCACCGTTCGGGCCGACGAGGCTGACGAGCTCTCCCCTTCCAATTTCAAGATCGATCCCCTTGAGGACGGAGAGGCTGCCATAGGCCTTGCCGAGGCCACGGATCGACAGAAGATTTTTGCCTGCGACGCCCCCCTCATTAAGGGCTGTCGGCGCCGGAAATGACTTCAGAGTGCTGTTGGAGCTTGCCGATTGCAGGAAACGCGTCACAAGCGATGCAAGGCCTCCAGGCAAGACGATGATCATAAGGACGAAAAGCGCGCCAACGATCAATTGCCACAAGAAGGGCAGGTCGCCAGAGAGACTGGCGCTCAGATAATCGATACCAACTGCCCCGACCAGGGGGCCGACAATCGTCCCGCGGCCGCCGAGCGCCGTCCAGACGACGAGTTCGGTGCCGAAAACGAAGCCGGTGTTCTCAGGTGCGACGACACCGGATGCGTTGGCATAAAGGAAGCCCGCCAGGCCGCATACGCCAGCTAGAACGCTCGTCAGGACGATCTTCAGCCGAGCTGGGTTCATGCCAAGATAAGCGATGCGCGATTCGTTGTCGCGGATTGCACCGAGCAGACGGCCGGCGTCCGACCGGACAAAGATTATTGCAAGAACGGCCAAGACCAGCAGGCACGCGCCCGACAAGCGGAAATAGCCGGGAAGCCCGAGCGGGAGAGTTTCGTAACCGACGAGGCCGCTCGATGAACCGGTCCAAGTGCCGCCCGAAAAGATGAGCTGTGTGATGACGATCGGTACGACGAGCGAAATCACGGTGGCATAGAGCGGCGTCGACCCATGATAGAAAGACAGCCAGCCGACCGCAAGGCCAAGCAGGAGCGGAACGAGGATGGCGACGGCAAGCGCGAGGAGAAATAAGGGCGGACTTGCGCCAATATGGGTGAGAACCATCGCGGTGGCATAGGCACCAACACCAAAAAATGCCGCCTGCCCGAAGGTGAGCACGCCCGTATAGCCCCAGAGCAAGTCGACAGTGATCGCCAGCATGGCGTAGATCATCGACCGTGTGAGGACGTTGAGACTGAAGCGGCCAAGAAACATCGGTCCAAAGACAATCAGCAGGATTGCGGCGAGCGCCAGCAGCAATAGCAGGACAAGCCGGAGTTTCTGTTTATCAGGCACGGGCAAATCCTTTCGGGCGTATGCGCAGCACGACCGCGCAGAGGACGGCTACGGTGATGCCGCCGAGGATGGGACTGAAATAGGTGCTGACCAGTACCTGAGCGGCACCGAAGATGAGACAGGCGGCAGCAAGCGCACCGAAAGAAGAGCCTGCTACTATCACCAGCATGAATGCGCCCGTCAGCCAGGCGACGCCCATATTGGGATCGACGCTGGTCAGCGGTGCGAGCAGCACGCCGGCCAAGGCGGCAAGGCCGGCGCCGATCATGAAAGTTGCGAGCCGCACCTTTTCCGTATCAATGCCGAGTACGCGCGCCAGCGTTTCGTTCATGATGACGGCCCGGGCGGAAAGACCAAGGCGTGTGCCATCCAAAAGAAAGGTGAAGCCGAGGCCCAGCGCGATCGCGGCGACAATGGCGAAAAGGCGGTAGGACGAATAGCCGACGCCAAACAGATCGAAAGTGCCGGGAAGTAGCGCCGGGGTGAACTGCACATCGCGGCCAAACCAAAGGGTGATGAGCTGGCCGATGACGATGCCAAGGCCCCAGGTCGCAAGAATGGCATCGAGTGGCCGGCGATACAAAGGCCGGACGATGAACCGTTCGGCGATACCGCCGAGAACTGCTCCGACTAGGAAGGCGAAGGGAATGGCAAGCCATGGATTGAGGCCGAATCCGCTGACGACCACAGCGCAGTAAGCCCCGATGGTCAGCCATGCGCCATGCGCGAAATTGATGATCTTCAGCACGCCGAAGATCGCAAGCAGCCCCGCGGCAACGATGAAGAGAATGGCTGCAGTGCTGACGATATCGAAAAAGAGCGTCATTTCTGGAACTCCGATGCTGGAGGCGGGGCATCCTGCCCCGCCACTCTGGTTTCAGAGCTTCGGGCACTGGTTGCCGGGATCGACGTCCTTAAAGCTATCGACGACCGCGACGCTGCCGTCATCCTTTACCTGGCCAAGATACATGGTCAGCGGCGCGTGGTGCTGCTTGTTCATGGAGTTCTTGCCGCGCGGACCGGTGAAGGATACCTCGGGAAGAGCCTTGAGAACCTTTGCCGTATCGGTGCTGCCGGCCTTCTCGACGGCTGCCTTGTAAAGGTAGATCGCCTCATATTGCGGGACGGAAAGGTCGTTGGGAGTGCGCAGCTCCTTGCCGAACTTCTTGTCCATGGCCGAGAGAAACGCCTTGTTTTCGGGGCTGTCGATACCGGTCACGTAGGAAGCGGAGAGAAAGATGCCCTTGGCATCCGCGCCCATGCTCTTGGCGGTTCCCTCGTCGACGGCGAGATTGCCGTAAGGCAGGGTGACGCCGGCCGAGCGCAGTTGTTTGGTCAAGGTCACGTTCGGTGCGCCGCCGGCCGTCGACGTGATGATGGCATCGGCCCCGGAGGACTTGATCTTGGAGATGATCGCCGTCCAGTCGCTGCCGTCCATCGGCAGATATTCCTCGCCGACGACCTGGGCGCCGGCTTTTTCGATATAGCCTTTGGCAAAGCTCAGCATGCCACGCCCGAAGGCATAATCCGAGCCGATGAGGAAGAACTTCTTCGCGCCCTGTTTGCTCATGAAATTGTCGACGACGGGCGGAACCTGTTGCTCGGGAACCCAGGCATCGACGAAGAGATTGGCGTTGCAGGATTTGCCTTCGTAGAAGGACGTGTAGATATACGGCACGTCGCCCTTTGAAATGATCGGCAGTCCAGCATTGCGAGCGGCACTCGTCTCCATGGAGATGACGACATTCACCTCCTTCTGGAAGACAAGGGAATCGAAGGCTTTTTGCGCGCCGGCCGCACCGGATGCGTCGTCGGCGATCTCAAGCTCCAGCGCGCGTCCGAGCACCCCGCCTTTGGCATTGATTTCTTCAACGGCGAGTTGGGCAGCCTGAACGACGGACGGCGCGACCACGCTGTTTGCTCCGGAGAGCCCGACCGGTACGCCGATCTTGATCGGGTCCGCGGCAAAAGCTGCTGTGGCGCATGCCGCCGATGCCAGTGTGAGGACGATGGTTTTCATTTGCATTTTGTTCCCTTTTTTTGATTTGGGTTGATATCATTACCCGTAGACATCTGCGCGGCGGTCGCCGAGCAGATGATTGAAGCTGTTGAGCGTGCGAATTTCAGCCACGCGCGACAGATCGATTTGCGCAAAGAGGATTTCCTCGCGATCCGTGCTCGCCGGACCGGACACTGGCCAGCCTTGAGGGCCGACAATAAGGCTGCGGCCGATGAAGAGTTGGCCGCGCTCGATGCCGATCCGGTCGGCGCAGGCGATGTAAAGGCCGTTGGTGTGCGCGGCGGCCTTGTGCAGAATATTGGCCATCGGCTCGGGAGCGCTTTCCGCGCCGGCCATCGGCACCCAGTTGGTGGGCACGCAGACCAGCTCGGCACCGGCCAGCGCCAGCTCGCGAAACGTTTCGGGAAACCAGCCATCGTAGCAGATCGCGATACCGATGCGCCCAAAGGGCAGATCGAAAACCGGCAACCCAAGATCGCCTTTCTTGAAAAAACGATTTTCATCGTTCCAGAGATGGAGCTTGCGGTATTTGCCGATATATCCCTCTGGACCGCACAGAAGAGCGCTGTTGTAAAACCGATCGCCGTCCTGCTCGGCTATACCACTGACGATGTAGAGACCGAGCTCCCCGGCAAGACGGCGCAGCAGCTCAGCACTCTGACCGCCTGGCACCGGGCCGGCCAATGCTGCAACCTCGTCGCCGTCCCGGAAGCTATAGCCGCTATCGGCCAGCTCCGGCAGGACAAGGATCTCCGCACCTTGGGCTTTCGCCGTCCTCGCCAGCCGCTCGATGGCAGCAAGATTATGGACACGATCACCGACGATCGGTTCGAACTGGACAGTCGCGACGGTTACCGTCCGTGCCGTTGAGGCCTTGACGCTCAATCTTGTCTCCAAACGCAAAAAACCTCTGGCACGGAATTCAATCCGTGAACCAGAGGCTACATAGCCACAATGTAAACGCGGCAGCCCTGCCGCTGAGCAAACCTGCTCGTTACCATTAAGTTTTCATGTGACGACGCGACCGTCAAGCGCCCCTGTCAGACATTTTTTAAAAATCGCCGAGCGATAGTCCCTGGGCTTAGAGTTCACTTTTCCCGCCAAGGGACAGTCCGAGGCTTTTCATCGTGTCTTGCGCGGCAATGATGGATTCGGCGATTGTCGCCATGGGAACGCGCTTCGACGTTGCCTGGTCGCGCAACAGCTTATAGGCCGCCTCCTCGTCGAGGCCGTTCATGACCCGCAGCGCCGAAACGGCTTTTTCGACCAGCCGGCGGCTTTTCAATGTTTCCTCGAGTTTCTGCACCTTGCCGGCCAGCCTCTTTTCGTAGCTCTGCCGATAACGCGCCAGCGCGAACTGCGTGAGGATGCCGAGCGGCCGTAGCGGTTTGCTGATGACGCCGTGGGCGTTGAGATCGATGATCGCCTGGAGTGCTGTCGGGCTCTCATAGGTCAGGATGCCGATGATCGCCGTTTGCTGGAGGTCGATGATCTGCAGCGCGTGTTCGACGTGCATGTCCTCGACATGCAGGAAGACCGTGTCTACGTCGGGAGGCAAGGCCGGTGGCAACGGCCAGGTCGCCCTGACCTCACAACCAAGGCGTTTCAGATGAGCGATCAATGTGTTGCCGTCTTCATCGCGTGGGTGGACGACCAGAACGCGCGCGCGCCGCAGATCCTGAATGATCCTGCTAGGTCCCGTCATCTCAGGCCTCCAGCCAGACGTCTTCGAAACGCGAAGCCGTCAGATACGGGTCCGGCCGGATCGGACCAGGCGCCTGCCAGGCAATCTCGAACAGCCCGTCGGCCCGCGCCACACCGATGCGCGGATGCAGCCAGAGATGACGGGTATCGGCGTCGAAGTTGATACGGCCTTCCGGCGCAAGAAAATCTTCCATGAGAATTTCTTCGGAAATGCGATGGGTCTCGAGCGAGCCCGCTCGGGCAAGCGCCCGGGCGAAAAGATGAACTTGTGCATAGGCCGGCTGCGACCAGACGCTCGTCGTCACCTCTTCGCCGAAGCGGCTCTTGAAGGCGCTGACGAAACGGTCATTCGCCTCGTTCTCGACCGTCTGGAAATAAGTCGCCGAGAGAATGTGGCCTGTGCAGGCATCGGCTCCTATCTCGCGTATCTCGGTCTCGGCCATGGTCAGACTGGCGATCGGAACCCGCTTGCGATCGATGCCGGCCTCGGCATACATGCGATAGAAGCGCTGTGCAGGCCGCCCTATAATCGTTGAGAAGACGGCGTCCGGCTGGAGGCGAACGATGTCGGAAATGACCGACCGCAGCGTTTGCTCGTCGGCATGAAGAGGAAGATATCGCTCGCTGACGACCTCGCCGCCCTTTGCCTCCACGACGTCCCGCATGACCCGATTGGATTCGCGTGGGTAGATATAATCAGCGCCGACGAAGAAAATCCGGCGTCCGTGGTTGCGCAGGAGGTATTCGGCGAGCGCAAAGGTGTTCTGATTGAGGGTGGCGCCGGTGTAGACGACATTCTCGGAATATTCAAAGCCTTCGTACATCGAGGGATAAAACAACAACCCGTTGTGCCGCTCGACAATCGGCAGCACGGCCTTGCGGCTGGCCGACATCGACGCGCCGAAGATGATATTGACGTCGTCGTCGGCCAGGAGGCGCCGCGCGAGATTGCGATAGGCGGTTTGATCGCCGCCTGGATCGTAGGCGATCGGAACGATAGGCTTGCCAAGCACGCCTCCGGCTGCATTGACCTCTTCGATCGCAAGCGCGGTGCCAAGGAAGTGCTCGGTTTCCGTAATTTCGCTGATTCCGCTTCTGGAAAAGAGCACTCCCACTCGCCATTCGGAGCTTGTCATCTTCGCCTCTTCCGACGTCGCTGGAGGTTCGACAGCTGGGAATTCTGCAATCCCCTGCCGTCGACTTCCCTACCCTTAGTGCGTTTCCATAGGATGCTGCAAGCGGGTTGGATGCAAGTCAATAGGTCAGCCATCGCTAACGGAATGAGGTGGTTTTACGGCCATGAGCCGATCCAGGCATCACATTGTCGGATATCGGGCAGATATACGCCTGCCCGTCGGTCTTGCCCGCCCATTCGGCCCTTGCCGCGGCCAAGAGTTCGGGCGTCGTCATCAGCGATAGCAAGCTCACCCTATAGCGGCATTACCAGCGAACCGCCCACAAGATCACCTCGCCCTGAAAATGACGCTGCTTAAAATCGCTCATCAAAAGTCTCGCTGAAAATTGTCAGCGCTCTTTCGCCCTTCATTGCACCAACGAAACGTTGGTAAGGTCTATCGGGGAATGGTTTTCAAAACGGCAAGGTGCTCACTAAATTATGCTGTCATTAGGGGGTATGCTCTGATATAAAGGAGCAAATTCGCAATTTCTGATCTGATTTATGTGTTTTTTCTGGATCAAAATGGACATACATTTATGAACATGCAACAGGCTGCCCTCGCGCGTAAGCATCTCGAGCGACGTCTCGCGCCCCTCCGGGAGCTTGAGCTCATGGCTCCCCCTCGTGGTTGGATGAAAGCCATCCGTGAAGCGTTAGGCATGAGCACCCGCCAGCTTGCGGCTCGGATGGGCGCGGCACCCTCTCGTATCCCGGCTATAGAGAAGGCGGAAGTTTCTGGCGCAACGACGATCAAAACGCTTCGCGAAGCCGCGGCGGCGTTAAACTGCACGTTTATATATGCTTTCGTTCCTACCAAGCCCCTTGACGTTATCCTTCGTGAGCGGGCGGCAGAAAAGGCGGGGCAGGACATCGTCCGGCTCGATCACACGATGCGTCTGGAGAATCAGGCTTTGCTCAAGTCGGATCTTGAGGAAGAGCGCCGTCGCCTGGTCGATGCAATGCTTGCAGAATCTGGACGACGCCTATGGGAGGATGATTGATCCCCATGGAAGACGATCCTCTATTTCTGGACGATGACGAAGCCAATACGCCGTTGACTGCCGAGGAGCGAGAACAACTCATTCCGTCCTACATTACCCTCAGGCACGAACTGAATGAGGCCGAGCAGATAAATATTGGCGAAGGCTTGCGCTGGGCGATGTCGCGCAAGCGTAACGTTCTCGATCAGGATCTGCTCAACGAACTGCACCGTCGCATGTTTGGCGACGTGTGGCGGTGGACGGGACAGTACCGCACGACACCTCGAAACATCGGCGTCGATGCCTACCGCATCGCGACGGATGTCAGACATATAGTCGACGATGCACGCTATTGGGTCGAACACGAAGCATACTCACCCGACGAGATAGCCGTCCGATTCAGTCATCGTTTGGTCGCCATACATCCCTTTCCAAACGGAAATGGGCGGTTCTCCCGTCTGGTGGGAGACCTGTTAGCACGCCAGCTTCAGCGGCCGCCATTTTCATGGGGACGGTCGAACTTGATCGATGCTGGCGAGACTCGGGCGCGTTACGTGGCGGCACTTCGGGCGGCCGATAACCACGAGATTAAACTGTTGCTGGAATTCGCGCGCTCATAGCGTCGGCGAAATTTGCCAGGAAGTAGATGTACGCGAGAGAGAGTAGACATGAAAACCTTCACGCGATCTCAACTCCAGGCGATCGCGGATGCGCTGGGTGATACCGACGCCGGCCTGACGGGTTCGGAAATCGGCCATCTGCTGGCAACAGTCAAGATCGTTGATACTCTCGATGCGGCGGTCTGAGGCCGCTGCGGCAGGTTCAATCGACGTAGAGCCTTGGCTTGATCTTCGCCTGACGCGAGGCGGCCAAGCGCTCGTCGTCCGAGCCATCTGATCTTGCCGAACAGGACATCTGTATCGCGAGCCTAAGCGACCCGTTCATCCAACAAACCGTGGCGGCGCGACGAACACTCCGCCCGGTCAACCTTCCAGGAGAAGCACGTTGAACATCGATCTTTCGGGCAAAGTCGCCCTCGTCACAGGATCTACTGAAAGCATCGGATTCGCCATTGCTCGCGAGCTCCACCATGCCGGCGCAGAGGTGATCATCAATGGCCGCACAAGGGAGAAAGTCGATGCGGCCGTGACACACCTCGACAGTCGCGCCCGCGGCCATGCGCTCGACCCCGCCAGCGCCGAGGGATGCGACGCCATGATCCGGACCGAACCCGAGCCGGACATCGTCGTCAGCAACCTAGACGCAGCATGCGTCGCAGCCATCTCATTCTTCGGCGGCGGCCTTTGCGGAAGTGAAGTCAGGTAGAGTGCATCTCAGAGCAAGCTCCATTCCTCGATGCCCAAATGCTCCTTCAGCACCTTCCAGCCTTTTGGCATCACGTCAACGGCGCGCGACGATGGCAACCGACGTATGCAGCTTTCTGCAAAGAGGAGATTGATGAGGTGAACGCCAAGGGGGCCAGCAAGATGATGTTGCCGCTCCGTCCAATCGAGACACTGGCGAGCAAGCCCATAGCGCGTCGGCTTGATCGCGGTCGTGTCCACGCCCATGCGGTCGAACCACTTTGTACCGGCTGGCGTGAGGTCGAACCGCTTCTTTTCGGCCGCGACAAGGAACCCCTTCTCCAACAACCCGTGGGTCACGGCGATCCCGACCCGGCCGGCCAGATGATCGTAGCAGCATCGCGCGAACCGAAGCTTCTGCGCGCCCCGGGTCAGCGGCTTTCTTCGCACGGATTCCGTCGGACCGATCGAGGCCAGGGTCTCGAGCGCCAGCGCGATATGGGAACCGGCGAGACGATAGTATCGGTGCCGCCCCTGGGTTTCCACGGCCAGCAGCCCGCCGGCCAATAATTTGCCGAGATGGGAACTGGCCGTCTGTGGCGTTACGCTGGCGGCATGGGCGAGTTCGCCGGCTGGCCGCGCCCGGCCATCGAGGAGCGCCGACAGCATGGCGGCCCGGGCAGGCTCGGCAATGAGGAGGGCAACGGCGGCTATGTTCGGCTGGGTCGTCATGTCTAGGTCTCTTCATATCAGGCTGCACCATAACACCGAAATAGTTTGCATGTTTCGACGCGCATCGAAGCATTGAGGCGAATTGCCGTCGTAGACTGGACGCTCAAGCAATTGCCACGGAACCGATCCATGACGAAGACCATCCTCGCCTTTTTCACCGACGTTCATCTCGGGCAGAAACTGATTGCCAAAGGCGAAATTACCGGCACCAAGATGGGCTATGAGGCGACACCACAAGAGCACGAGCACCATTTGCGCTTGGTCCTCGACGACATCGCCCGTAAGGGCATTTCCAAGGTCGTCTTCGGCGGCGATATCGGCACCGCACATTCGGTCGCCGGCTTTTTCGAACTCCTCCGCGCCTATGCCTTCGATGTGTCGCTTATCCTCGGCAACCACGATACCTACGTCAATGTCACGCCGTACTATGACAAGGGCGGCGGTACCGTGGCAGGCAAACTGTGCTACTCGCAGCAAGATCCGCATCTGAAACGTATTTTCCTCGATACTTCCGACAACGCCGTCGGCGACGGCCAGCGCAAGTGGCTCGCCCGAGAACTCGAGGGTGTGAAGCGGGCCGCAATCTTTCTGCACCATCCGATCGTTCCGCTCGACACGCCGATAGATCGAACCGGTGCAGCACTGCGCGATCGGGACGAGGTCAGGTCGCTTCTGATCGGCATGGGTTGCCGGGTGTCCCTGTTTTGCGGTCACTATCACATGATCGACGAAGCCCGAGAAGCAAACATCTGGCAATATGTCTCGCCGGCAGTCTCCTATCAGATCGTCAAGCAGTCCGATTGCCTCAAGGACGATACAGGGACATTCGGCTATCGTATTCTGGAGATGGACAAAGAAGAGATCAAAACGCAGGTCGTCTTGTTTTCAGAGCCGTAGGAGGCACAGCCCCCTTGCGACGAGCCGAAGCCACTCGCGGCAGACGAGGTTCATGGCTTGCTGCTGGCGACCGCTCGAACAAAGCTCTCTATTTCGTCATCGGTATTGTAATAATGCGGGGATGCTCGAACCACCGCAGGCAAATGGCGCGCCGTAGCATCAAGAAGTGTGCTCGAGGGTGCGGATATACTGACGTTATAACCCAATTGTGTAAGCTCGGCCTTTACGGTCGTTGCATCGCGTTTCTCGACCGAGAACGAAACAATGGAGACCGGATTGCGGCCAAGGTCATGGATGACAATCCCGGGCAGTGCTCGCAGGCCTTCTCGCAAACGGGCGGACAGGATGCTGCAACGCGTCTCGATATCCTCCAGACCTAACTGCAGTGCGTAATCGACAGCTCGTCCTAGCCCAAGGCGAGCGGCGTAGTTGTTTTCCCAGGTCTCAAAACGCCGGGCGTCACCACGCAACTTGTAGCGGTCAGGGGTAACCCACGGTGCGGCGAAGTGATCGATCATTGGCGGATCCATCGTGAGCATTAGGTCACGGCGGACATAAAGAAAACCGGTACCGCGCGGGCCGCGCAAGAATTTGCGGCCGGTCGCAGTCAGAATATCGCAGCCGAGTTCGTCCACTCGTGTGGGCATCTGACCAACCGCTTGGCACGCGTCAAGCAGAAAGATTACACCGCGGCGCCGTGCTATCTCGCCTACCGCTGCGGCTGGGTTGCGAAGGCCACCGTTTGTCGGGACCCACGTGATTGCGATGATCTTGACGCGGTCATCGATCATCTGCTCAAGGGCTTGGGGATCCAATACACCGTCAGCATCGTCCGGAATGACTTCTATAACAGCGCCTGTGCGCCTGGAGACCTGCAGGAAGGCGACATAGTTCGCGGCATATTCCGCCCGCGTTGTTAGAATTCGGTCTCCTGGTTGGAAAGACAGGGCATAGAACGCAAGCTGCCACGCCACGGTCGCGTTTTCCGTTAGCGCAATCTCGTCACGACTGGCACCCAAGAGGCGTGCGACGCTATCGTAGACACCATCAAGTTCTGTGGCCGCCTCACTGGCAGCTTCGTAACCACCAATCTCGGCCTCGCGCGTCAGGTAACCGAGCATGGCGTCCAGTACCGCCAGTGGCATCAATCCTGAGCCAGCATTGTTCAGGTGGATACGATGGAGGACACCCGGCGTCTCGCGCCTGACCTTCACGACGTCTATGGTCATCATATATCCTAAAGGGTTGACCTGCTGCCGGTCTCCCGACTGCGATGCTAAGGCATTTATGCCGATGCAATCAATCCTACCACGTGATCAGCGGTGCTTTGCGCAACCACGTATCCACGCAGATCTGCTGCACGACAAATTCGGCGACATCGGCTCGGGAGATGGTTCCGCCATGGACGCCAGACAGGTCGGACAACGCATTGATGTGACCGCGCGCCGGCTTGTCGTTGAGCACCGTTGGGCGGACGATGGTCCAATCGAGCTCGCTCGCCCGGATCGCATCCTCCTGGCGATCCTTGTCTTCATAGACCTTTCGCAGCATCAACGGCAGGAACAGCCGGTCGAAGAAGAAGCCGCCATGGCCACGGCTGTCGCTGGCGCCGAGGCCGGTGATGCACACCAGACGACGGACCTTCTGTGCAGCCATAACGCCAACCAGTGCGCGCGTCGCCGTCGAGAGCAGAGTTACCTCCTTGAACGGGCTCATGGCCGTCCCCAGCGAACTGACGACAGCGTCACAGCCGGCGATAGCGCGGGTAAGTGCTACGGGATCGCGGGCCTCGCCTTCGATCAGCTGGGCGCCAGCGAGGTCCGCGGCTTTTGCCTTGGAACGAACGAGGGCAGCCACCTCGTATCCCTTTGCGATGGCCTTGCCGACGATCAGCCGACCGGTGGCGCCGGTCGCGCCCAATACAAGTACTTTCATGTCAAATCTCCGAAATTGTGCTGATGGGTAGGGAAGCATCAACCCGACACCAATGGACTAAGTCAGTGAGGGCGGTCGCCGATCTACCGCGCCGCGGCCTGCGCCGTATCCTCGGGAGGCGTGCTGAATGCGGTCGCTGCCTTCGGTGCGCCCTGGTGGATCGCGTTCACGACCTTCTCAAAGAGCGGTAACCCTTTGGGCGGCAGGCGCGGGCCGCCGCCGATCACGATGCAATCGTAGTCTACGCTCGCCAATTGCGTGGCCAATGTTGCGATGCCGCTGTCATCGGGAGCGATCATGCAGGTGTCACCGTTCCAACCGCGCTCGGTCATGGTCGTTTTTGCGATGTCGATGCCAGCCTGGATTTTTTCGGCATTAGACCCGGGCGGCAAAGAGGGGTCGGAAAAGTCAACGGTCTCAGGCTCCTGGCCTACAGACAATACACGTGTCATGGTCAAGCTCCTTTGAGTGGGTTGGAAGGGTCGGCGTTTTCGGACAGGGTTTCGAGCCTATGGCGCAGGAACTCACCGATCGCGTTCACCGACCGTTCGGCCGCGAAAAACTGGCCGAGGGAAGATTGGAACACATGCGGCATGCCTTCCCAGACCGTTAGCGTGATCTCCACGCCCGCCGCTTGCGCTCGCTCAGCATAATGAATGGCGTCGGAGAGCAGTACCTCGTTGTCGCCGACATCGATGCGGATGGGCGGCAGTCCGTTGAGTGGGGCGTAAAGCGGTGATGCATCGGGAAGCGTGGCATCCTGGCCTTGAAGGTACATCTCGGAGAAGCCACGGAGGACTCCGCGCGTGCAGATCGGGTCTGCCTCGGCCCTTGTCTCGAAGCTCTCGCCGGTGAGCGTCAGATCGGTCCATGGCGACATCACTGCTGCGCCAACCGGTTGCACCATGCCCTTCGTCTTGTCGGCGGCAAGGATCGATAGCAGCGCCAGCGTCAGCCCGCCGCCGACCGAGTCACCGACAACCACGGCCCTTTCCGCCCCCTCAGAAACGAGGCCCCGATAGGCGGCGACCGCATCGTCGATCGCGGCCGGAAACGGGTGTTCAGGCGCCAGTCGGTAGTCCGGGACGAAAGCATCTGCGCCGACGCGTGCCGCGATCTGGCCGACGAAACTGGTAAACGCCTGGGCCGAGCCGAGCACATAGCCGCCGCCGTGAAGGTAGAGGATGCATGCGCCCGGTCGTGCGCTTGCCACTCGGAGCCAAGAGCCGGCAATGCCGCCGACCGTCGCTGCCTCCACTTGGACATCCTCCTCAGCGGGTGTTGCGACAAACATGGCGTCGAACATCGGTCGCGCCTCCGGCCCGAGTGCCTCGCCCTTATGGGCCGATGCGGCTTGTCGCATCGCAGCCACGGCAGGCGCGTCTTCTGTCGAGAGTGGTTGGATCGTCATCATGGCAGATCGCTTTTATTGGCTGTGAGGTAGGAGCAAGCCCGTGATCAGCCCTTCGCCCACTGGGTGGCGGCATCTTTTGCAAAAGCGGCATAGGAGCGCGGCGCACGACCGAGTAACTTGGTCAGACGCGCGATCTCATCAGCGCTGGCCACCGCGCCTTCCGTCTGATACCGGCTGAACATCAGACGCAGGTCGAGCGCATGCCAGGCGGGCAGCATGGTTTTCGTGCGCTGTTCCATGACGACGAGATCGTCGCCACCGTAGCGGACCGCGCGGCCGAGGGCATGCTCCAGATGCCGGCAATCCCTTCGCCGGTCAGGCTGTCGGGACCAACCAGAGCATAGGTCTCGCGGGCAAGCGGTGTCGGGGATTGTTCACGGCGAACCAGCTCGATCGCCGCGGCCTCGCCGATATCGCGGATATCGACCATCGAGACACCTTTCTTGCCGATCGGCGAGGCGTAGACACCGGCCTTCAACAGTCCGTCCTTCTGACGAAGATCGTTCTGGATGAAGTAGGCGGGACGCAGGACCGTCGCCGGCAGATCGAGTGCTTCGATCATCCGCTCGACCGTGTACTTGCCGGCGAAGTGCGGCACGTCGGCGTAGGCGTCGCCGCCGAAGACCGAGAGATAGACGATGCCCTTGACGCCGGCCTCATGGGCGACCGTCAGGGTCAGCATCGCCTGCGTCAGTTCATCGGCGACGTTGGGGGCGAGCACGAACAGTGTGCTGACGCCTTCGAGTGCTGCGCGCACCGAATCAGGATCGGCAAGATCACCACGGGCCGCCGTTACGCCAGCGGGAAGCTGCGCCGTCTCGGGGGAGCGCGTCAGGGCGCGAACATCGGCGTTGCGAGTTTGAAGATGGGCCAGGACCTGCGACCCGATAGTTCCTGTGCTGCCTGAAACGAGAATGCTCATATCAAAATCTCCTTGTGTCGGTGTTTGTGTTGCATCTGACGAAGGAGAAGATATCCGTTTCATTCTCGTTTTGGAGATGCCAATATCGGGACTATGTGTCTCGAATATGGAACATCATGATGGATCTTCAGGCTTTGTCCGACTTCGACCTTGTCGCTGCTAATAGCGGGTTCGGCCGCGCTGCCCGCGTCTCCGGACGCTCCAAGGCCACGCTGTCACGCCGCGTCGCCGAACTCGAGGAGAGCCTCGGTGTGAGGCTGATCGAGCGGGGGTCCCAGACCTTGCGATTGACCGACGAGGGACGAGCGCTTCATGAGCGCACACACGGGCTGCTGAGTGAAATCGCTGAGGCCGGTGAGGCGGTTGTGCTTGGCGCATCTACGCCGAAAGGCAGGTTGCGGGTTAGCGCACCTGTCGTTTTCGCGCATGTTGCGCTACCCCGGATCGGTGCACGGTTTGCTCTGGCCTATCCGGAGGTCCAACTCGAAATCGTTGCCGACGATCGCAAGGTCGATCCGGTTGAAGACGGCTATGATCTGATCATCCGGATCGACCCATCGCCGGACGAACGCCTCGTCGGCCGCCGTTTCCTAAATGATGAACGTCTGATCGTGGGACCGCCCGGCATGCCGCGTCCCGTTTCAAGTGCGGAGGGCAACGAAGCTGCCGTCAGGGCTGTCCTGCTCTCCGCAACACCGCCTGGGAGCCTCTGGCGAATCAATTCCGGAAGACAGGCGGACATTGTCCTGCGGCCGAACCCTGTTCTCCGCCTCTCGTCGCTGCTGATGGTCCGCGATGCCGTGCTGGCGGGCGCCGGCGCAGCCATGCTGCCGAAGCTACTTGTTGCCGAAGACATCGAAGCCGGTAGGCTTGCCTATTGGGGAACACAAGCTGGGCCGCCGGTGGAGATCTGGGCGCTGCAGAGCTCGCGCCGCCTGGTCGGCGCTAAGGTGCGGGCATTCCTGGAAGTGGTTGGGAAGGCGTTCCCGGAGAGGGCCTTCGTCGCGCCGGCGATATGAATGGCAAAGGGTGCCGCGTCTCAATACTCATCCATTCGCTGCGGACCTTGATGTATGTTTCGCCCCATATGCCACTTGCCAGTAACGCACCGCTTCCGACGTTTAAAGCGCTCCAGCAACTGCGGGGAGAAGTGGAGACCCATCGATGGATGGTGGAGTGATCGACACTCATGCCGCGTTCGGCCATCATCTCTTCCAGGTTCCGCAGACTCAATTTGTAAGCCAGATACCAACGGACGCACAGCACGATCACCGATCGATCGAAGTGGGGGGCGTTGAACATTACAAACTCCCCTGAAAACTAGAGGGCTTAGTGCCGAAGATAGGTTGCCATTTGGCTTTGCGACAGAACCTGAAATCTTGGCCGCGTAAAAAACTGAGCAGAAGCATTTCCGCCGCTCAACTTCGAATTTGCGACCGAGCCCTTTCGAAAGCCACCCTACTCTCGATCCTGGGGGTTAAGCTCGTTTGGTCACCTTAGGCCGAGCGGATTTGGGCTCCTCTCGCACCTGTCAAGTGCCGCTGGATGCGTCGCATGGCAGTAATGATCGAGGAATCGATCAGGCCGCGGACAGCGCGCGATAGACCGCCTCGGGCTCCTTGTCGATGACGGTCAGCAAAATTCGAGAGGGAGCATCGATGCTGGAACGCTTTTGTTCGCAATCCCTCAGGCGGCCGACTGAAAATCCATATCGCGTCGCGCAGGCTTGCTGCGACAATCCCAGCTTCTGTCGAATGGCCTTGACGTCCACTTCGGCCGGAATATGGATGGCAAAATCCACGGCGTCCGCTTCGCCCTTGGCAAAGGCAAGAGCTTCCCGTGCGCCTTGCAAAATGCGTGATCCTGCTTTGCTCATTTTCGACTCTTGATCTGCTTAACCTGCTTGCTGACGCTCTTCCGCCATGCTTGCGGAAGGGCTGTCAGGATTTCGCGAAGCTCGTTGCGCTCCGCCTGGGACAGATTTGCTTGTGTATCCTTGCTGTCGATATCCAGACGCGGTCTGCAACAGGACGCCTGGATTTGAAAGCTGGCTTTTTTCCGAGTCGGACGCCATGGTGTTCGTTGGCGAAATTGACGGAGCCACTCTATTGGCTGAGGCGGATGACGCAAAAATAGTCGCCTGCCGGAGCGCGCTTGACGAATGGCACTTTCCTGAAGTTTCAACTTCGCGGAAATCACGCGAGGAGGCCAGCCAGCCATTTATCTTTTCAGGGATAGGCAATCGGGTGACTACCATGCATATGCTGACATGACTTGAGTACGCGAGAACGCAGCCGTCGTGGATGGTGCATGTTGTACAATCGCTCCGCGCCCACGAAAACATCCTTCGAAGCATAAAGTAAGAGTTGTCGATGAACATCGATCATAGAGGTGAGATCCTCATTTTGACCGGTACTCCGGGAGCGGGCAAAACAACGACGGCGTCGGCTCTGGCAGCTTTGAGCGGGTCATCGAAGGTGCATCTGCATTCCGATGATTTCTGGCATTTTATAAAGCACGGGGCTATTAAACCGTACCTTCCAGAAGCGCACAGCCAGAACAAGGTTGTGCTTGATGTTTTGGCAAATGTCGCGGCCACCTACGCCAAAGGCGGCTATTTTGTCATCGTCGATGGCATTATCGGGCCTTGGTTTCTCGCCGCGTTTGAAGCGATCAGCTTTCCGATACACTACATCGTGCTTCGCCCACGCCTGGAGACTGCGATCGAGCGCTGCCGCAACCGAGGAGGAGATACGCTTTCCGATCCCGAACCCATCGCGGCGCTACACCAACAGTTCTCCGAACTCGGAACCCTCGAACGGCACGTTCTAGCGACCGAAGGCGATGATCGAGACGGCTTGGTGAAGCGGGTGATAGCAGCCTTGGACAGCAATAGGTTCCGACTGACGTGAGGGCGATCGGCGGCATGTCGGGACCGACTTCTGAAAGTCGCACACTGACGAAATTGGCGGGCGGTACTATCTCAGTTGGTTCGAGCAGGCAAACAAAGCGTCCGCTAGCCCGCCTACGGAGAGGCGGGCTTCAGAAACGTGAGAGGCTATAAGGAGCCCCCACTCGCCAGTCGCATCGGCCGCACTTTCGGCGGTGCCTTCGATGGCGCCAGCACGGTTGGCATTCCGGCTTCGAGACACGCCGTCAGGAACGCTTCTCTCGCAATGACAGCAGGCACGCTTCCATTGAGTGCGCCGCGGCAGGTCTTCACCGCGCGCTCGTGACGCTCACCATGCCGAAGGGGCCATTCATTTTCCAGAAAGTCCAGAGCGTCATAGACTCCTGTGAAAGTGCGCTCCAACCCGCATTGCAGCCGGATCGTCACCGGACGGATCCACAGAATATCGTTGAGTGGCATTTCGTTCCTCCTTTCCATGCCAAGGACCACTCCTGAGAACGATATTGTAACAGACGCTTGGCAGTTCAAGAGTTTGCGTCATGCCACCAGCCCCTTGGTCAGTTCGAGTGCCTGTCGTTCGAACAGCCTGCGGTAAATACCGTTATTGAGGCGAATGAGCGCTTGATGATCACCCTCTTCCACGATCTTTCCCTTGTCGAAGACCAACAGACGATCCAGCGCCCGCACTGTCGAAAGGCGATGCGCGATCACGAGCGTCGTGCGGCCTTCCATAAGGCGTTCCATCGCCTGCTGGATCTGCACCTCGCTCTCGCTATCAAGGCTCGAGGTCGCCTCGTCCAGGATTAGAATGGGCGCGTCAGCCAGAAAGGCTCTGGCGATGGCGACACGCTGACGCTCTCCGCCGGACAATTTGACGCCGCGCTCCCCTACCATCGTCTCATAGCCCTTCGGCAGGCTCATGATGAAATGATGTGCACTGGCCTGTTTCGCTGCATTCTCGATATCGCGCCGTGACGCGTTCGGCCGGCCATAGGCGATGTTTTCGGCGAGCGTGCGATGAAACAGGATCGGCTCCTGTTGCACGATGGCAATCTGGCTGCGCAGGCTCGATTGCGTGACCTGGGCGATATCCTGTCCGTCAATTCGGATCGAACCGGACTTCACGTCATGGAGACGCTGGATGAGCTTGACGAAGGTCGTCTTGCCCGAGCCAGAGTGTCCGACCAATCCGACGCGCTCGCCCGGGTTGATGGTGACCGAGAAATCGTCATAGAGCGGTGTAGGATGGGCCCCGTATTGGAAGGTGACACGATCGAACACGATTTCGCCCTTACCGATCGTGATGGCCTTCGCGTTCGGCTTGTCATCGATTCCGAGCGGTGTTTTGTCGAGCAGGACCAATTCTTCCATGTCGTTGACGGCGCGTTGCAGGTTTCGAATGTCCTGGCCTACTGAGCGTAGATAGCCCTGCAGGACGAAAAACATTGCCAGCACGAATGTGATGTCGCCCGGCGTCGCCAGCCCCTGCTGCCACATGACAAGGCCGGTACCAAGAATGCCAGCCTGCATCGAGACCATCATGAAACCCTGGATCGTGCCGTTCAGAGTCCCGCGCTTCCACGTCCGTCGCGTTCGGATGTCCCACTTGGCCAGCACATGGCGCAAGCGTTCCTCCTCGCGACGCTCAGCGCCGAAAGCCTTCACCACCGAGTTGCAGCTGATGGCATCCGCTAGCGCACCCCCCAGCTTGGTATCCCAGGCATTAGCAAGCTTTGCCGCCGGCGACACGTATCCCATGGAAAGAACGACAGTCACGCCAATATAGATCAGCGATCCTGCAGCCACGATCAGCCCCATGATCGGCCAGTAACTGCCGAGCACGATACTGGCACCCACGAGCATGACGAGCGAGGGCAGCAAGGCTATCAGTAGCAGGTCGTTAAGCGAGTCGAGCGCCCACATGCCACGAGTGATCTTGCGAACCGTCGAGCCAGCGAAACTATTGGCATGCCAATCGGTCGAGAAGCGCTGCACCTTGTGGAAGCCGTCATTGACCACGTCTGCCATGATGCGTAGCGTCAGACGGATGATCCCGTTGAAGATAAACCAGCGTAAAGCAACACTCGTCAGACCGAGGGTCACGACGATGGCGAAGGCACGGATCGCATCGCCAGACTTATTGCCGCTGGCAATTGCGTCGACGATCTGGCCGGAAAACACTGGCACCAGGACCTCGGCCAGGGTGCTTGTTATTACCAGCAGAATAATGATGCCCACCAGAGCGGGGCGATGGGTCCACTGACGAAAAACAAAGCCGAGCACATTGCGATAAGCATCGGCACGGAAGTCGAACTTCTTGCGAGTCATTTTAACCAGTCCGGCTCCGTGTTTAGTCAGCCGGCCCCAAAATCGAGAGTTAATAGACACGGCCGGAACGGAAAACGAGCTAACCCCCGGCGGATTGGTTGAGTTGTGGGGAAACGAAAAACCGCATGACGTCGTGCCCCGTGGCGGGCAACGAACGGAAATGACCTAATTTCGGCTCATTCCGGATGGAAGCGTTTCGATGGATACTGGTGTCATGCAACGCCTCCTCTAATTGATTTGCAGCGATGGAAACTACTTACCGAACAAATTCGAGTTTGCCAACCCGGTTTTTCTACTTAGTGGGGAAAATGCCGGAGTGCCACACCATTTCGGCGCATGGCGCAATCGTGCGCATCTTGATTTCAATCGACGGACTAGGTCGCGAACTCATAAATGTTGGTATGAACTTGGGCTGGCGTGCTAGGAGGTGTGGACTCTTGGGTTTCCAAGGCTGAGCAAATCAGATTCAAGACTGTCTTTTGGAGGCAGTCATGGGTGTTTTGGATCGTCTGATCCTTCGGGACGAACAGTGGGCGCGGATAGCGCA